>NZ_JAUSVX010000011.1 GCF_030814995.1 Labrys wisconsinensis | reverse complement strand
ATCATCGCCAACATCATGAACCTCGCAGGCGTCCCAGGATACCACCAGCAGGTCTATATGGGCCTCATCATCGTCCTCGCCATGCTCATCCAATACGCAACGGGTTCCCTCAAGCATTGAGGGAATCGTGGCGATAGCAACGAGAAGCTGCTTTAGGCCACGACCGGCCCGCAGCTCTCGCCCAGCACCAGGGTCGGCTGGAACACGACGTTGCGCGGCGGCACGTCGTTGCCGCGGCTAATGCGGTCGACCAGGAGGCGCAGCGCCTCGTTGGTCATGTCGGTCACGGGATGCTCGGTGCGGGTGAGGCGCGGCCGGAGGCCCCCGATGCCGGGGATGGTGTCGGTCGAGGCGATCGACACGTCCTCCGGGCATTTCAGGCCGAGATCGGCCATGGCCCGCATCACGCCGAGCGCCATGACGCCGTTGGCGGCATAGAGCGCGCTCGGCCGGTCGGGCCGCTCCAGCATCTCGCGGGCGACGGAATAGGCGACGTCCTCGCGAAACTCGCCGCAGCGGACATGGCCGGGCTGCGGCGCGAGGCCGCGCGCCTGCATCGCCTCGAGCATCCCGTCGAGGCGCCCGCGTCCGGTGGTGAGGTGCAGCGGCCCGGTGATGGTGCCGATGCGGCGGTGGCCGAGGTCCATGAGATAGGTGGCGACCTGGCGCGCCGCCGAGACGTTGTCGATCGTCACCGTGTCGGAGCGGTCGTCGTCGACCACGCGCCCGAACAGCACCATCGGCATGGCATTGCCCTCGAAGTCGCGCTGCACCCGGTGGGCGGCATTGCCGACCGGCACCAGCACCGCCCCGTCGCAGGACAACGTGCGGATGCGCGTCAGGATGCGCCGCTCGTTGTCCGGCTTCTCGTCGCTGTTGAACAGCACCAGCGCATAGCCCCAGGCCGCCACCGCCGCCTCGGCCGCCACCACCAGGCGGGCGAAGAAGGGATTGGCGAGGTCGGCGACGACCAGGGCGATCAGCTGGCTGCGGCCGCGCCTGAGGTTCTTGGCCGCCAGCAGCGGGGCATAGTCGAGCGCGCTCACCGCCGAGAGCACCCGGGCGCGCAGCGGCGGGCTGACATAGGCGGTGTCGTTGAGCACCGCCGAGACCGTCGCCGTCGACACGCCGGCTGCCTTCGCCACGTCCTTGATGGTTGCCACCGAACACCCAGCTAATCGTTTTGCTGAAACTCACCGATCCACTTCGGCTTGTCCAGGGCAAAATTCCAGCGAAACACCCAGATTTTCCTTGCCAGCGGCCGGGCGATCGTAAAATCTGGCGAAACGGTTAGATCACGTTCGCTGAGCGCGCGCAGACGCGGCTGCATGGAAGAGGTCGGGAGAGAAACGATGTCACGCTGGACATGGAGAGTTGCGGTCGCCGCCGGCCTGGCGCTGGCGGCGGGACAAGCGCCGGCGGCGGACGGGCCGCTGCTCGGCATCGTCTCGATCGCCGCCACCGAGGCCAACAATGTGCGCTACATCGCCGGCGCCTCGGCCGCGGCCAAGGAGGAGGGCTGGACCGTGTCGGTGATCGATGCGGCCGGCAGCGCCGACCAGGCCAATGCCGCCATCCAGAACTTCGCCGAGCGCGGCGCCGGCGCCATCATCGACATGGTGTTCCCCTGGTCCTCGATCGGGGCGGGTCTCGCCGCCGCCAAGGCGGCGAACATCCCGGTCGTGACCTGGGGCGGCGGCCTCGGCGGCGCCGTCGCCGCCACCAACGGCTCGGGCGCCCCGATCGCCGAGCCGGTGATCGAGAAGCTGGCGGCCGATCTCGGCGGCAAGGGCGCCGTGCTGGCGCTGACCTACCGGACCGGCGAGGTCTGCCGCAACCGCGAGGTGCTGTTCGACCAGATCCTGGCCAAGCACCCCGAGATCAGCATCACCAAGAACGAGGTGCGCATCCCCGGCTATTTCGAGGACGGGGCGCAATATGCCAATGCCTGGCTCGCCTCCCATCCCGCCGGCGAGGGCAACCTCGCCATCTGGGGCTGCTGGGACGATCCGGCGATCGGCGCCATCGGCTCGCTGCGCCAGCAGGGCCGCGACGACGTCAAGGTCTATGGCGTCAACGGCAATGCCCAGGCGATCGAGAACATCAAGAACGGCCACATGACCGCCACGGCCTGGGAGGACAGCTATACCGAGGGCTACCGCATGGTGAAGATGCTCAAGGAGATCAAGGCCGCCGGCGCGGGCTGGACGCCCAAGGCGGCCGAGGTGCCGGCGGTGCTGATCACCACGGACACCGTCGCCGATTTCCTCAAGGCGCATCCGGACGCCCTCGGCAAGTAGGACGCTCGTGACGGTTTCCGCTCCCCTCTCACCGCCGGCCGCGGCCTCGGCCCGGCCCTTCCTGGCGGTCGAGGACATCGCCAAGTCCTATGGCGGCGCCCAGGCGCTGAAGGGGGTGTCGCTGGCGCTCGCGCCCGGCGCGGTGCACGGCCTCGTCGGCGCCAACGGCGCCGGCAAGTCGACCCTGATCCGCATCCTGGCCGGGCTCGTCCAGCCCGATCGCGGCCGCGTGCTGATCGACGGCGAGCCGGTCGCCATCCCGACTCCGCATCGCGCCACCGAGCTCGGCATGAGCTTCAT
The DNA here is from genome assembly GCF_030814995.1 of Labrys wisconsinensis. GTDB lineage: Bacteria > Pseudomonadota > Alphaproteobacteria > Rhizobiales > Labraceae > Labrys > Labrys wisconsinensis. The sequence goes on along the minus strand of NZ_JAUSVX010000011.1, from coordinate 303,072 downwards.
CCACCAGGAGCTCGCCCTGGTGCCCGGGATGACCGCGATCGAGAACATCATGCTCGGCCTGCCCAAGGCCTCGCGCTGGGGCATGATCGACTGGCGGGCCGTCATCCGCGAGGTCGCGCCGATCGCCGCGCGCGTCGGCGTCACCGCGCCGCTCTCGGCGCCGGCGCGGACGCTCTCCACCGCCGAGGCCTGGCTGATCAGCATCTGCCGGGCGCTGGTGCGCAAGGCGCGGCTGATCGTCATGGACGAGCCGACCGCCTCGCTCTCCGCCGAGGAATGCGAGACGCTCTTCGCCATCGTCGCCGACCTCGCCCGCTCGGGCGTCGCCGTGCTCTATGTCTCGCACCGGCTCGACGAGATCCTGCGTCTGTGCGACGCCGTCACCGCCTTCCGCGACGGGCGGGTGGTGGCGCAGCTCGAGCGCGCGGATCTCAGCCGCGCGGCCCTGGTCGAGGCGATCGTCGGCGGCGCGGCCAGGCCGCCCGCCGTCCCGGCCCGCGCCTCCGGGCGTCGGGAGGCGATGCTGACGGTCGAGGGCCTCGCCCGGCTGCCCAAGGTGCGCGGCGTCGGCTTCACCCTGCACCGCGGCGAGGTGCTCGGCATCGGCGGCCTGGTCGGCGCCGGGCGCAGCGAGCTCGCCCGCCTGATCTTCGGCGCCGACCGGCCCGACGCCGGCACCATGGTGCTGGACGGCCGCCCCTTCGCGCCGCGCTCGCCGGCGCAGGCGGTGCGCGCCGGGCTCGGGCTGGTGCCGGAGGAGCGGCGCACCGAAGGCCTGCTGCTCGGCAAGAGCGTCGCCTTCAACCTGCAGCTCGCCAATCTCGACGCGATCGTGCGCAGCCGCGCCCTGCCGCTGATCGATTTCCGCCGGCGCGAAGCCTCCTCGCTTGCCGTCATCCGCGACCTCGCGGTCAAGACGGCAGGCATCGAGACCCCGGTCGGCCGGCTCAGCGGCGGCAACCAGCAGAAGGTGGTGATCGGCCGCTGGCTGCTGCGCGCTCCCAAGGTGCTGATCCTCGACGAGCCGACCCGCGGCGTCGACATCGGCGCCCGTGCCGAGATCCATCGGCTGATCCGCGTCCTGGCGGCCAAGGGCATGGCCGTGATCGTCGTCTCCTCCGAGCCGGACGAGCTGCCGGACCTCTGCGACCGGGTGCTGGTCATGGCCGAGGGGCGCCTCGCCCGCGAGCTCGAGGGCGAGGCCCTGTCGCGCAACGCCATCATCGAGGCCAGCTACGCCCACGCCGCGCTGGAGGGAAGCCTGCCATGACCGACATCGCCCCGAGCCGCCGCCTGTCGCCCCGCGCCCGGGTGACGCTCGGCTTCTTCGCCCGCTACGCCACGATCATCGGCCTCGCCGCCATGATCCTCGCCTTCTCCCTGCTGTCGCCGCGGGCCTTCCCGACGCTCAGCAACTTCACCAACGTGCTGAACCAGGCCTCGCTCGCCATGATCATCGCCGCGGGCCTGACCATCGCCGTCATCGTCGGCGAGCTCGACCTCTCCATCGGCTTTGCCGCCAGCCTCCACGGCATCCTGGTCACCGGCCTGATCGTCGGCAACGGGCTGCCGATCCCGCTCGCCGTCGCGATCGTGCTCGCCGCCGGCGCCCTGATCGGCCTCGTCAACGGGCTGATCGTCACCAAGGTCCGGGTCAATTCGGTGATCGCCACGCTCGGCGTCGGCACCATCCTCACCGGCCTCGCCTTCGCCTATTCCGCCGGGGTGCCGATCGTCGCCGGCGTGCCGGAGGCCTTCCTGCAGCTCTCGCTCGGCCGCTGGCTGTTCGGCATCCCCAACAACATCCTGATCATGGCGGTGGTGCTGGGCGGGCTCTGGGTGCTGGTGGAGCGTACATCGCTCGGCCAGGAGATCCAGGCCGTCGGCGGCAATCCGGCGGCGGCGCGGCTCGCCGGCATCGCCGTCGACCGCATCAAGATCCTCGGCTTCGTCGTCTCCGGCGTCTGCGCCGCGCTGACCGGCATCCTGCTCGCCTCGCGCCTCGGCAGCGGCACGGCCAGCGCCGCCGACAGCTATCTCCTCACGGCCTTCGCCGCGGTGTTCCTCGGCTCGGCCACGCTGCGCGACGGCGAGTTCCACGTGCTCGGCACGCTGATCGGCGCGCTGATCATCGCCTTCGGCTTCAACGGCCTCAACATTTTCGGCGCTCCGACCTTCTCGCAATATGTGCTGCAGGGCGCCATCCTGATCGTCGCCGTCGGGCTCTCCAGCCTCGGACGGTCCCTGTCCGAAAGCTGAGGATCAGCCATGACCGCTCCGGAAAAGACGTGGGACGTCCACGTCGTCGAGTTCGCCCGCTCCAAGGACCAGCCGGTCGCCAGCCTCGTCCACGGCGCCCACGAGGCCGGCGTCGTCGACCTGCCCTTCTCCTTCGTGCTCGCCCGGCGGGCGGACAGGATCGTGCTCGTCGACACCGGCTTCATGCGCGAGGGCAGCGGCGAGGCGATGAGCGTCAAGTTCGGCATCCCCTGGTGGATCTCGCCGCTGCGCATGCTCGCCGAGATGGGCGTCGGCCCGGACGACGTCACCGACATCGTGCTCAGCCATGCGCATTTCGACCATATGGGCTCGATCGGCAAATTCCCGAAGGCGCGCCTGCACATCCAGAAGCGCGAGATCCTCAGCTGGATCGAGGCCATGGCCCTGCCGCCGCAGTTCGGCTTCCTCACCGAGATCATCAACCCGGACGACCTCCGGCGCGCCTTCGACGCCTCGGTGGAGCACCGCCTCAACCTGGTCGAGGGCGACGTCGACGACCTCCTGCCCGGCCTGCACCTGCGCCTCGGCGAAGGCCACACACTCGGCCAGCAGTTCGTGGTGATCGAGACCGCCCGCGGCCGCCTGGTCGTCTCCGGCGACTGCGTCTATGCCCGCCGCAACATCTGCGGCCACAAGCACGACGGCGTCTACGTGCCCCTCGCCAACGGCATCGGCAGCATCTGGGAGCAGCTCAAGACCATCGACCGCATCAACAAGGAGATCGCCGGCGACCTCGGCCGCCTGATCATCCTGCACGACAGCGACAGGTGGAAGGATTTGCCTGTCGTGAAGGAGGTGGAGGGGTTCCGGATCGTGCGGGCGTCGTGACGGCGAACGCGAATACTTTGCCGAGCGGTCGCTTCGGCACCTCGTGGAGGACCCCATGCTCCATCGACGGCGGCGTGGAAGGCAACGTCGCCGTCGATCACGCCTCCCCCTCGGGCCGACGCGCTGCGTGACGAACGGCAAGGATTTGAACCTCGGCCTCTGTCACCTTGTAGAAGACCAAGTAGGGGTAGCGCGGCAGCACGAAGCGGCGCACGCGCCGGGCGAGCTGGCGACCGATATTCGGGTGCTCGGCAATGATGCGAAACGCGTCGAGGAAAGCCGCGCCCACCCGGCCGGCGGCGGCTGGACTCCTTCCGATGAGATAGGCCCGTATCGCCTCCATGTCGGCGTAGGCTTTGGGCGTGACGGCCAGCTTCATACGTCGAAGCTGCGGAGGAGCGCTGCAACCTTCTCGTTGGAGACGAACTCGCCGCGATCGGCCTGTGCCAGGCCTTCCAGCACAGCCTCGAGGTGCTCGGGGTCGATGGGTTCCGGCTCGCCGCCATCGGCCATGCTGAGCATGGCGCGAGCGATGTCGTCCTGCGATTCCGGGGGCAGGCGACGCACGGCTTCGACAGCCTGGTCAAACAGGGTGGTGGTCATGCCGCACCTCCTGCCATCGCAACATCAGATCTCTCGTTCATGACGTAACTATCGCAGGGTATGGGCGTCTTGCCCAGCCAGGGGCGTTTCGCGCCAAGCCGGTGAACGCTTCGCCCGGACAAGCCCCTACCCACCTCGCCCGTCATAAGCAGCCCGCGCCTGCTCCACCGCGTCGAGATTCGTCCCAGCCCACATCCACACGCCGCAGAGCGAATGGCTGAGGCTCTCGCCGAGCGGCGTCAGCCGATAGTCGACCCGCGGCGGGATCTCGGCATGGACGCGCCGCACCACCAGGCCGTCGCGCTCGAGCTGGCGCAGCGTCTTGGTCAGCATCTTCTGGCTGACGCCCTCGACCTTCTCGCGCAACCGCGAGAAGCGCAGCTCCGCCTCGCCCTCCAGGGCGTCGACCACCATCAGCGTCCATTTGTCGGCGATGCGCGCCAGCATCTCGCGCACCAGCGCCTCCTTGGCCGGGGTGATGAGGCAGGTCTGGGCGAGCTCGGCGGGAACCTTGGTATCCATGGGGTAAGTATAGCGCCTCCGGGTGCCGTCTTGCCAGCGCCGGGCGTGCAGTTAAGCTCGGTTCCAATGAGGCCGATCAAGGCCCGCGCTCTCCTGTCCACCGCGAATTGGAGGTCCGCCCGATGCCCCGCATCACCGTCAACGGCCAATCCCACGATCTCGACGTCGCGCCCGACATGCCCCTGCTCTGGGCCATCCGCGACCATCTCAACCTCACCGGCACCAAGTTCGGCTGCGGGGTGGCGCTGTGCGGCGCCTGCACCGTGCATCTCGACGGCGAGCCCGTCCGCTCCTGCCAGATCCAGGTGCGCGATGTCGTCGACCGCGACGTCACCACTATCGAGGGCCTCGAAGGCAAGACCGCCAAGGCGGTGCAGGGCGCCTGGCAGCGCCTCGACGTGGTGCAGTGCGGCTACTGTCAGTCCGGCCAGATCATGACCGCGGTCGGCCTGCTCTCGGCCAATCCCAAGCCGACGGACGCGGATATCGACAACGCCCTCGACGGCAATGTCTGTCGATGTGCCACCTATGTGCGCATCCGCGCCGCCGTCCACGAAGCCGCCAAAGAGCTGGCTTGAGGAGGCTGCGCCATGATCACCGCCCGCCAGCTCCAGGCCCTGCATGCGCCCGAGGCGCGTCCCCTGCCCCTGCCCAGCCGCCGCGCCTTCCTGCAGGGCGCGGGCGCCGTCGCCGGCGCCCTGATCGTCGGCACCGTCGTCGATTTCGGCGGCCGCTCCGCCGCTGCGGCGACCTTCAAGGATGGCCCCGCCCCGAACGCCTTCGTGCGCATCGGTACCGACGACAGCGTCACCGTGCTGATCAAGCATCTCGACAAGGGCCAGGGCATCGCCACCGGCCTCGCCACCATCGTCGCCGACGAGCTCGACGCCGACTGGGCCAAGGTCAGGGCCGAGTTCGCCCCGGCCGACGCCAAGCTCTACAACAACCTGTTCTTCGGTCCGTTCCAGGGCACGGGCGGCTCGACCTCCACGGCCAATTCCTGGATGCAGATGCGCATGGCCGGCGCCGCCGCCCGAGCCATGCTGGTCGCCGCCGCGGCGGCGGAATGGGGCGTGCCGGCGGCCGAGATCACCGTGGTGAAGGGGGTCGTCGGCCACGCCTCCGGCCGCAGCGCCAGCTTCGGCGCTCTCGCCGCCAAGGCCGCCACCATCACGCCGCCGACGGCGGTGACGCTGAAGACGCCGGACCAGTGGGTCTATATCGGCAAGCCGCTGCCGCGGCTGGATTCCGCCGACAAGACCACCGGCCGCACCATCTATGCCATGGACGTGCGCCGGCCCGGCCAGCTCACGGCCGTCATCGCCCATCCCCCGCGGTTCGGCGGCGTGGTGAAGGCGGTGGATGCCAGCGCCGCCAAGGCGGTGGCGGGCGTCGTCGACGTGGTGACGCTGCCCGCCGGCGTTGCCGTGCTGGCCCGGGACACCTGGTCGGCGATGCGCGGGCGCGACGCCCTCAAGGTCGAGTGGGACGATTCCAAGGCCGAGACCCGCTCGACCTCGACCATGATGGCCGACTACAAGGCGCTGGCCGCCAGGCCCGGCGCCGTCGCCGCGGCGCGGGGCGACGCCGCGGCCGCCCTCCAGGGCGCCGCCAAGGTGATCGAGGCGGACTTCTCCTTCCCCTATCTCGCCCACGCCCCGATGGAGCCGCTCAACGGCGTCATCGAGGTCCAGGCCGACGGCAGCGTCGAGATCTGGGCGGGGTCGCAGTTCCAGACGGTGGAGCAGGCGACGGTGGCGGCCATCCTCGGCCTGAAGCCGGAGCAGGTGAAGATCCACACCCAATGGGCCGGCGGCTCCTTCGGGCGCCGCGCCACGCCGCAGGCCGACTATTTCGCCGAGATGGCGATGCTGGCCAAGGCGACCGGCGGCCGGACGCCGATCCACCTGGTCTGGACGCGCGAGGACGACATCCAGGGCGGCCATTACCGCCCGATGTTCCATCACACCGTGCGCGCCGGCCTCGATGCCGCCGGCAAGCTGGTCGCCTGGGAGCACCGGCTGGTCGGCCAGTCCTTCATCGTCGGCACGCCGCTGGAAGCGATGGTGGTCAAGGACGGCATCGACGGCACCGCGGTGGAGGGCGCCGCCGACCTGCCCTACGCCATCCCGAACCTCGCGGTCGACTGGCACCGCGCGGACTCGCCGATCCCGACGCTGTGGTGGCGCTCGGTCGGCCACACCCACACCGCCCACGCGGTGGAGACGGTGATGGACGCCATCGCCGCGGCCGCGGGCAAGGACCCCGTCGCCTTCCGCCTCGCCCTGCTCCAGGACCATCCCCGCCATGCCGCGGTGCTGCAACTCGCCGCGGACAAGGCCGGCTGGGGCGGCCCGATCGAGAAGGGCCGCGGGCGCGGAGTCGCCGTGCACGAGAGCTTCGGCAGCTTCGTGGCCATGGTGGCGGAGGTGACGGCCAAGCCCGAAGGCGGCGTCAGGGTCGACCGGGTGGTGGCGGCGGTCGATTGCGGCATCGCCGTCAACCCAGACGTGATCCGGGCGCAAGTCGAGGGCGGCATCGGCTACGGCCTCGGCGCCGCGCTGCGCAACCAGATCACCCTGACCGACGGCATCGTCGACCAGGCCAATTTCGACACCTACGAGCCGCTGCGGCTCTCGGACATGCCTGATGTCGAGGTCCATATCGTGCCCTCGAGCGAGACGCCCTCGGGCATCGGCGAGCCCGGCGTGCCGCCGGTGGCGCCGGCGGTCGCCAATGCGGTGTTCGCCGCCACCGGCCGGCGCCTCTGGTCGCTGCCCTGGGACTTCAACGCCAAAGGCGCCTGAGCCCCGTGCCCGCTTGCCGCGCCGCCCGGCGGCGCGGCTCCGTTCCCCATCCGGAGACGTGCCCCATGGCCCTTCCCGAACACCCCGCTCGTCGCCTGCGCCGGATCGCGGCGGGCGCCGCCCTCGCCCTGGCGGCCCTGCTGGCGCTGCCCGCCGCCGGCCTCGGCGAGACGTCCGACCTCTTCGCCCCGATCGCCAAGGTGCTGCAGAGCCCGCGCTGCGTGAACTGCCATCCCAGAGGCGACAACCCGCTCAACGGCGACGAGGGCCGGCCGCACCGCATGAAGATCACCCGCGGCATCGACGGCCTCGGCGCCGACGGCGCGCGCTGCTACGCCTGCCATCGCGACGAGAACAGCAAGACCACCATCGTGCCCGGCGCGCCGCACTGGTCGCTGGCGCCGGCCAGCATGACCTGGCAGGGGCTGAGCGAGAAGGAGGTCTGCGCCGTGCTGAAGGACCCCAAGCTCAACGGCAACCGCAGCCTCGCAGACCTCGTCACCCACATGAACACCGACCAGCTGGTGCTCTGGGGCTGGAACCCCGGCAAGGGCCGCGCGCCGGTGCCGATCCCGCACGACGAGTTCATCCGGCTGCTCAAGGTCTGGGTCGACGCCGGCGGCCCCTGTCCGGCCTGACGCGCGCCCGGTTAAGCCGTCCGGCCGTTCGCCGGCCGCACCAGGTTCTCCCCGATCGCCCGATGGCCGAAGCCCTCGTCCGGGCGCCTGGCGATGTCGACGGCGACATCGACGGCGCGGCCGTCGCGGATCGCCTGCCGCGCCGCGGCGCAGGCGGCATCGAACGCGGCTTCGGCATTGTCATAGCTGCGGCTCACCTCGCCGCCATGATGGATGACCCAGCCGCCCTGCGCCGGGCTCACGGTATAGCTCGCCTGTCCCATGGATGGTCTCCGCCGGCCCCCGACGCGGAACAATGACGGAGCGGCGAAATGGTTCCGGCGCCCCTCGCCGCGGCCGGCCGCCGATCGCGCCTTCGCTTCCACGCGCAGATGGCGTAGATTCCGCAGCCGTGCCGTCCTCGTGCGGTGACGCGAACGGCCCCGATGCGCATCCTGCTGGCGGAAGACAATCGCGAGCTCTCGCAATGGATCGCCCGGCTGCTCCGGCGCGACAACTACGTCATCGACTGCGTGCATCGCGGCGACGAAGCCGATGCGGCCCTCGCCAGCCAGGACTATGCCCTGGTCATCCTCGATCTCGGCCTGCCGCATCTCGACGGCATCGAGGTGCTGAAGCGCCTGCGCCGGCGCGGCCGGACCACGCCGGTGATCATCCTTACCGCCAACGACGCAGTGTCGAGCCGGGTGCAGGGCCTGGACAGCGGCGCCGACGACTATCTCATCAAGCCGTTCAACGTCGAGGAATTCGAGGCCCGCATCCGCGCCCAGCTCCGGCGCGGGCGCAGCACCTTCGATCCCCTCGTGCGCTTCGGCACCCTCGGCTACGACACCCAGGGCCGCGCCTTCAGCGTCAACGGCACGGCGCTCCACCTCACGGCGCGCGAGCACGCCGTGCTGGAGACCCTGATCCTGCGCGCCGGCCGGCCGGTGCCCAAGGACGTCCTCACCGACAGCGTGTTCGGCTTCGACGACGAGGCCAACCCCAACGCGCTCGAGATCTGCGTGCATCGCGTCCGGCGCAAGCTGGAAGGCAGCGGCGTCGCCATCGCCACGCTGCGCGGCCTCGGCTACGTCCTGAGGATCGCCGATGGCGCCTAGGAGCCTGCGGCGCGAGCTGCTCGCCTGGCTCGTCGTGCCGCTGGCGGCGGTAGTCTGCTTCAACGTCTGGACGACCTACGAGAACGCCTCCGCGACGGCCGGCCTGATCACGGACCGGACCCTGCTGGCCTCCGCCCGGGTGATCGCCGAACGCATCCGGCAGTCCGACGGGGCGCTGGAGGCGCCGATCCCGCCCTCGGCCCTGGAAATGTTCGCCTCCGACGAGCCGGACCGGGTGATCTATCACGTCACCGCGCCGGACGGCACGCTGATCGCCGGCTATCCCGACGTGATGGCGCCGCCGCAGCCGCCCAAGGGGCTGGAGCCGGTCTATTTCGATGCCGTCTTCCGCGACCAGCCCATCCGCGCCGTCGCCATCGCCCAGCCCATCATCGGCGCGGGAAGGCCCGGCAGCGCGCTCGTGGCCGTCGGCCAGACCCTGCGGGCGCACGACAAGCTCGTGACCGGCCTCTGGCTCAAGGCGCTGCGCGACCAGGTCCTGCTCGTGGCTGCCGCCGGCCTGCTGGCGGCGTTCGGCCTGCGCCGCGGCCTTGCGCCGGTGATGCGCCTGCGCGAAGCCGTGGTCGAGCGCGATCCGACGGAGCTGAAGCCGTTCGCGACCGACAAGGTCCAGGCCGAGCTGCGACCGCTGGTCGAAGCCCTGAACGAGGCTTTCGACCGGGTGCAGCGCCTGATCGCCACGCAGCGACGCTTCGTCGCCAACGCGGCGCACCAGCTGCGCACGCCGCTCGCCCTGCTCAAGACCCAGGCCAATGTCGGCCTGCGCGAGGCCGATCCGCGGGCCAAGGACGAAGCCCTCGCCGCCGTCGACGCTTCGGTGGACCAGATGGCGCACCTGTCCAACCAGTTGCTCTTCCTCGCCCGCGCCGAGCAGGGCAGCGCTTCGCTGCGCAAGGCGGAGGTGGATTTCGGCGCCACGACCCGCGAGGCGCTGGAGGGCCTGGCGCAGATGGCTCTCACCCGCGACATCGACCTCGGCTTCGAGGCGGCTGCGGAACCGTTCCGGCTCTGGGGTCACTCGACGCTGCTGCGCGAGCTCGTCGTCAACCTGGTCGACAATGCCCTGCGCTACACGCCGGCCGGCGGCATGGTGACGGCGAGCCTGCGCCGGGCCGGCGGCGATGTCGTCCTCACCATCGAGGACAGCGGTCCCGGCATCCCCCTCGCCGACCGCGAACGCGTGTTCGAGCGCTTCTATCGCCGGCCCGATGCCGGCAGCGAGGGCACGGGCCTCGGCCTCGCCATCGTCCGCGAGATCGTGTCGTCGCACGAGGGCCAGGTGCAGCTCGGCGACCGGACGCCGCCGCCCGGCCTGCTCGTCGAGGTACGGCTGCCCGCCCATGGGCCGCCGGCGGCGCCGGCCGCCTGAGAGGCCTCGCCGGCCGCCGGGGGAGGTGCTAATCCTGGCTGTCGCCGCCGGCCTGCAACGGCGCCAACCGGTGCCGCATAGCCGCGCCCCATCTCGGCCAAGGAGGACGCATGCCACCGCTGACGCAGCCCCAGACCCGACTGCCGGAGCGCCGCTCATGACCGGCCGACGCAAGATCCGCCTGCTCGTCTCGGATGTCGACGGGACGCTGGTCACCCACGACAAGGTGCTGACCGAGGAGGCCAAGGCCGCAGCCCTGGCGTTGCGCCAGGCCGGCATCGCCTTCGCCATCACCAGCAGCCGGCCGCCGCGCGGCATGCGCATGCTGTTCGAGCCCCTGGCGCTCGAAGGCCCGATCGCCGGCTTCAACGGCGGCGTCTATGTCAAGCCGGACCTCTCCATGGTGCGCAGCCACCTGCTCGACCCTGCCGCGGCACGCGAAGCGGTGACGCTGATGCGCGATGCCGGCCTCGACGTCTGGGTCTACACGCCCGACGAATGGCTGATCCACAACCCCGACGCGCCGCACGTGGCGCGCGAGGCCTGGATCATCAAATTCGATCCCAAGGTGGTGCAGGACTTCAGCGATGCCCACCTCGCACAGGCCGCCAAGATCGTCGGCGTCTCCGACGATGCCGACCGCGTCGCCGCCTGCGAGGCCAAGGCGCAGGCGGCCCTCGGCGACCGGGCGAGCGCCGTGCGCTCGCAGAGCTACTATCTCGACGTCACCCACCCCCAGGCCAACAAGGGCGCGGTCGTCACCACCCTGTCCGGGCTCCTCCACATCCCGGCCGAGGAGATCGCCACCATCGGCGACATGCCCAACGACGTCCTGATGTTCCGCCAGAGCGGCTTTTCCATCGCCATGGGCAATGCCAGCGACGCGGTGAAGGCGCAGGCGAGCGCGGTGACGGACAGCAACGAGGACGAGGGCTTCGCCAAGGCGGTGCACCACTTCATCCTCGGCAGGGAAGGTGGTTAGCCGACATCGCAACCTTGAGACCATCGCCGCGGCGTGGGCCGGTTCAGGCAGGCTCACGCTCCTCATCGGGCTCGCCGAACCATCGCGACGCGGCCTCGGCGGCTTCCTCGAGGTCTGGGGCGGCCTCGACGGCCCAGGCAACGACGCCATCGGGACGGACAAGAACGGCGCTCAGGCCCAGCCGATCCCTGGCGTCACCGGCGACATAGGCGATTCGACCACGCCAGCGCATGGCGAGCGCCCGGAGCGGCGCACGAGCGTCGAAGTCGAGGATCAGGCCCCTGCCCGTCCCGAGGAGATCGCCGAGCTTCGTCCCGTCGGCCAGCTCGAAGTCGGGAGCGCTGCGGCCCACCAGCGGGTGGCTGCCGCCGAGATCGTATCGGAGAGAAACAGCCCACACGCGCTCGGCAAAGTATGTCGCCCCGTCGCGCGTCTCGATGAGATCGCGGATGATGGCTTCGAGCGCGCGCGAGCTCCGGCTCGGCCGCATCAGCGCGACCTGGGCGCGCGACCAGTCGAGGACCTGCGCTCCCACCGGATGCCGTTCGCTCCAATAGCTGTCGAGCAGACCGGCCGGCGCATCGCCGCGGATCGTGGAAGCCAGCTTCCAGCCCAGGTTCATCGCGTCGCCGAGCCCGAGGTTGAGCCCCTGGCCGCCCAGGGGAGAATGGATGTGCGCGGCGTCGCCGGCGAGCAGCACCCGCCCCTTGCGGTAAGCGGTCGCCTGAAAGGCGCGATCCGTCCAGGTCGTGGCAAGCCGGAGGGCCGTGACGGTGACCTCGGCGCCGGAGATCCGGCGCAGGACCGCCTGCACGTGGTCGAGCGTGATCGGCCGGGTGCGGTGGAAGGCACCCCCGTCGAAATCGACCATCGCGACGGTTCCGGGCTTTTGGTAGGTATACATGCCCGTCGGCGTGTAGTGGCGGCCCGGCTCGAGCTTGTCCGGATCGGCCATCTCGACCTCAACGGAATAGCCGGTGAACTCCGGATCGGTGCCGACGAACTCGAAGCCGCCGGCCTTGCGCACCGTGCTGCGCCCGCCGTCACAGCCGACGAGCCATCGTCCGCGAAAAATCTCGCCGCCAGCGCGAATGGTCACGTCCTCGTCCGACGGGTCGAGGCTTTCGACGGCGAGACCGCGCCTGATCCCGGCCCCCATCGCGCTTGTGCGAGCGGCCAGGGCGGATTCGAGCTGCTCCAGCTCGATCGCCATGCTGGTGCTGGCCGGACCTGGCAGGCGATACGGCCACTTCGAGGTGTCGATGGTGTCGTGGTAGAACTGGATGCCGGCAAAATGGCCGCCCGGACGGCGCGGCTGCTGCATCCAATGCGCAGCACCCGGAGCGCTGTTGCCATCCGGGCCGTCTTTCGCGCGCTGCGGCGCCGCGATGTCGTTCAGCAATCCGCGGCGATAGAAGGCTTCGATGGTGGGCACGGAAAGGCCGCGCATCCCGAATGGCAGCCGCTTCAAGGGCGAGCTGGGGTTCTCGGCTTGCTCCAGCACCAGCACCGAGACGCCGGCGAGACGCAGCTCACAGGCGAGAAACAAGCCGACGGGGCCGGCTCCGGCGATCACGACATCATAGATCAAGGCGAAAGTCCTCAAGCGCCCCTCGGGCCCGCGCCGGCTGCGGCGATGCTCGTCGGCTTCCCCGATAGGGCACAATTTTTATACTCAGTGTAAATTTACTTATGGTATAAATACCGACATGTCAAACCGACCCGGACTCCGAGACCGCAAGAAGGAGGTGACGCGCCAGGCGATCTCCGACGTCGCAACACGCCTGTTCGTCGAACGCGGCTTCGAGAACGTCTCCGTCGCCGAGATCGCCGATGAAGCGGGCGTCGCCAGAAAGACGGTGTTCAACTACTTCCCCCGGAAGGAGGATCTGGTCTTCGATCGCGAGGAGGAAGGGCGGGCCCTGGTGCGGGAAGCGCTCGCCGGTCGCGGTAGGCAGCCGCCGGTCGACGCGTTCCAGACGCTGATGCGTGCGCTGGTCGAGACGCAACACCCTTTGTTCAGGATCACGGAGCGGCCCGTCCGGTTCTGGCGCACCGTCGCGGAGAGCCCGGCGCTGACGGCGCGCGCGCGCGAGCTTCAGGTGACGCTCGCCGACGATCTTGCCGGACTGCTGTCCGACGCAGCGGGCCGGTCGCAGGCCGATCCCGACGCGCGTCTCGCAGCGGCAATGCTGATGGCCACGCTGGTGGTCGCCTATGGCGAGGCGCTCCGCGCCTTTCGCGAGAACCGAAAGCCCGAGGCGGCTTTCGTGAGCGTGATGGACCGCGGCTTCGCCGGCGTCGACGCCGCGCTCGTCGGGACGCCTTACGTCTGACGTCGGAGGCTCTGCGGCACAGAAGGCGCGGCAGCGCTTCCGGCGCCACCGCTGCCGGGCTCGAAGCGTTCCTACTGCGTCTCGTGCAGGGGCTGCGGCCGCCATTTCGCCAGGCGTTGCTCGACCAGGGTCATGACATATTCGGCCGCCAGCGCCACGACCATGACGATGACGATCGCCGCATACATGCCGGCGGCGTCGAACGAGCCCTTGGCGACGTTGATCAGCAGGCCGATGCCGTAGCGCGAGCCGACGAACTCGCCGACGATGGCGCCGATGATGGCGAAGCCGAAGCTGACATGCAGGCTGGCGAAGATCCAGCTCATCGCCGAAGGCACGATGACCGAACGCGTCAGCTGCCAGTCCGAGGCGCCGAGGATGCGGGCATTGGCGATCATCGCCCGATCGGCCTCGCGCACGCCCTGGAAGGCGTTGTGGAACACCACGAAGAACACCATGACGAAGGCGAGCGCCACTTTCGAGCCGAGGCCGAGGCCGAAGATCATGATGAAGATCGGCGCCAGCACCACGCGCGGGATCGAGTTGATCACCTTGATGTAGATGGAGAACACGTCCGCCGCCATCTGGTTGCGGCCGAGCGCGATGCCGATCACCACCCCGGCGATCGAGCCCGTGACGAAGCCGATCATCGCCTCCTCCATCGTCACCCAGAGGTGGTACCAGAGCGGCCCCTCCGAGGTGCCCTCGGTGATCCACTCGTAGAGGCGGCCGGCAATGGTGCTCGGCATGGCGTAGAAGAATGGGTCGATCCAGTTGAGGCGCCCGGCGAGCTCCCACAGGCCGAGGAAGACCACCAGGATGCCGACGCGCCAGGCCGTCACCATGCGGCGGCGATGCCCGGCGGCCTTGGCGGCGGCGGCCTCGATCTCGGCATCGGAGGTGCCGGGCCGGAAGGCGGCGGCGCCGACGTTGAAGGTCGCGTCTGCCATGATGCCCTCTCCTCAGGCCGCGGCGCGGGCGTAGCTGGTCTGGACCTCTTCCTTGAGGTCGTCCCAGATCGTGCGCGAATAATCGATGAAGCGCTGGTCGTAGCGGATGTCGGCGACCACGCGCGGCCGCGGCAGGTCGATCGGGTAGACCGATTTCACCGTCGCCGGACCTGCGGTCAGCACATAGACCTTGTCGGCGAGCGCGATCGCCTCCTCGAGGTCATGGGTGACGAAGACGACGGAGGCCTTGGCCTGCGACCACAGGCGCAGCAGCTCCTCGTGCATCAGCACCCGGGTCTGCACGTCGAGCGCCGAGAACGGCTCGTCCATCAGCAGGATCTCCGGCCCGTTGATGAAGGTCTGCGCCAGGGCGACGCGCTTCCTCATGCCGCCCGAGAGCTGGTGGGGATAATGCGTCTCGAAGCGCGACAGGCCGACGCGGGCGAGCCAGTCGCGGGCGTCGGCATAGGCTTGCGCCTTGGGCCGGCCGCGGAACCGCGGGCCGGCGACGACATTGTCGACCACCGAGCGCCACGGGAACAGCGCGTCGGTCTGGAACACGAAGCCGACGCGCGGATCGATCCCGTTCACCGGCTCGCCCATGACGCGGACCTCGCCGGCGCTGGGCCTGGCCAGGCCGGTGACGAGGTTGAGCGTGGTCGACTTGCCGCAGCCGGTCGGCCCGACCACGGCGACGAACTCGCCGCGCTCGACGGTCATGCTGAAATCACGCAGCGCCGTCAGCGATTTCCCCGTCGGGGACAGGAAGCGCCGGCTGACATTGATCAGCTCGATCGCCGGGATGGGCTTGCCTTCGGACATGGGCGGCTCCGGGGGGCGGGCGAGCCGCATCGCGGGCGGAACCCGGCGATGCGGCGCAAGGGCGGATGCGTGGTCGCGCGGGCGGCCGGGGCCTAGCTGGCCTTCTTCACGAACTCGGTCGTGTAGGTCTTGGACAGGTCGATCTGCTTGCCCTGCAGGTCCTTGGAGAACGAGGACAGCACCTTGAGCACCGTCTCCGGCCCGCCTTCCGGCATCACGCCGTCGGCCGTGAACATCGCCTTGCCGTCGGCGAGCGCCTTCACATAGCCGTCCTTGTCGCCGACATAATAGTCCTTCGGCATCTTGTCGGCGATCTCCTCGGCACTGTGCGTGCTGATGAACTTCAGCGTCTTGACGAAGGCGTTGGCGAGCTTCTGTGCCGTATCCTTGTGGGCGTCGACCCACGCCGTCTGCAGGTAGAGCGAGGCCGCGGGATAGGTGCCGCCCAGCGCCGTCTTGGTTCCCTCGATCGTACGCATGTCGATGAGGACGGACGCCTCGCCGGTCTTCAGGAGGCGGGTGATCGTCGGCTCGGTGGTCATGCCCGCCTGGATCTTGTCCTGCTGCATGGCGGCGATGAAGGTGGTGCCGGCGCCGACCGGCACGGAGGTGAACTCGCCGAGCTTCAGGCCGTTCTTCACCGCCAGGTACTGCGTCAGGAAATTGGTGGAGGAGCCGAGGCCGGTCACGCCCAGGCTCTTGCCCTTGAAGTCGGCCGGCGACCTGATCTCGGGATGCTTGGTCGAGACCAGCTCGACCTCGCCGGGCGCCTGGCTGAACTGCACCACGGACTCGACGAACTTGCCCTTGGCCTGCAGGTCGATGCAATGGTCGTAGAAGCCGACCACGCCCTGGACGGCGCCGGCCAGCATCTCGTTCTCCGCATCGACGCCGGCGGGCTCGTTCAGGAGCTCGACGTCGAGCCCCTCGTCCTTGAAGTAGCCCAGCGCCTCGGCGAGCTTGGCGGGCAGGTAGATCTGCTTCTCGTAGCCGCCCACCATGATGGTGACCTTCTCGTCCGCCTGCGCGGCCGAGGATGCGAAGGAGGTGCCCGCTGCGATGAGGGCGGTGAGGGCGGCGGCTTGCAGCAGCGTTCGGGCGAGCGGCATGATGGTGTCCTCGTTCGTTTCCCGCACCCTCCGGTCTCTCCTCGCGCGGGGCGGGATCCGGGGACGCATGCGGCCTTGTAGGCCGTCAACCTTTCATCAAGCTTTCAAGGATCCGGCCGCCGGTCCCTCGCCGCGAATCGCCCCCCTGAGGCGGCTAAGTCTCCCCTAAGTCCGGTGGTCGAGACTTCGCCCGGAAGCAGCGTGGGCGTGTCGATGGCGGCGGGTTCGCGGCAGGAGCCGCTCGATCATCATGTCGGCGACGGGGGCGTAGTTCTCGTCGAAATGATGCCCGCCCGGCCGCTCGACCGCCGTGGCGCCGCGCATCTCCGGAACCGTGCAGCCGGTGTCGTCGGCCTCCCGTTCCTCCCGGCCGTAGAAGCACATCAGCCTGGCATGCGGCAGCCGGGCGACGGCCGGGCGGATGTCGGTCTCGTCCCACATGGTGACGCCGAGAAGGTCCATGACGGTGATCTCGAACAGCGCCGTCGGCTCCGGGCCCATGAGGGCGATCAGCCGCGTCGAGGCCTTGCTGGCGGGCGACAGGCCCGGCCAGGCGAAGGGGACGACATCCGCGCCGAAGGAATAGCCGAGCAGGCCGACGAACCGCGCATGCCAGCGGCGGCGATAGACGGAGACGGCCCGCTCGAGGTCGCGGGAAATCTCCGGGACCGAGCGCTTCTGCAGGAAATACATGAAGCTGTTGAGGCCGACGACGCCGATGCCGGCATCGTTGAGCCGAGCCGTGATCTGGCGGTCCATGTCCTGCCAGCCGCCATCGCCGGACAGGAGCAGCACGAAGACGCGGGGGGCCCGCCCTGGATGGATCTCCAGCGGCAGGTCCTCCAGGCGATCGAGCGGCTGTGCCGGCCCGGCCGGCGGTTCGCGGACGGCTGCAGGAGCTGGGCCGGCCGCGGCCACGAGAAGCATCGCGGCAAGCGCGACGCGACGCACTGGAGGGATCAAGGTTGCGGGCTCCGGCAGATGGCGGACGGGGTGGGACGGGCGGGCCCGGCCGCCGCGCTGGCGGTGTCGGTCCTGTGTGGCTCGGCGATGGCCGGCGACGAGGGCTCTCAACTCTACGCTTCGGCTCCTGCCACGGGCTGGACCATCACCCTCACCGGTACGGTGGAAGTCGGGCCGCTCTATGACGGCGGCCGCCGCTATGGCCTCGGCGGGCTCCCGTCGGTGAGCTGGCGGCCGATCGGCACGCCCGATACCTTCGGCGCCCCCGACGACAGCCTCGACTACACCCTGTTCGAATCCGGACGCTTCAGCTTCGGGCCGGTCCTCAATGTCCGCTTCGGCCGCCACCGGCGGGACGACAAGCGCCTCGCCGGCCTGCGGTCCGTGCCCTGGACGATCGAGCCCGGCGTCTTCGCGCAATACTGGCTGCTGGAGGACCGGCTGCGCGCCCGCGTCGAGATCCGGCGCGGATTTCATGACCATACCGGCTTCACGAGCGACCTCTCCGTCGACTGGGTGGAGCAACTCGGCCGCTTCACCCTGTCGGGCGGCCCGCGCCTTTCCCTCGGCGACGCCGCCTTCATGCGCGCCAATTTCGGCATCTCGCCGGCGGAGGCCGCGGTGAGCGGCGCGGTGCCTGCGTTCAGCCCGGGCGCCGGCGCGAAATCCATCGGCATCGAGACCGCCGTCTCCTATGCCTGGAACGATACCTGGACCACCACGCTGTTCGGCCGCTACGACCGGCTGGTCGGCCCCGCTGCGGAGAGCCCGGTCTCCGACGTCCTCGGCAGCCGGGACCAGTTCACGCTCGGCCTGAGCGTCGCCTGGTCGTTCGACTGGGTCACGGGGTCCGCCTCCGCCGGCAAGCCCTGAGCCGGGCCGCGGTCACGGCTTGCGGAAGCGGATCTCCGCCTCGCCGACGGGCAGGAGGAGGTAGGAGACATGCACGGTGTTCAGCATCGTGCCGTCCGCGCACAGCTCCAGCACGTCGTCGAAATCGAGGGTCCGCCCCTCGGCGCGCGCCGTGTAGCGCAGCCGCAGCCGGCCCTGGCCTTCGACGACGCCGCGGGCCTGACCGACCACGTCCTCGCGGGTGCCCACGAAGGTGGTCGCGCCGGTCTTGGTCAGGTGCCAGACCTTGCGGGCGTGCTCGCCGTCCCAGTAGCGGATGTCCTCGGCTAGCGTGAGCACCGGGCCGTCCCAGTGGCCGTTGGTCTCGACGGTGAAGCGGCGCGTGCTGCCGTCGACCCGGTTGTGGAACGAGCCGACGGCGCGGGCATGACCGACGAACCAGCCCTCGATCACGGCGGTGTCGGCGCGGGCCGGCGGCACGAAGACGAAGGCAATCATCAGACCTGCTGCCACGCCCCTCCACGCCGTCCCCGTGCCCGATCTCATCGTTTTCCCACCAAAGGCCATGCTGCGGGCACGGACCTTGGCCGCTGGGAATTAGCGGCGGCTTAGAGGTTGTTATGGACCATGGATCAGCACCGAAGCCGGGACCGAGAGGCGGGCCGCCAGGCCGATCCCGCAGGCGCGGTTCTCCAGCACGATGGCGATGCCGTGATGCTCGGCGATCGACCGGGCGATCGCCAGCCCCAGGCCGCTGCCTTCGATCGTCGGCGCCGAGGCCCGGAAGAAGCGCTCGAACACGCGGTCCCTGAGCTGCTCAGGGATGCCGGGGCCGCTGTCGCGGATCTCGACCAGACCGTTTCCGTCGGCTCCGATCCCGGCCTCGATCTCGATGGTGCCGCCGCGCGGCGTGTAGCGCACCGCATTGTCCAGGAGGTTGGCGATCAGGATGCGCAGCTCCGACGCCACTCCGCGCAGGCGCAGGGCCGTTCCCGCCTTGATCGCGACGGCGAGGCCGGCAGCCGCCGCCACCGGCGCGATCTCGCGGACGCAGTCTTCCACCAGCGCCGTCAGGTCCAGCACATCAGCGGGCGCCGGGCGGTGATCCGCGTCGTAGCGCGCCAGCCGCAGCAATTGCGCCACCAGGTTCGAGGCTCGGCGTGCTCCCGCCTCGAGATCCGCCAGGCGCGACAGCAGGTCCCGTCCCTTGGCGACGCCCCTGACATTGCCGATCTGCAGCTGCAGGGCCGCGAGCGGCGTGCGCAATTCGTGCGCGGCGTCGGAGACGAAGCGGCGCTGCCGCTCCAGGGCCCGGCCGAGGCGGTCGAGCAGATCGTTCATCGCGCGCACCAGGGGGACGACCTCGCGCGGCACGTCCCGGAGCGGGATCGGCTCGCGGCTGTCGGCCTCGCGCGCGCCGACCACCGCGGCGAGGCGATCGAGGCGGCGCATCACCCGGTCGATGACGAAGCCGAGCAGCAGCCAGGACAGCGGGATGAGCACGACCACCGGCAGGGCCGAGCGCAAGGCCGAGTCCCTCGCCAACTCCTCGCGCACGCTGAGGCGCTGCGAGATCTGCACCGTGCGCTGCGGCGTGACATAGGTGAAGGTCCGCCAGGTCTCGCTCGGGGTCGTCTCGTTCGAGAAGCCGGTGGTGGTTCGCCGGACGATGGGCACGCCCGGGTCCGAGGCGAGGATGGAGCGGCCGGCGACATCCCAGATCTGCACCAGGAAGTCGTCCTCCGGCTCGTAGAGCGGGTCGTCCGGCGTCGGGCGCACCGGCACGCTCGGCGTGTCGTCGACATAATAGGCGATCTGGCGGAGCTGGCTGTCGAGGAAGCTGTTGGTCTCGTCCTGGACGAGGTAATAGGACGAGGCGGCGCTGGCGACACCGAGCACGCCGAGCAGCCCCGACAGCCACAGCAGGGCTTCGCGCCGCAGCGACCTCATGACGATCCCTTGGCGATCATCCAGCCCGCGCCGCGCACGTTGCGGATGACGTCCTTGCCGAACTTGCGACGGACATAGTGGATCAGCACGTCGACGGCGTTGCTCTCGACCTCCTCGCCCCAGCCGTAGAGCCGCTCCTCCAGTTGCGCCCGCGACAGGATGGCGCCGGGACGCTCGCTGAGGGCGCGCATCAGCGCGAACTCCCGTGCCGGCAGGACATGGGCCGCCTCGCGATAGCTGACCCGGTGGGTCTCCAGGTCGAGGACCAGCTCTCCGCAGACCAGCGCCGAGACCGCCTGTCCGCCATGGCGGCGGCGCAGCACCGCGCGCATCCGCGCCATGAGCTCGCGGATCTCGAAGGGCTTGACCACGTAGTCGTCGGCGCCGAGATCGAGGCCCTCCACCCGGTCGTCGAGATCGTCGCGCGCGGTGATGATCAGCACCGGCGTGGCATCTCCCCGCGCCCGCAGCGCCCGGAGCAGCGCGATGCCGCTCTTGCCGGGCAGGCCGAGGTCGAGCAGCACCAGGACATGGCCGGGATTGCGCAGCGCCGCTTCCGCATCGTGGCCGTCGCGCACCCAGTCGACCGCCATGCCTTCGTCGCGCAACGCCTGCGCCAGGGCCTTGCCCACCATCGGATCGTCTTCGATCAGGAGAACCCGCATGGCCCCGTCTCCGCATGGGATCCCGCGAACCGCCGGGATCCGTGCCGCTCCCCGCGAGATCTAGCCCTTCGCGGCGCGGCGGTCCTGCTCATTCTCACCTAATTCTCGGCGCTCACGCTCGATGTCCTGCGGGCCACCGGCTGCAAAGGGCCGCACCGCTTCTCGACGGCATTGCCAGGCATGATCCTCGACTTCAACCGATCGCTGTTCCTGACCATCAACGCCGGCCCGGATCCCAGCGCCGCGGCCATCGCGCTGGCGCGGATGGTCGCGAACTATGCGATCGCGGTCGTCCCGCTGGCGCTGGTCTGGTCCTGGCTGCGCGGCGGGGAGACGGACCGGCGCGCCGCGGTCTCGGCCCTCCTGGCGATCCTTGTCGCGCTCGGCATCGCCAACCTGATCGGCCTCGTCGTGTTCGTGCCGCGGCCGCAGGCGCTCGGGCTCGGCCATGCCTATCTCGAGCATGCGCCGGATTCGTCCTTTCCGAGCGATCACGCCACCGTGCTGTTCGCCGCGGCGCTCGCCTACCGCATCGCCGCCCGCCACGGCATGGCGGTGCTGATGGCGTTCACCGGCGTGGTGGTCGGCTGGTGCCGGATCTATCTCGGCGTGCACTTTCCCGCCGACATGCTCGGCGCCCTCTGCGTCGCGGCCCTCGGGGCGGCGCTGGCGGCCGTGGCGATGGCGCTCGTCGGCGGCCGTGTCCTGCCGCTCGCGACCGGGCTCTACCGCGTGCTGTTCGCGCCGCTGATCGACCGCGGCTGGGTCCGGCGCTGAGCCCGGGCGGCTGTCCGACGGGCCGCGCCCCCGGCGTGACAAGTCATGAAGATGTCGCGTCGCGCCAACTTGCTCTCACATTTTGACCGCATCCTCCCGCCGGCCGGGGGCGAAAGCCCGGCCGGCAGAGCAGCAGCCGAAGCTGCACGCGGCTCGCGACCGCACCAGCCGGAGGGAACCATGACGATCTCAGCGCCCACCCGCCGTGGCTTTCTCGCCGGGGCCGCCTCCGCCGGCCTCGCCGTCGCCGTGGGCGGCCCGGCCCGCGCCGCGGACACGCCGCAGCGCGGCGGCCATTTCCGCCTGGGTGCCAACGGCGCCGGCATCGGCGATTCCCTCGATCCCGCCACCTATACCGGCGGCACGGTAGCGCTCGCCATGCTGGCGGTGTGCAACAACCTCACCGAGATCGACGCCGCCGGCAAGCTGCAGCCCGAGCTCGCCGAGAGCTGGGAGGCGACGCCCGACGCCAAGGTGTGGACCTTCAGGCTGCGCAAGGGCGTGAAGTTCCACGACGGCCGCGACCTCACCGCCAGGGACGTGGTGGCGAGCTTCAACCACCATCGCGGCGAGACCAAGTCGGCCGCCCGCGCCGTCCTGGCGCCGGTCAGCGACGTCAAGGCCGGCGACGACCACACCGTCATCTTCACCCTCGCGTCCGGCAATGCCGACCTGCCCTATCTGATGACGGATTATCATTTCGTCGTCATGCCGGCCAAGACCGACGGCACGCTCGACTGGGAGAAGGCCATCGGCACCGGCGGCTACAAGCTCGATCGCTTCGAGCCGGGCGTGCGCATCGCCATGACGCGCTTCGACGGCTATTTCAAAACCGATCGCGCCTGGTTCGAGTCGGCCGAGATCCTGGCCATCGCCGACGCCACCGCTCGGCAGAACGCCCTGATCGGCGGCCAGATCGACGCCATGAACGGCGTCGATCCCAGGACCGCCAACCTGCTCAAGCGCGTCAGCACCCTCCGGCTGGAGAACGTGGTCGGCACCTCGCACTACACCCTGCCGATGTTCTGCGACGCCGACCCCTATAGGAATCTCGACGTGCGCCTCGCCCTGAAATACGCCATCGACCGCGAGGCGCTGGTCGCCAAGGTGCTGGGCGGCTTCGGCCAGGTCGGCAACGACCACCCGATCGCGCCGGCCAACCGCTACTATGCGGCCGACCTGGAGCAGCGCGCCTATGATCCGGAGAAGGCCAGGTTCCACCTGAGGAAGGCGGGGCTCGACGGGCTCAAGGTGCAGCTCAGCGCCTCCAACGCCGCCTTCTCCGGCGGCCTCGACACCGCGGTGCTGTACCAGGAGGCCGCCGCCCGGGCCGGCATCGAGATCACCGTCAAGCAGGAGGCCGACGATGGCTACTGGAGCGACGTCTGGCTGAAGAAGCCCTTCGTCGAGAGCTACTGGAACGGCCGGCCGACCGAGGACGACATGTTCTCCCTGGTCTATGCCAAGGGCGGCCCCTGGAACGACGCCCATTGGGACAATGAGCGCTTCAACGCGCTGCTGCTGGAGGCGCGGCCGCTGCTCGACGAGGCCCGGCGCCGCGAGATCTATCGCGAGATGCAGCAGCTCGTGCGCGATGACGGCGGCACCATCATCCCGATGTTCGCCAACTATGTCGACGCCACCTCGACCCGCATCGCCCACGGGCCGCTGTCGAACCATCGCTATCTCGACGGCTGGAAATGCATCGAGCGCTGGTGGACGGCCTGAGCGGGGATCCCGCCGTGAGCGTGGTCACCGATCCGGAGGTGCTGGCCTTCATCGCGCAGTCCGAGGCGCATTATCCCGCCGACGCCAACCTGGCGAGCGTCGAGGACAACCGCCGCATCTACGACGCCATGTGCGCCGCCTTCCGCCGGCCGCGGCCGGCGGACGTGACGGTGGAGGACGGCGCGGTCCCGGCGACGGAACCGGAGCGCCGCATCCCGGTCCGCCTCTACCGCAGGGCGGGCGAGGCGGCGCCGGCGATCGTGCTCTACAGCCATGGCGGCGGCTTCGTCGTCGGTGGCCTGGAGAGCCACGACGACGTCTGCGCCGAGCTCTGCGAGGCGACCGGCTGCACCGTGGTGGCGAGCGACTATCGCCTCGCCCCCGAGCATCTCTTCCCCGCGCAGATCGACGACGTCGCCGCGGTCTACCGGTATCTGCTCGACCAGGGACTGCCGGTCGTCGTGGTCGGCGACAGCGCCGGCGGCAATCTCAGCGCCGCGCTCTGCCTGCGCGCCCGGCGGCTCGGCTGGCGTGCGCCCGCCGGCCAGGTGCTGGTCTATCCCGGCCTCGGCGGCGACATCGCTGCCCTGCCCTCCTACCGCGAGAATGCCGAGGCGCCGATGCTGCGCACCGTCGACGTCGAGCACTATGCGACCGTCCTGACCGGCGGCCACCCACGGTCGGAGATCGGCGACCCCGAGCTGTCGCCGCTCGCGGCGACCGACTTCTCCGGCCTGCCGCCGGCCCTCATCGTCACCGCCGATGTCGATCCCCTGCGCGACGACGGCCGCCTCTATGCGCAGAAGCTGCGCGCGGCCGGCGTTCCCGCCACCTGGCGCAACGAGCCCGAGCTGGTGCACGGCTACCAGCGGGCGCGCCACATGAGCCGGCGGGCGCGGGAGAGCTTTGACGCCGTGTGCGAGGCGGTGAAGGCGATGGCCCGAGGGGCTTAACGGCGTCGGACAGGCCGGGACGATGCGGCAACCCTCCTATTGCGGCGCCACGGTCGTCGCCGGCCTGGCCGCAGCGTGCATGTCCCCGGCCGGGTATCCCCGGTTGTCGGCGGTCGGCCCGACGGCTCGCCCCTCCCGGTCGGCGATGTCCAGGGCCTGGGCCACGGCGCGGCCGAGGCCCTCATAGTCCCCGTTGAAATGATGGTCGCCCGCGACCAGCAGCGTGGTCGCGCCTGCTGCGGCGGCGTCCGTGCAGGGCGTCTCGGCAGGGGCCTGGTCCTGGGGGGCGATGCATATCGGCTGGCGACGCGGCATGGCGAGGATGGCCTTCGCGACGTCCGGATCGAAATCCCGCCACGACCTGGCGAGCAGGCCGAAGCCGATCGCATAGTCCGCCTCGCGCGAGGGCGCGATCAGCACGACGCGGGCGATGCGACGGCGGATCTCGGGCCGCAGCGCGCCATAGGCGACGGCGACCACGTCCGCACCGAAACTATAGCCCAGCAGCACAACGGGTTCGTCTTTCCGCCCTTCCGCCTCGACGATGCGGCCAAGCACGTCTGCAACGTCCCGCGGGGATTTCTCACCGCCGAAGAACCGGAACAGCGACAGGCTGTTCACGCCCGCCACCGACCACCCCGCCTCCCGGAGCCGGTCGGCGAGGACGTTGTCGATCGCCCACCATCCAGCATTGCCCGACAGGATGACGACGAGCCCGCGTGGCGTCGCGGCGTGGCCGATCAGCACGGGCAGGTCGGCGAGGGAGGGCGGTGGCGCCCCGAGATGCGTCGTCGTCTTCCACGCCGTGACATTGGCCTTGAGCTCGGGAAACCAGCGCCGGAGGGCGCCGGTGAGCGACAGCATGGCCAGCACCGTTGCCAGCACCAGTCCGGCCGCGAGGCCGGACGTCAGCAGGCGCCTGCCGCGCGACGGAAGCTTCATGGAGGGATCCCGATCGCGCCGCCCGGGATGGGGCGCGATCCCTGACTAGCCGCCGAGACTTATGCCCGGCTTAGGAAAGGCCGGGCGGCGGGGAGCCGCCCGGCACGATCTCGACCCCGATGGCCGATGCAGGGCACGCCGCTACCTGGCGGCGTCTATCGTCCGGATCAGGCTCTGCAGCGCCGTCGCGCAGGCCGTCGCCTGCGGGTTCGGGGTGCGCACCGCCGCCAGGGCTTCGTCGATCGCCTTGTCGACCCTGTGCCAGGCGGCCTGGTCCTTCGGGCGCAGCGTGGGCTCGGCCTTGTCCCAACTCGTCTCCAGGTCCTTGATCCGCACCCGGGCGGCCGGAATGTCGCCCTTGCCGACGAGGCCGAGGGTGTCCTGGGCAATGGCGCGGAAGGCCGCGAGGTCGCCGAGCGGTGCCGGGATCGCGGCGAGCGCGGCCGGGCCCGGCAACGTCATGCCGATCGAGCCGGCTGCGAGGGCGGTGAGGCAGAGGCGTGCGGCGAGAGCGGTCGTCTTCAGCATTGTGATCATCCTTTTCGCGGCAGGGGCGGCAGGGCGGCGCGGACGGCCGCCATGCCGGGTGAGGTCACCGGCTCACTTCATCGCGATGCCGGCCTTGGCGAGGCCCTCGGCGATCGCCTTGTGGCAGGTGGTGTCGTCGTCCGTCTTCATGGCGGCGACGGCCTTCGTGGTGGCGGCATCCAGGGCAGCCTTGGCCTCCGGCTTGAGGTTCGGCGTCTTCAGCGCATCCTCCAGCTGGAGCATGTCGCTTTCGCAGTCGGCATAGGCCGGCCCGGCCAGCGCGCCGCAGATGGCGGCGGAAAGCAGAATGGCCTTGAGCGCAGAGGTCATCGTTGTCGTCCTTCGGATCGGGAGGGAGGGAGGGGGCTGCGGCGCCGCCGGCGGCCGCGCCTGGTCATTCCGCCGCGGGTTGCGGAATTCTGTCCGCCTTGGAGGCGGTCAGATAGAGAACGGTGAGGAGGATGACGCCGAGGAAGAGGATGCTCGTCGTCACCGTGCCGAGGCCGAGCCCGCCGGCGAGCCCTGGCTTGGCCAGCCAGTCGCCGATCGAGGCGCCGAGCGGGCGGGTGAGGATATAGGCGACCCAGAAGCAGAAGATCGCGTTGACGCCGATGACGAAGTAGAGGCCGGCGACGGCGAGGATGGCGAGCCCGAAGACGATCGCCGCCTGGAGGTAGCCGAGATCGAGCCGCTCGGCCAGGAGGTCGCCGACGGAGGTGCCCATCGCGAAGGTGAACAGGATCGCCCCCCAGTAGAAGGCTTCGCGCCGGCTGGTGACGATGCTGTGGATCGAGAGGGTGCGTTCGCGAGCGTACCAGGCGGCGAACACGGCCGCGAGGCAGATGGAGAAGGCGATCGACGTCGTCACCAGGCTGATGCCGAGGCCGTCGACCAGATTGTCGGAGACGAGCGTGCCGACGACGCTGATCAGCACCACCGTGAGCCAATAGACCGGCGGCACATAGCGATCGAGCTTCATCTGCCAGACCAGGGTCGCGAGGAACACGACGGTCATGATCGCCGACGTGATCGAAAGGCCCATGTCGAAGCGGATGGCCAGGAGATCGGCGGCGGTCTCGCCCACCGTCGTCGCCATGATCTTGATGATCCAGAAGTAGGCCGTGACCTCCGGAACCTTGTTGAGCATGACCGAGCCATGCCCGGCATCGAGGCGGCTTGCGTGATTCATTGAGCGGCGCCCTTTCAGTGGACCAGGGCTGCCACGCTATGTCCGCAGATTTAGCTGGGGCTGAGGGAGCGCGGGGATTTCGGCGCGTCCCCGCCTGCGGCCCGGACGGCTCACCAGAGCGCGCCGCCCGTGATCGCGATATTCTCCATAGTGATGCCCCTCGCCCCGTCCCCGCACAGGAAGGCGGCGAGCGCGGCGACCTCGTCCGGCTGGATGATCCGGTTCTGCGGGTTCTGGCCCGCGATGTCGGCCATCGCATCTTCCAGGGTGCGGCCCCTGCCCTCGCGCTCGATGAGCTGCTGGACGTTGCGCCGCATCAGCTCCGTTTCCACCCAGGTCGGGCTGATCATGACGCAGGTGACGCCGTGCGGCGCCCCTTCGAGCGCGACGCAGCGCGTGAGCCCCAGCAGGCCGGACTTCGAGGCGCAATAGGCCGGATTGTCCTTCCAGCCCACCGTCGCCGCCGTCGATCCGATGTTGATCACCCGGCCCCAGCGGCGCGCGATCATCCCCGGCAGCAGCTTGCGCGTCATGCGGAAGGCGCCGTTGAGGTTGGTGTCGATGATCTTCAGCCACAGCGCGTCGGAATGTCCGCAGACCGGCTGCTCCGCCGTCGTGCCGGCGGCGTTGATCAGGATATCGGCCGGGCCGCACGCGGCTTCCGCCGCGGCGACGAAGCCGTCGATCACGGCGGGATCGCGGACGTCGAGATGCCCGACATGCACCTTCGTGCCGTGGCGGGCGAGGCGGCCGCGCACCGACACGGCTTCGTCCGGCTCGGGATAGGCCGCCGCGTCGCCCTGACGGCCTGCCGCCTCCTGCAGGAAGGAGCCGGCCGCGACATTGGCGCCGGCGGCCGCCAGGACGTCGGCGATCGCCAGCCCCTGGCCCGTCAGGCCGCCGGTGATCACGGCGGTACGGCCGTTCAAGGTGCCCATGGTCTGCTCCTAAGGCGTCGTCCCCAAATAAGGGTTTCAGATGATAAGGGCGCGATCCCCTCTCCCGGCTGGGAGAGGGGCAGGGGTGAGGGTCTAAACGCGTCACCAGCAAAATGCAGGCCCAAGCAACGACAGGTAAAATGCTCCGCCCTTTCCGGAAAAGTCTAGTCCCTCACCCCTGCCCCTCTCCCAGCCGGGAGAGGGGTTCCCCGCGTTACTTCGATTCATTTATTCGCCAACGCTTCCTAAGGCCGGATGAGATCGCGGGCTTCCGCTTCGTGATAGGGCTTGGTGCCGCGGTAATATTGCAGGGCGGCGTCCTGCCAGGGCTGATAGTCCCAGGGCGTGATCCTGCCGGTGGTCAGCGCCTTGTAGACGAGGCGGCGCCGGCGCTGGCTGGCGAGGATCTCCCGCTTGAGCCTCGGCATGTCCCAGCGGCGCCCGACCTCGTCGAGCATGTCCTGCAGCACCTCGCCATGGGCCGGATCGTCGGCCAGATCGTTGAGCTCGTCCGGGTCGCTCTCCATGTCGAAGAGCTGCGGCGGATCATGCTCGACATGGGTGAGCTTGTAGCGGCCCTTGCGCAGCATGACGTAGGGCGCGGCGACGCCTTCCGACAGCAACTCGCTCACGGCGGTCCGGTCGTCGGCGTCCTGCGTCAGGAGCGGCATCAGGCTGCGGCCGTCGGGCCGCTCGGGATAGTCGTCCCAGTCCGGCCCGGCGGCGATCTCCACCAGCGTCGGCAGGATATCGACCAGCGCAGCGTTGGCCTTGATGCGGGCGCCGGCGGGGATGCCGGGACCGGACATGAGCAGCGGCACGCGCGCCGACCAGTCGTAGAAGCTCATCTTGTACCAGAGGCCGCGTTCGCCAAGCATGTCGCCGTGATCGGCCAGCACCATGACGATGGTGTCCTGCCCGTGCCCGGAGCGCTCCAGCGCGTCGAGCACGTCGCCGATCCGCTCGTCGAGATAGGACACGCTGCCGTAATAGGCGTGCCGGGCGGCGCGGACATGGGCGTCGCCCACGCCGAACTCGCCGCGGTCATACTGCTCCCACAGGCGCCGGGAATGCGGGTCCCGCTGCTCGGGCGGGATGAAGGGAACACGCGGCATGTCGATCGCCTCGTGGTCGTAGAGATCCCAGAACCGGCGCGGCGTCACATAGGGGTCGTGCGGGTGGGTGAAGGAGGCGACCAACAGGAACGGCCGCTCGTCGGCGTCGCGCGCCTGATCGAACAGCCAGCGCCGCGCGTTGTGGGCCACCTCCTCGTCATAGTCCTGCTGGAGCGCCCGTTCGGCGATGCCGGCGTCGCTGACGTTCTTCATGGAGTGGAACCAGTCCATGGTGCGCCACGGATCGTCCCAGTCGGCGGTCCAGTTGAAGTCCGAGGGACAGATGTCGGTCGTCACCCGTTCCTCGAAGCCGTGCAGCTGATCCGGCCCGATGAAGTGCATCTTGCCGGAGAGGCAGGTGCGGTAGCCGAGCAGGCGCAGATAATGCGCGAAGGTCGGGATGTCGGAGGGGATCTGCGCGGCGTTGTCCCAGGCCTGGATGTTGGAACAGAGCCGGCCGGTCATCAGCGCCAGCCGCGCCGGGGCGCAGAGCGGAAAGTTGGAGTAGAAATTGTCGAACACCGCGCCGGTCGCGGCGATCCGGTCGATATTGGGGGACTTGACGATGCCGTGGCCGTAGACCCCCAGCGCGGGAGCCCCCAGCTGGTCGGCCATCAGGATGAGGATGTTCGGACGCCCCGTCATCGCCGCGCCTCCTCGGCTTCGAGCGGCTGCTTCAGCCACTCGCGGTAGAAGCCTTCCAGGTCCGGCTCGAAGTCGTGGACGATGGGATAGCCGGGCGCCGCCGCCTCGACCTCGTGCAGGGTCCCGCAGGACTGGCACAGGAATTCCCGGATCTCCATCCATTCCGGATCCGGGATGTCGCTGTTCGGATAGATCTCGCGCAGCGCCGCCTCGCTCCTGCGCACGCGGATATGGGCGCCGAGCTTCCAGTTCTGCTTGTAGTGGCCGAATTCCTGGCCGCATTCGCATTTGGTGACGCGCCCGTTCGGCGTCTCGGCGATGAAGAGATGGTCGCCGATCGGCAGGAGGATGCGGTCCTTCCAGGCGACGCGCTCCTGCAGCACGTCGAGATAGGTGAAGAAGCGGCTGTCGTCCTTGTAGGCGCTCATGATCTGCCGGGTCTGATGCCAGGGCAGCGTGCCGGCGACGAGTTCGCGGATGGTCTGCTTGGAATAGCGGCTCATGAAGGCCTCCTTCTGCGTCCTTCCCTCGCCCCGCGGGAGCGTCGGGGCTCAATAGCTGACCGTGAAATCCTCGCTCAGGCCCCAGAAGGAGCGGAAGTCTGAAGCGAAGCGCCGGGAAAGCCGCATCGCGTTGGCGTGCATCTTGCCGACCTCGGGCGCGAAGTCGGACGCGGCGACGCGTCCGGCCTCCTCGGCGATCCATGCGCGGACCGGCATCGACGCCGCGATGCGATCCTGCCGCATCCGTCCGCGCAGGATGGCGGTGGCTTCCAGATCCGCTTCGAGGCGATCGGCATCGGCGGCCTCGCGCAGCACGATGCCGAACACCCCCCTCGCCGCCTCGGCGGTGAGGAAGCCGTTCTCGACGTCGTGAGCCGTCTTGACCGGGTCGCGCTCCAGCACGTCGCCATAGCCGCCGCCGCCATTGTAGGAATGCGTGAAGATGTCGCCCGACTTGTGCGGCGCCGTGATGTAGGGGCCCTCGTCGGTGACATGCCGGCCCTCGACCAGCTTTTCCAGGTCCGAATGATGGGGGTCGGTGCCGATCGTATGGGGCAGCGGCTTTCGCGCGGCGATGAGCGCGCCGACATTGGTGTCGCGCACGGCGCGGTGCATCTGGCAGGTCGGCGCGGGATATCCCCCGCACAGGCCGCCATTGTCGAACACGCGGGAGGAATGCTCCGACGTCACCAGGCGCAGATGGCTGGACTTGCTCACCAGCCAGGTGGAGATGAAGGCGCAGCCGCCGCGATACCGGCCGGAGCCGCCTGAGTTCGGCAGGATCGAACGGCCGATATAGAGCATCGGCATGTTCTGTTCCCAGATCTCGATATTGCCCATGTCGGATTCCGGGTTCCAGCCGACATAGGCGGTGTCGAGCCCGTCCTTGATGGCGAGCGCGCCGGAGCCGGCGGCCGCGCATTCGAAATGGGCCATGCCGAACAGCGTGCCGTACTGGCTCTCGCCGCCCATCTCGATCATCGGGCTGTTGACCTGGCCGACGAAGACCTCCTCGACGAAGCCGCGCGCCAGGAAGCCGCGCGAGAGCAGGCGCTGGAACACGCCATAGGCCGGCAGCAGGAGGGCCCAGGACGTGGCGGTGGCCACCATCTCGTTGTCGGGGTTGGTCCAGGTGCCCTTCGGCAGCTTCAGCTCGGTGGCGAGCCAGGCGCCGTCGTTGACCAGCCCTTCGAAATTCATGTGCTGGGTCAGGGTGACGAACATGCCGCCGTCCATGCCGGCGGGCGTGCAGTTCATCGAATGATAGCCCCAGGGCTGCGTGCCCTCGAAATCGAGCGTGATCTTGCCGTCGGTGGTGATCTCCATCTCCACCGGAATGTTGTAGAGCCAGTCGGGATCGCCCAGCGGCTGGAAGCCGGGCTTGCCGGCCGTGACGTGGCCGTAGAAGGTGTGGCCGCGATAGATGCCCGGCACGGTGAGCTGGCGGGTGCGGGCGAGCTGGGAGAGGCGGCCCTCCTCGATGAACTCCTTGGAGACCTGCTTCCAGTAGTCGAGGCCGATCTCGTCGACCAGGCGGACGAGGTTCTCGCGCATGTCGATGCAGGAGGCGACCTTGGCCTTCTCGTCCAGCACCCAGTAGATCGGCATGCGCAGGTTGCGTTCGCAGCGGATGACGTAGTCACGGCGGATCTCGTCATTCGTGCCGATCTTCTCGGCGCAGACGAACAGGCCTTCGGTGAAGCGCTCCTGGGCGAGGCAGACGTCGCCGCCGGGCGTGATGCCGCCGGCCTCCAGCTCGTGGCAGACGGCGCCGGCCCAGCCGATCAGCTCGCCGGAATGGAAGATCGGCACCACGTCCATCACGTCGGGCACCTGCACCGTGCCGATGAAGGCGTCGTTGTTCGCGAAGATGTCGCCGGGCCGGATGCCCGGATCGGCCTCGTAGCCCTCGCGGATCATCCATTTGATGAAGCGGCTCATGGTGTGCACGTGCACCATGATGCCGTTGGACAGCGCGATGGCATCGCCCTCGGGCGTGTAGAGCGCCACCACCATCTCGCCCACCTCGCGCACCCCCGGCGAGGCGGAGATGCGGCGCGCCATCTCGCGGGCCGAGACGCAGAAGGCCCGCAGCTTGGTGTGCAGGGTCTCGAATTTCAGCGGATCCTGCCGGCGCAGCCTCAGGGCGGTGATGCCGTCATAGCACCCCGTCTCCGCCATCAGCCGCTCGGAGTCCAGCAGGCGCTCGCGCAGCGGCATGCGAGCCTTGGCATGGTCCAGCATCGGTCTCTCCCCTTCGCATTGGCTCAGGCGTGGCGGTAGTGCAGCAGCGTCCACTCGTCGACGAAGACGCTGTCGCCGGGATGCACGACCAGGGTGGTGGCGGGATGCTCGATGATGGCCGGGCCCGTGACCTCGTGGCCGGGCTGCAGCCGGTCCATCTCGTAGAGATCGGCCCTGTGCCAGCGCCCGCCGAGATAGGCCTCGCGGCGCCCCTTGTGGGCCGGTCCGGGATCGGCGCTGCCGAGCGGGCGCTTCAGCAGGACGGGCTTGACCTTGTCGGCGGTGGCGATCAGGCCGAGCTCCATCACGGAATAGCCGGCCGAGCCGTAGCGCGAGACGCGGTGGTTGATCTTGCCGTAGACGTCCTCGAAGGCGCCGACGATGCGGCGCATGTCGTCGGCCGTCGCCGCATGCTCGAGCGGGGACGCGACTTCGACGTCCTCGAGCTGGCCGGTATAGCGCATCATCAGGAAAGGCACCGTGCGGATCTTCTCGCGGGCATGGCCGTCGGAGATCATCTCCGCGACCGCGGCCTCGCCAAGCTCGTCCCAGACGCCGGAGATCCGCCGCGCGATGGCTTCGAGGGCGTCGTCGCCGGCCTTGCTGGCAATGTCGATCTGCGTCGAGATCGAGTGGCGGCGCATGTAGTCGGCCGTGGTGCAGCCGAAGGCCGAGAAGGCCGCCGCGAACTGGAAGGTGATGATGTCGCGGAAGCCGATGCCGCGGCTGCACCCCGCCAGATGCAGCGGGCCGGAGCCGCCATAGGAGAGCAGGGTGAATTCCGAGGGGTGGATGCCCTGGCCCGAGATCACCCGCCGCAGCGCGCTGCCGGCATCCGCCTCCAGGAGGTCGATCATGCCCTCCGCCGCTTCGTGCAGCGGCACGCCGAGAATGTCGGCGCATTGCTCCTTGAAAGCCCGGGTCGCCTTGTCGACATCGAGCTTGACCTTGCCGCCGAGGAAATAATCCGGGTTGAGGCGGCCGAGGATCGCATCGCAATCGGCGATGGTCGGGCGGGTGCCGCCGCGGTCGAAGCAGATCGGGCCCGGATCCGAGCCCGCGCTCTCCGGCCCGAGGCTGATCTTCCGGGTGAGCGGATCGACCTTGAGGATCATGCCGGCCCCGGCGCCGATGCTGTCGAGATGCAGCGTCGGCACGTTGAGCTTGAACCGGTCCATGATCGGCTCGTTCTCGATCCGGGTCTGGCTGCGGGTGATCACGCCCATGTCGAAGGAGGTGCCGCCCATGTCGGAGCAGATCAGCGAGTCGTTGCCGATCAGCTTGCCGACATAGGCCGCGCCGAGAATGCCGCCGATCGGGCCGGAGATCATGGTCTCGTGCAGGCGGGGATGGTCGATCGAGGTGAGGCCGCCGAAGGAGAGCAGCGTCTGCACGCGGTAGCGGTAGCCGTGCCGCTTCGAGATGTCCTCGATGCCCTTGAGCTGCCTGCGGCCGCGCGAGGTGGCGTAGGCCTCGATCAGCACCGAGTTGAGGCGCGACTGCTCGCGCACGACCGGGCGGACCTCGTGGCTGGTGTAGACGAGGATCTCGGCGCCGGCCTTGCCGATCTCCGCGCGGGCGATCTCGGCGATGCGCTTCTCGTGCGCCGGATTGACATGGGCGAACACCGTCATGACGCAGATCGCCTCGACCTTGTCGGCGATCAGCCGCCCGACGGCCGCGACCACCTCGTGCTCGTAGAGCGGGATGATCACGTCGCCGAACTGGTCGACCCGCTCGGTCACGCCATGGGTGCGGCGGCGCGGCACCAGCGGATCGGGGTGATGATGCGTCACGGCGTGCAGGCGGTCGGCATAGGAATAGTCGGCCCAGGCCTGCAGGCCGCGCCCCATCAGGATCATGTCCTCCAGGCCGCGGGTGGTGATGAGGCCGAGCTTGCGCCCCGTCCGCGACAGCAGGGTGTTGAGCATGCCGGTGCCGGAATAGAGCACCACGTCGATGCCGCGGAACAGCTCGTCCAGCGAGATGCCCCAGGCCTCGGCGGCGTCGGCGGCCGAGGCGATGAATCCCTCCGATTCATCGCGCGGCGTGGTGGCGGCCTTTCCGATCTTGAAGTGGCCCCTGGCGTCGACGAGGATGGTATCGGTCATGGTGCCGCCGGCGTCGATGCCGACGACGATGGGATTGCCGATGGAGTCTCCGCCCGTCGTGGTCATCGCGCGCTCCGATCCCGTTGTGAACCGGAGACAGGCTAGGCCGGCGACGGCGCCGGGCGCCATGTGCCGAGAGGTACAATGACACGCGTGGCGAAGCGGGATAGAGCGGGGCATGGAGACGGGCGATTTCTGGCAGTTGCTCGCTGCCGCGATATCCGCTGCCGAGGCCGGACATCACGTCGACCGCCTGATCGACGTGATCGGGGCGGTCGTCTTGCCCGACGTGATCACCGTGACCCGGTATTCGGCGACGAGGCGGCCTGAATTCGTCAAGCACCGCGGCTATTCCGACGCCATGGTGGCGCGTTATCTCGCGACCTATTACGTCTTCGATCCCTTCTATGCGCATTGGCGCGACGAGCGGCGCGCGGGCATCGTGCCGCTGAAGAGCCTCGCCGGCGGCAAGGTCAAGCGGGGGCGTTACATCGCCGAGTTCCTGGCGCAATCGGAAATTTGCGACGAGATCGGCATCCTGCTCGAGGACGGCGACGACTGCTGCCTCGGCATTTTCCTCGATCGGACCCGGCAGGCCTTCAAGGATGCGGAGATCGATCTGCTGGAGGAGCGCTTCGCGGTCTTCGCCGCCGTGCACGCGCTGCACACGCGCAAGCGCGCCCCGGGCCGCCTCGGGGCGGCGACCCCGGCGGCGGCCCCGGTGAACAAGCCCGTGCTCACCGCCTCGCTATGGCCGGAGCTTTCCGCCCGGGAGCTCGAGCTCGTCGAGCTCATCCTGAACGGCCATCCGACCGCGACGGTTGCCGCCAGGCTGCGGATCACGACGGGAACGGTGAAGAACCATCGCGCCCGCATCTATGAAAAGCTCGACATTACCTCCGAACGGGAGCTGTTCCTGGAGTTCTTCCAGCGCAGCCACGTGCAGCCGGCACCGTGAGGCCATTGGCGGCGGGCCTGTCCCGGCCTCGGCGGCTCACCCCATCCGGCGCCCGTCCCCATCGAACCGGTGCACCTTGCCCTCGACGGGCGTCACCGCGACCGTATCCCCCACCTGATGCGGCTCGTCGCCGTCCGCGCGCACCGTCAGCAGGCCGAATTGCGGGGACTCGAGATAGAGCATGGTGTCGGCGCCGAGATGCTCGGCGTGCAGGACCTCGCCCCGCCACGCCCCGTCCGCGGAGATCGTCAGGTGCTCCGGCCGGACGCCGATCGTGGTGGCGCCGGCGCGGCTCGCCGGATCGCCGGTGAGGAAATTCATGGTCGGCGAGCCGATGAAGCCGGCAACAAACAAATTTGCCGGCTTATGATAGAGGTCGAGCGGCCGGCCGACCTGCTCGATCAGGCCGCCGTTGAGCACCACGATCTTGTCGGCCAGCGTCATCGCCTCGACCTGGTCATGGGTGACGTAGACCATGGTGGCGCCGAGCAGCCGGTGCAGCTTGGCGATCTCGATGCGGGTGGCGACGCGCAGGGCCGCATCGAGGTTCGACAGCGGCTCGTCGAACAGGAAGAGGCTGGGCTGGCGCACCACGGCCCGCCCGATGGCGACGCGCTGGCGCTGGCCGCCGGAGAGCTCGGCCGGGCGGCGCTCCAGCAGCGCCTCCATCCGCAGCATGGCTGTCGCCTTGGCGACCCGCGCCTCGATCTCGGCCTTGGCCACGCCCTCCTGCTGCAGGGCGAGGCTCATGTTGTTCTTCACCGTGAGGTGCGGATAGAGCGCATAGGTCTGGAACACCATGGCGATGCCGCGCTTGGCCGGCGGCGTCACGTCCATCACCTTGCCGTCGATCCGGACATGGCCGGAGGTCTGCTCCTCCAGCCCGGCGACGATGCGCAGCAGCGTCGACTTCCCGCAGCCGGACGGCCCGACGAAGACGACGAACTCGCCGTCGGCGACGGTGAGGTCGACGCCCCGGATCACGTCGACCGAGCCGAAGGACTTCCTGACGGATTCCAGAACCAGAGAGCCCATCGGCTATTCCTCTAAAGATCGATCGCGCGGCGCTCGCGCATGGAGCGGTCGGCGGCGAGCACGACCTCGAGCGAACGAACCCCGTCGTTCATGTGGCGCGTCAGGTCGACATCCCTGCGGATCGCCCTGAGGACGAAGGCCTGCTCGGCGTCGCACAGCTCCTGGTGGCCGGGCTCGCCCTGCATCGAGACCAGGCTGTCCGGCTGGACGAAACGGCCGCCGGCGTCGAGCGCGGCGTGGTGCAGCCGGATGGTCGCGGTCTTGGTGTGGGTGTCGATGTCGGCGGATTTCGCACCCTCGTTCATGACGATCGAGACCGAGCCGTTCGGGCTCATCACGTCCTTCACGAAGAAGGCGGTCTCCGAGATCATCGGGCCCCAGCCGGCCTCGTACCAGCCGATCGAGCCGTCCTCGAACAGGACCTGGAGATGGCCGAAATTGACCTGGGTCTCGGCGATCTCCGGCGTGAGCCGCACCCCCATGCCGCGCACCTGCACCGGTCTGGCATCCGAGATCTGCAGCATGACGTCGAGATAGTGCACGCCGCAATCGACCACCGGCGAGGTCGATTCCATCAGCCGCTTGTGGATCTCCCAGGCGGAGCCGGAGGATTGCTGGTTGAGGTTCATGCGCATGACGAAGGGCGGCCCGAGCTCGCGGGCGAGGCGGATGAACTCCACCCAGGACGGGTGGTGGCGCAGGATATAGCCGATGACGAGCTTGCGGCCGGTGCGCTGCGCCGCCTCGACCACGCGTCGGGCATCCGCCACATTGGCCGCCAGCGGCTTTTCGACGAAGACATGCGCCCCCGCCTCCATCGCCGCCACGGCGAAGTCGGCATGGCTGTCGGTATAGGTGTTGATCGAGACGAGATCGGGCTTGAGCGCCAGGCCCTCCTCGAAGCTCGCCAGACGCGGATAGGCCTGCAGGGCTTCCGGCAGCTCGACGGCCGAGCGGTTGCCGAGGCCGACGATTTCGAAGCCGGGGTTGGCGTGATAGGCGAGCGCATGGCTGCGGCCCATCTGGCCGAGGCCCATGACGAAGGTGCGCAACGGTCGGGTCACTTGACGGCTCCTGCGGTGAGGCCGCGGATGAGTTGACGGGAGAACAGGAGGTAGAGCACCAGGATCGGCAGGATGGCGAGCGACAGCGCCGCCAGCACCGCGTTCCAGTTGGTGACGTATTGGCCGATGAAGACCTGGGCGCCGAGCGTCACCGTCTTGGTGGCCTCGCCGGGCGCCAGGATCAGCGGGAACCACAGGTCGTTCCAGATCGGGATCATGGTGAACACCGCCACCGTGGCGATCGCCGGGCGGATCAGCGGCAGCACCAGCTTGAAGAAGATGGCATATTCCGACAGGCCGTCGATGCGCGCCGCGTTCTTCAGGTCGTTCGACACCTGCCGCATGAACTCCGACAGGATGAAGATGGCGAGCGGCAGGCCCTGCGCCGTGTAGACCAGGATCAGGGCGAGATGCGTGTTCACCAGCCGCGTCGCCACCATGATGTTGAGGATGGCGATGGTGCCGAGCCGGATCGGGATCATGATGCCGAGCGCCATGTAGAGGCCCATCAGCGTGTTGCCGCGGAAGCGGTATTCGGAGAGGGCGAAGGCCGCCATCGCCCCGAACAGCAGCACGAAGACGATCGAGCCGAGAGTGACGATCAGGCTGTTGAGGAAGTAATAGAGGAAGTCGCCCTGCCCAATCACCGTGACATAGCCGACGAGGTCGAAGGTCTTGGGCGTCGGCGGCATCAGCGGCGCGCCGAAGATGGCGTTGCGCGACTTCACCGAGTTCATGATCACCAGCGCCACCGGCGCCAGGCAGATCAGCGTGTAGGCGCCGAGCGCCAGGTGCATCAGCGCTGACTTGAGCGGCGAGGAGCGGGCGCGGTTCATGGCTGCTCCTCAGAACTGGTAGCGGCGCATGCGCCGCTGGATGGCGAAGAGGTAGACGGCGACGCCGGTCAGGATGATCAGGAACATCATGGTGGCGATGGTGGCGCCCATGTTCTGGTCGCCGAGCTGCAGCTGGAAGCCGAAGAAGGTGCGGTAGAGGAAGGTGCCGAGGATGTCGGCGGAGAAGTTCGGGCCGGCCAGCGCGCCCTGGGCCGAATAGATCAGGTCGAAGGCGTTGAAATTGCCGACGAAGGTCAGGATCGAGCAGATGCCGACCGTCGGCAGGATCAGCGGCAGCTTGATCTTCCAGAACTGCGAGGGCCCGGTGACGCCGTCGAGCTCGGCCGCCTCGATCACCTCCTCCGGGATCGACAGGAGCGCGGCGTAGATCAGCATCATCGGCACGCCGACATATTGCCAGACCGAGATCAGCGCCAGGGTGATCAGCGCGGTGGTCTCCTGCCCGAGCCAGGGGCCGAACAGCCATTTCAGGTGGACGAGGCCGAGCAGGGTCGGCGTCACGCCCCAGATCGGCGACAGGATCAGCTTCCAGGTGAAGCCGACGATGACGAAGGACAGCATCGTCGGCAGGAAGAACGAGGTGCGGTAGAAGGCCGTGCCCCTGAGCTTCGGCACCGACAGCATCGCCGCCAGCGCGATGCCGACCGGGTTCTGGATCAGCATGTGGATGACGAAGAAGATCACATTGTTCTTGAGCGCGTTCCAGAAGCTCACCGACCAGCGGGGATCGCCGAACAGCACCTTGAAATTGTCGAGGCCGACGAAGGTTTGCGCATTGTCCGTCGACCGGAACAGGGCGAGGCGCAGCGTGTCGGCCAGCGGCACGATCATGATGGCGGTGTAGACCAGCACCGCCGGCGCCAGGAACACCGCGATATGCCAGCGGCGCGGCCGCCTCAGCGTCTCGACGTCGGACATGGGTGGTCCTCGGGGGTGGGGGTGATATCGTGTCATGATCAGCGCCGGAGACGCCACCGCAAACCCCTCTCCCGACTGGGAGAGGGGCAGGGGTGAGGGTCTGAACTTCTGACCAACGGGGCGAGGATCGCGGCAGCTCGCGCCGCGCCTTCAGAAGGCACCGTCTAGGCCCTCACCCCTGCCCCTCTCCCGCCTGGGAGAGGGGTTCTCAGTCCTTGCCTCACTTGCCCGGCTTGTACCAGCTGTCCAGCCCGTCCTGCAGCTTCTTGGCCGCCTCGTCCGGCGTCGCCGTGCCGTTGAGGACGTTGGCCGAAGCCACCCAGGTCTCGTTCTCCAGGTTCGGCGTGCCGCGCGACAGGATCTGATAGGTCGAGCGGATGGTCGACTTGCACTTGCCGCGCCAGGAGACGAACTCCTTGGCCATCGGGTCCTGCAGGTCGATGGCGCCCGACTGCAGGCTGAAGAAGCCCGGCAGGGCGTTGGAGTAGATCGAAGCGAATTCCGGCGTCGCCACCCAGGTCAGGAAGGTCTTGGCGGCCTCGGCGTTCTTGGAGGCGGCGTTCATGCCGAGCGCGATGTCGACATGGTCGGAGATGTAGCAGGTGTCACCGACCTTCTTGACCGGCGGCGGGAAGGCGCCCTGCTTGAACTCCGCCTGCTTGAACTGGGAGATGTCCCAGGAGCCGGCGGGGTAGATCGCGGCCCGGCCGAGCGAGAACAGGTTCTGGCTGTCGGGATAGGCCTGCGCCTTGTAGCCGTCGCCCATATAGGGCGCCCATTTCGCCAGCACCTTGTAGGGCTCGACCCATTCCGGATCGGTCAGCTTGCTCTTGCCGGCGATCAGGGCGAGGCGCCCGTCCTCGCCGTGCCAGTAGTTCGGCCCGATGTTCTGGTAGCCCATCGTGGCGGCTTCCCACATGTCCTTGGTGCCGAGGTCGATGGCGGTGTAGGTGCCGTCGGCCTTGATCTTGTCGAGGGCGGCGAAGAACTCGTCCTCGGTCTGCGGCACCTGGATGCCGAGCTTGTCGAAGGCGTCCTTGTTGTAGATGAAGCCGTGGATGACCGAGGCGACCGGCACGCAGAACGTGGTCTTGCCGTCGTCGGTCGACCAGCCCGCCTTGGCCACCGCGCTGAACTTGTCCATGCCGGCGATGTCGTTGACCGAGGTCAGGTTGCCCTTCTGGAACAGCTGCAGCGACTTGTCGAAGGGACGGCAGGCGATGATGTCGCCGGCGGTGCCGGCGGCGAGCTTGGCGCCGAGGGCGGCGTCGTATTCGGTCGGCGCCACCGGCTGGAACACGACCTTGATGTCGGGATGGGCCTTCTCAAAGGCCGGGATGATCTTCTCGTTCCAGATCGAGAGATCGTCGTTGCGCCAGCTCTCGATGGTGAGCGTGGTCTGGGCCTGGGCGGCCGTGGCGAGGCCGAGGACGGCCGTGGCCACGGACGCGTAGATCAGGCTGCGGATGGTAGGCTTGTTCATGAGGGTCTCCTGTCCTCTTGTTGCGCCTCGGATCGCCGGCGGGTTCAGCCCGCCTTCGATGATTTTGCCGCGAGCTCGGTGAGCGCCGCGAGCTCGGCGAGCGCCGCCCGCACGGTCCCGCCGCGACGTTCCAACAAATCCCTGGCCTCCCGCGGGCTCCCCGCGCCCGCGCACAGCAGGATGGCGGTCTTGACGTTGCCCGCGCCGGCCTCCAGGGCCGCCGCGGCGGCCTCCTCGCTCACGCCGGCAGCGCGGGCGACGATGCCGAGGGCCCGGCGGCGCAGCTTGTCGTTGTCGGCGTGGAGATTGACCATCAACCCGTCATGCACATGGCCGAGACGGATGCCGATCAGGGTCGAGAGCATGTTGAGGGCGCATTTCTGCGCCGTACCGGCGTTCATGCGGGTCGAGCCGGCGACCACCTCCGGCGGCGTCGCCAGCAGCACCGCATGGTCCGCTTCCTCGAGCAATGGCGTGCCGGCATTGCAGGCGATGCCGACCGTCAGCGCCCCGAGCGCCGCGGCCCGCCTGAGCGCCGCCACCGCATAGGGCGTGCGTCCGCTGGCGGAGATCGCCACCAGCGCGTCCGCGGCCGAGGGGCGCAGCGCCTCGACGTCGCGCTCCGCCTGGTCGCCGTCGTCCTCGGCGTCGCCGGGGATGGTGAACAGCGCCGCCTGGCCGCCCGCCAGCAGCACCGGCACCCGGTCGGCCGGGATGCCGTAGGTGCCGGGCAGCTCCAGGGCATCGACCTGGGCCAGCAGGCCCGAGGATCCGGCGCCGGCATAGATCAGCCGACCGCCGAGGCGCAGCCGATCGGCGATCGCCTCGCCGGCCGCGGCGAGCGCCGGCACGGCCGCCTCGACCGCGGCGACCGCCCGGCGCTGCGAGGCCACGATGGCCGCGAGCACGTCGGCGCTCGACCAGGCGTCGATGCCGCGATAATCCTCGCTCGCCTCCTCGGTACGCTGGACCGTCATACGCCTCGCCTGCCGGGTTTCGCTGGAATGAGGACAGTACCAATGTAAGACCTTTCGTCAATCACTTTTTTAACCTTTTGCGGTTGCAGAGCGGCGGAGCGGTCGACCACCCAAGGCACCGGACGCACCGCAGGCCCCTGGGGTAGCGCGGCCGGAATGGGGGAGCACGACCTGTCGGGGCGGCCAGCCGGAATTGGCCATCGGCCTTCCGAATTTACAAAATGGTTTAAATTGGTATTGTCGCCCCTGCGGAGAAAGCCATGGCGGACGCCCTCTATCTCGGACTCGACGGCGGCGGCACCAACAGCCGCGCCCGGCTGACGGACGCGGCCGGCCTGGTGCTCGGCGAGGGCGTCGCCGGCTCGTCGAACCTGACGCTCGGCGTCGACGTCGCGGCAACGGCGATCCGGGCGGCGACGGCCGCGGCGCTCGATGCCGCCGGGCTCGACGCGAGCGCGCTCGGCCGGGTGCGGGCCGGCCTCGGCCTCGCCGGCGCCAACGTGCCGAGCCTGGCCGCGGCGATCGCGGCCGAGCCCTTCGGCTATGCCGCCGTGGCGGTCGCCTCCGACGCGGTCGCCGCCTGCCTCGGCGCCCATGGCGGCCGCGACGGCGCCATCCTGATCCTCGGCACCGGCTCGCAGGGCCTCGCCCTGGTCCAGGGCCGTGCCACCGCGGTCGGCGGCTGGGGCTTCCAGATCGGCGACGACGGCTCCGGCGCCATCCTCGGCCGCGCCGCGGTGCGGGCGGCGATCCTCTCGATCGACGAGCTCGCCCCGCGCTCCGCCCTGACCCGCGCCGTGATGGCGCGGTTCCATGACGACCCGTCCGAGGCGGTGATCTGGGCCAAATCGGCCGTGGCGCGCGACTATGCCCGCTTCGCCCCCCTGGTGTTCGAGCATCGCGCTGCGGGCGACGCCGTGGCCGAGGCCCTGATCGACGAGGCGGTGGCCGGCGTCGGCGCCCAGCTCGACCGGCTGATGGCGCTCGGCGCGAGCCGCATCGTGCTGGTGGGCGGCCTCGCCGAGCCCTACCGGCCCTGGCTGCCGGAGCGCTTCGCGCCGGTGCTGGTCGCCGCCGAGGGCGATCCCATGGACGGCGCCCTGGCGCTCGCCCGCCGCGAGGCCGCATGAGCCGGATCATTGCCATCTTCGGCGCCGAAGGCCTGTCGGCGGACGATCCGGCACCGCTCTATCTCCGGCTGCAGGACCGCATCAAGGCGGCGATCCAGCGCGGCGACCTGCGCCCGCTCGACGCCCTGCCCGGCGAGCGCGACATTGCCGAGGCGCTGTCGGTGTCGCGCGTCACCGTGCGCAAGGCGCTGTCCGGCCTGGTCGAAGGCGGGCTCCTGAAGCAGCGCCAGGGCTCGGGCACCTTCGTCGCCGCGCCGCCGCACCGGGTGGAGCAGGCCCTGTCGCGCCTCACCTCGTTCAGCGAGGACATGCGCCTGCGCGGCCTGGAGCCGACCGTGCGCTGGCTGGCGCGCGAGGTCTCGCTCCCCTCCCCGCAGGAGGCGATGCGCCTGTCGCTCTCGCCGAGCGAGACCGTCTGCCGCCTCAAGCGCCTGCGCCTGGCCGGCGGCGTGCCGATGGCGATCGAGCTCGCCACCATCCCCACCCGCCACCTGCCGGACCCCACCCTGGTCGCCGATTCGCTCTATGCCGCGATGACGG
This sequence comes from Labrys wisconsinensis, assembly GCF_030814995.1. Taxonomy (GTDB): domain Bacteria; phylum Pseudomonadota; class Alphaproteobacteria; order Rhizobiales; family Labraceae; genus Labrys; species Labrys wisconsinensis. Next base: position 259,640 of record NZ_JAUSVX010000011.1, on the reverse strand, counting down.
CCCGCGGCGTGCGCCCGGTGCGCGCCCTGCAGCGGCTGAGCGCCGCCAATCTCTCGGCCGAGGACGCCCTGCTGCTCGACGTCGCGCCCGGCGCCGCGGCGCTTGCCATCGAGCGCCTGTCCTATCTCGACAACGGCACGCCGGCCGAGTTCACCCAATCCTGGTATAGGGGCGACGCCTACGACTTCGTCGCCGAGCTGACCCTGAGGCGAGACCCATGACCGACACCGCCATGGCCACCGAGATCCGGCAGACGCCCGATGTGGTGGGGCGTTTCTTCGAGCGTGAGACGGCAACCCTTGCGGCCCTCGGGCCGAGGCTGCGGCAGCTCGCGCCGCGCGTGGTCGTGACCTGCGCCCGCGGCTCCTCCGACAATGCCGCCGCCTATTTCAAATATGTGCTGGAGATCCTCACCGGCATCCCCGTCGCCTCGATCGGCCCCTCAGTCGCCTCGATCTATCGGGCGCCGCTGCGGCTCGACGGCGCGCTGGTGATCTCGGTGTCCCAGTCCGGCAAGAGCCCGGATATCGTCGCCCTGCAGGCGGCGGCCCGCCAGGCCGGCGCCTTCGCCGTGGCGGTGGTCAATGTCGCGGACTCCCCGCTCGCCGCCGGCGCCGACGCGGTGCTGCCGCTGCATGCGGGCGTCGAGACGAGCGTCGCGGCGACCAAGACCTTCCTGGCCTCGGCGACGGTCCTGGCGGCGCTGGTCGCCGAATGGGCCGACGATGCCGGGCTGCGCGCCGCCCTGCGAAAGCTGCCCGAGGCGCTCCGGGCCGCCGTCGCGGCGGACTGGAGCGAGGCGCTGCCGGTGCTGCAGGCGGCGCAATCGGCCTATGTCGTCGGCCGCGGCCCGTCGATGCCGATGGCCTCGGAAGCGGCGCTGAAGCTGAAGGAGACCGCGGTGCTGCATGCCGAGGCTTTCAGCGGCGCCGAGGTGATGCACGGCCCGCTGCAGCTGCTCAACCAGGGCTTCCCGGTGCTGGCCTTCCGCCCGGCGGACGCCGCCCATGCCGCCATGGGCGAGGCGATCGACCGGCTCCGGGCCGCCGGCGGGCGGGTGTTCACGGCGCAGGCGGGCCCGGCCGGGCCGGGGGTCCTGCCCTTCGCCTCCTGCGGCCATCCCCTGCTCGACCCCGTGCTGATGCTCGCCTCCTTCTACGGGCTGGCCGAGGCGGTGGCGCGGGCGCGGGGCCATGATCCCGACAGTCCCTCGCTGCTGCGCAAGGTGACGGAGACGATCTGATGGCTCTCACCGCCCTCACCGGCGCGCGGGTCTTCACCGGCTCGCGCTTCCTCGACGGTCATGCCGTGCTGATCGACGGCGCAGGGATCGCCGGCGTCGCGCCGGCGGCGGAGCTGCCGGCCGACATCCGAGTCGAAGCTCTCGGCGGCGGCATCCTGGCGCCCGGCTTCATCGACGCGCAGGTCAATGGCGGCGGCGGCGTGCTGTTCAACCAGACGCCCGACGCCGCCTCGCTCGGCCGGCTGGCCGCGGCCCATGCGCCTTTCGGCTCGACGGCGCTGCTGCCGACCTTCATCACCGATCATCCCGAAGGCATGAGCCAGGCGATCGCCGCAGCGCGCCAGGCGATCGCGGCCGGCGTGCCGGGCATCGCCGGCATCCATCTGGAAGGCCCCTTCCTGTCGGTGGCGCGCAAGGGCGCGCACGACCCGGCGCTGATCCGCCCGCTCACCGACGCCGATGTCGACCTGATCCTCGATGCCGGCATCGGCACGATCCTGCTCACCGTTGCCGCCGAGAATGCCGCGCCGCGCCTGATCCGGCGGCTGGTCGAGGGCGGCGTCACGGTGAGCCTCGGCCATACCGACGCATCCTACGAGACGGCGATGGCCGCCGCCGATGCCGGAGCGCGCGGCGTCACCCATCTCTTCAACGCCATGTCGCAGCTGCAGCACCGCACCCCGGGAGTGGTCGGCGCGGCGCTGGCCCATGGCGGGCTGTGGTGCGGCATCATCGCCGACGGCCACCATGTCCATCCCGCGGCGCTCGCCATCGCGCTCAGGGCCAAGCAGGGGCCGGGCCGCCTGTTCCTGGTCACCGACGCCATGCCGCCGGCCGGCGACAGCGGCGACGTCTTCATCCTCAACGGCCGGCGCGTCACCCGCCGGGACGGCGTGCTGACGCTGGACGACGGCACGCTGGCCGGCTCCGACCTGGTGATGGACGCGGGCCTGCGCTACGCGGTCGGCCATCTCGGCCTCGCGCCGGGCGAGGCGCTGCGCATGGCGAGCCTCTACCCCGCGGAGTTTCTCGGCCTCGACCGCGACCGGGGACGGATCGTGGCCGGCCACCGCGCCGACCTCGTCCATCTCGACGACGAGCTGGCGGCGAGGCGGACCTGGATCGGGGGAGAGGTCCATCCCGCCCGCCGGCCCGAGCAGGGATAGGCAGGGCCCACTTCAGCCGAACCGGACCGCATCCGTGTTGGCGCCGCAGAGCAGCACCGCGACGCGCTCGGTCCTGCCCGGGACGTATTTGCCCGAGAGCAGCGCCGCGAAGGCAGCGGCGCCCCCCGGTTCCGCCACCAGCCGCAGCCTGTCCCAAAGGGCCCGCTGCGCGGCGCGGATGTCGTCGTCGGAGACCAGGACCGGACGCTCGACGAAGGCCTGCGCGATCGGAAACATCAGCTCCCCGACCCGGCGGGGCGCGAGCGAATCGGCCGCAATGCCCTCGGCTTCGGCGTCGACGGGGTGGCCGGCCTCGAACGCCCGCCACAATGTCGGCGAGCCCTCGGGCTCGACCGCCACGACCTTGACGCGGCCGCGGAACCAGGCGGCGATGCCGCCGATCAGGCCGCCGCCTCCGACGGCCACGAGCAGGCTGTCGATGCCGGGCAGGTCCGCCTCGATCTCGCGGCCGAGGCCGCCCTGGCCGAGCAGCGTCTCCGGCTGGTCGAAGGCGTGGACGGCGAGAGCGCCGCGCTCCTCGACGAAATGCCGGCTCGCGGCCAGGGCATCGGCGTAGCGTTCGCCGCCGACGACGAGCTCGGCTCCATAGCCGCGGATGCGCTCGGCCTTCGCGGGCGAGGTGACGTTCGGCACGAAGATCGTGGCCGGCACGCCGAGCCGCATGGCGGCATAGGCGACGGCTGCCCCGTGATTGCCGCCGGAGGCGGCCGCCACGCCGGTAGCCGGCAGCGGGCGGGTCAGGAGATTGGCGAAGGCGCCGCGCACCTTGAAGGAGCCGGAATGCTGCAGGAGCTCGAGCTTGAGGTCGAGCGGCCCGGGAGCCAGGCCGAACTCGGCCCTGTCGACCGGCAGGACCGGGGTGTGGCGGACATGGGGCCGGACCAGGCGCTCCATCTCGGCGATGCGCTCGGGTGTGATCGCGGTCTCGAAGGTCATGATCGTCTCGCTGCCGATTGACAGATATTCAGTTACTTAGCAAAATGACGAAATGCAAGCCGTCGACATCATCAAGGCCCTGGCCAACGAGCGGCGCCTGGCGATTCTGCACTGGCTGAAGGACCCCCGGGCCCATTTCCCGCCCCAGGTCGACGGCGACCTCGTGGAGGACGGCGTCTGCGCCCTGCTCCTCGCCGAGAAGCTCGGCATCACCCAGGCGACGCTGAGCGAGCACATGCGCGTCCTGGTCCAGGCCGGCATGGTCAGCTCGAAGCGGATCAAGCAGTGGATCTTCTACCGGCGCGACGAGGACCGGATCCGTGCCGTCAAGGCCGGCCTGCTCGACACGCTGTGAGCCTCGCAGGGGCGCACGGCCCGACCACCGGGGCGGCAATGCGGCAAACAAGCCTGATCGCCTCCGCCCAAGTCGAGCCTTCGCGCTGGATATGGCTGCAGAGCCGAGGAGAAGACCGGATTCAGCCGCGGCCGCCGGCGCGAATTGATCGGCGAAGCACGTCTCCAGTCGTTACCAAACCCTGAGCACGGCGCTACAGTCCTCGCCCGCAGCGGCCGGGGCCGCTTCATTCGCCGGGGGGACCGATGGCGGACGCTACGAGCACACCGCTTCTCATCGCGGGCGCCGGGCCGACCGGCCTGTCCCTCGCCATCATGCTGCGCCTGCATGGCATCGCGGTGCGCATCGTCGACCGCAACGCCGCGCCGGCGACGGTCTCCAAGGCGCTGGCGGTGTGGAGCGGCAGCCTCGAGGCGCTGCAGGCCATGGGCGTCGTCGAGCAGTTCCTGGCTGACGGCGTGCGCCTCCACGGGCTCGTGGTCGGCGACGGCGGCCGGCAGTTGGCGACGCTCGCCGTGGGCGAGGGCATCGACAGCCCCTATCCCTATCCGCTGCTGCTGCCGCAGTCTCGCACCGAGGCGATCCTCGCCGCCCGGCTGGCGGTGCTGGGAACCGAGGTCGAGCGCGGTGTCGAGCTTGCCGGCCTCGCCCAGGACGGCGCCGGCGTCACTGCCACGCTGAAGCGCGCCGACGGCACCGAGGAAGAGACGCGCGTGCGCTATCTCGTCGGCGCGGACGGGGCGCGCAGCACCGTGCGCCGGGCGCTGGCGATCGATTTCGAGGGCTATACCGAGCCGCAGATGTTCGTGCTCGGCGACGTCAGGATCGATGGCGGCGGGCTCGACCGCCGCAGCATCTACATCTGGTGGCACAATGGCAGCACCGTCGCCCTGTTCCCGTTCGAGGACCACGTCTGGCGCATCTTCACCACGAGGCCCGACGCCGACGACGCCAGCCAGCCGACGCTCGAGGAGCTGCAGGGCCAGATGGACCGCCACGGCCCGCCGGGGACGCGCCTCGGCGACCCGAGCTGGCTCTCGACCTTCCGCACCAACGAGCGGCTGGCAGCGCGCTACCGCGTCGGGCGCGTCTTCCTCGCCGGCGACGCCGCCCATATCCACAGCCCGGCCGGCGGCCAGGGCATGAACACCGGCATCCAGGATGCGGTCAACCTCGGCTGGAAGCTCGGCCATGTCCTGCAGGGCCGGGGCAATGCCGAGATCCTGCTGGAGAGCTACGAGGCGGAGCGGCGGCCGATCGCCCGCGAGGTGATCAGGAGCTCGGCGCAGCGCCTGCACGTGGCCTTCGCCGGCGGCACGGTCGCTCGCCTGGCGCGCGACCTTGCCGTCACCATCATCGGCAAGCTGCCGGCGGCGCAGAGGCAGCTGCAGCTCCAGCTCTCGGAGACCGACATCGTCTACCATGACGGCCCGCTCGTCGCGCTCGGCAACCCGCCGCGGCGACCCGCGCGCACCGATGTCGGCACGCGCGCCCTCGACGCGCCCCTGGCCGAGCCGGGGACCGGAGCGCAGGGCACGCTGTGGCCGCAGCTCGGCGCCACCCACCACACGCTGCTGCTCTTCTACGACGGCGCCTGCCCCCCAGCCCTCGGCAGCCTCACCGACGGCCTCGGGAGCGCGCTGGTGCAGATCGCGCTCGACGCCCGGAGCGATCCGCACCAGGCCGTGCGCAAGCGCTACCGCGTCGACGGACCGGGCTGGGTGCTGCTCCGGCCGGACCAGGTGGTGGCGGCGCGCGGAGACGCGGAGGATCTCGACTTGCTGGCGGACTATGTGGCGCAGGTGATCCGACCAGCCGCTGTGTGATCCGGCGTCCTCGAAATTGCACGGATAGCCGGCAAGCGACGCCGCCAGCGACCATTGTGTCGGCCGGCCAGCGGCGCCTGCCCTCCCCCTACTCGCTCACCACCTGGAACTCGATCCGCCGGTTCTTGGCGCGGTGCTCTTCGGTGTCGTTGGCGACGACCGGCTGGGTATCGCCACGGCCGCTCGCCTCGATGCGCTTCACGTCGACGCCCCGGGAGGCGAGGAAGGTCGCGACCGTGCGAGCCCGCTCTTCCGACAGGATCTGGTTGGCCTGGTGGCTGCCGACCGCATCCGTGTGCCCGGTGACCTTGACGTGCACCTCCGGGCAGCGCTGGGCGATCTCGGCGACGCTGACGAGCAGCGGCTCGCTGGCCGAATCGAGCTCGGCGCTGCCGGTCCGGAAGAAGATCGAGCCGGCGGTCGAGATGACGCTGAAGCGCGTCTGGCAGGCTTCGCCCGACATCTGGCTCGTCTCCTCGGCCTGCTTCTGCTCCAGCGTGCGCGTGCGCTGCGCCTCGATCTCCGGGATCATGTCGCCGGTCTGGAAGGCGAGGTCGAAGGTGATGGACGCGGCGCGCACGATCGGCACGCCGCCCACCGCTTCGGAGAGCTTGGCGACGCCCGCATCGAGGCCGAACGTCTCGGCCTTCACCACGATCGGCTTGGCGGTCGCGACCGAAACGGTCTTGTCGTCGAGGCGCGTCACGAACACCTCCGTCTCGATCGGCGCCGTCACGCCGTGCAGCGTGACGCTGACCTCCAGCGGATAGGTCAGGCGCGTCGCCGTCAGCACGCCGCGAAGCTTGTTCATGTCCAGCTTCGCCGAAATCATCGCCTTCGGGAATTTGAAGGTCTCGAACAAGAGGAAGCGCATGCGCACGTCGCGCACGTCGATGCCCGAGGCCACCGAGGTCAGGTCGACCTGCACGGTCGCGGTGCCGTCCGCCTTCACCGACCCGTCGAGGATGGAGAACTGGTGGGTCTCGATGACGGCGTTGTTCTTGGCCGTCTGCATGTAGAATCGCGATTCCGCCCCGTTCAGCGCCCAGTCCTGTGCCCTCGCCGCGCCCTGGCCGGCCAGCAACGCGGCCAGCAGCAGCAATCCGAAACCGAAAAACCGTCGCATATCGCCCTCGCCCGAACGCTGCGTCTGAATGACAGGTGTGGTGGCATCGCTGCCGATGGTGGAGGTCCTGTGTCCGCGGCCCCCGCCGCGCTCAACGGCACCCGCCTTTGGCCCAGTGTTCGAGCATGATCTTGAACGCGGTGCCGAAGGGATGGGCGTTGCGGTCCTCCGTTTCGGGCGTGCCGGCATAGACCTTACCCTGCTTGCACAGCTGCGCCTTGTCCCATTTGTGACAGCTGGAGCAGGGTTGCTGCCACGCCGCCGGGTCCATGCCCGGGATCGGCGCCACCAGCGGCACGCTGGTGATCAGCTCCGCGATCGAGTGGCCCTTCACCTCCGGCGGCCCGTCGTCCAGCAATTGGTCGAACAGGATGTCCTCGGGGATATCCTTCATGGTGCCCCGGGCGGTGGCGGTGCTGGCTGCGGTCGGGGCGGCCTTGGTCGGAGCATTCGACATCATCGCGCCGTCGAGCTTTTCCTCCGGCGCCGCAGGCGGCGAAGTCTCGGCCTGCTGTGCCGCCGCCGGCGGCACGGCGTCATCCAGGCCGCGAGCTTCCGCGGCCGTCAGCGCGACCAGGGCCCGCAGGTCCACCCAGCCGCCGATCGGCTTGCGCGCTCCGGGACCGCGCTTGTCCCCGACGAGGGCCCAGTCGCGCCCGCTCCGGCGCTCCCGGCCCACGACGCAGACGAGGTCGGCGCCCGTCAGCATGTCGATGAAGCGGGTGCCACCTGGCGCATCGCTGACGATAAGGGTCTTGGGCTGCACGCGATAGAAACGGCAGACCGCCTCGTTCGCTTCGACGCTTCGGTGCAGCCCCGCCGCCAGCACGGCGGCGACGACCAGCGCGAGCAGGACCACCCGTTCCAGCGAGGTCAGCGCGGGGTGGGCCCGTTTCGCCATCCTGTCCGATCGTCGCTGCGGTGCCGGGAGCCGAGGCTCATCCCCCTGAAGCAGCATGGCAGGCGGAACGGTGGGGCGCAACAGCCAAGCGGGGATGGCCGAAGGGGCGGCGCGCCTCTCCGCCATGGCGTCAGCCGAGCTTCCCATTGCCGCCTCGGCAGCACGCATCGTTCAGCGGGGGCGGCAAGGCTGAGCTGCCGCTCGATCACGCCCACCGAGGCGAAGACGGCCTGTGTTTCGACCCTCTGCAACTGCGCGCTGCAGCCGCGCGGACGGGATCGAGCACGATGGGCCTCATGAAGCAGGCCTGCATGGCATGCCCGGCGCGGCGCCGATCGTTGCGACGCCACGGCGCAGGTGCAAATCGCCGCGGCGGGCTTGCTACCTTCGCGATCATCCCCTCATCGATCGAACAGGCCCGCAATATCGGCCATCGGCCGGAACAGCCTCTTGGGCTGATCGGGAAACGGCAAAAAGCTCTCACGTTCATAGAATCGGCGTGCACCATCGTCCTTGGCATCGACGATGACGGCAAAGGAGGCAATCTCGCTGCGCAGGGACCGCAGCAGCGCATCGGCGAGCAGCAGGCGGCCATACCCCCTGCCGCGATAGCGCAGATCGACGGCCAGACGGCCAAGCAACGTCGCCGGAAGGAGCGGATAGCGTGGCAGCTTGCGCGTCGTCTGGGCCGGCAACTCGCTGAGCCCTATGCCGGTCGCGGATAAGGTGTAGTAGCCGGCGATCGCTCCATCGGGCAGCACCAGCACGAACGGCGCCGCCACGTTCTTCCGGGCATCCTGGCCGGCCTGGGTCCGAAAATACCGGTCCAGCGGTTCGACGCCGCTTGCGAACGACGCGCGATCGTGATGCGGGGCGAGCGCCTCGACCCGAAAGGCCCCCTCCACGTCGAGAGCCCTCCGTCAGGCGCCGGTCAAGTCGCGATAGCGGCGCACGGTGTCGCGCAGGCGTTCGTTCACCGGCTGCGGATCGAGCAGGGCCGCGACGAAGGCCTGGCTGTCCCGCAGGGACAATTCGATCCGCTGATGCTCCTCGATGGCGCGGCGAGCGGCGTCCTGCACGCTGGACAGCACGAAATCCGTCACCGTCCGTCCCTGAAGGGCGGCGGCATGTTCGATCAGGTGCTTCTGTTCCGCGGTGACGCGCGCTTCGAGACGCTCGGCCCGGACGCGATTGCGACCCGGCTTGGAAAGAGGGTTTGGCATCATTGGCCTCCTTTCGCAAATGTACGGCCAATGTCCGGACGCTGCAAGGGAGCAGGGCAAAGCACGTGCTATCTCTCCGAATTGCTCACTCACAGGCCCATCTCGGGAACACCCGAGATGGGCCGGGAGCGGGGTCTCGAGCCCCCCTCACCGCCCGAGCGTGCCCTCCACCGCCTTCCGCGCCGCATCCACCACCACATCCGCCTCCTCCCGCGTCAGGCACAGCGGCGGGGCGAAGCCCAGGATGTCGGCCTGGGGCATGGCGCGGCCGATGACGCCGTTGTCGAGCATCGCCGCGGCGACGCGCGGGCCGACTTTCTCGCTCGTGTCGAAGAAGGTGCGGTCGTCGCGGTCGCGCACGAATTCCACCGCGGCCAGCAGCCCCTCGCCGCGGACCTCGCCGACATGGCGGTGCGATCCCAGGGCATCGGCCAGGCCCTTGCGGAAATAGGCGCCGACCTCGCGGGCATTGTCGACCAGGCCGAGCTCGTCGACCAGCTCCAGGTTGGCGACGCCGGCGGCGGCGCAGAGCGGGTGCGAGGAATAGGTCCAGCCATGGCCGATGGCGCCGAACTCGTCCGAGCCCTGCTCCAGGATGCGCCAGACCTTCTCCGAGACGATGACGCCGGAGAGCGGCGCATAGGCCGAGGTCAAGCCCTTGGCGATGGTGATCAGGTCCGGCCGGATGCCGTAATGGTCCGAGCCGAACATCGAGCCGAGGCGCCCGAAGCCGGTGATGACCTCGTCGGCGATCAGCATGATGTCATACTTGGCCAGCACGGCCTGGATCTTGTCCCAATAGCCCCTGGGCGGCGGCACGATGCCGCCGGTGCCGAGCACCGGCTCGCCGATGAAGGCGGCGACGGTGTCGGGGCCTTCCGCCAGGATCAGCTCCTCCAGCTTGTCGGCGCAGGTTTGCGAGAACGCGTCCTCGCTCTGCGAGCGGTCCGCCCGGCGGAAATAATACGGCGCCTCGGTGTGCAGCACCGGCGGCTTCGGCAGGTCGAACAGGTTGTGGAAGGCGGCAAGGCCCGTGAGGCTGCCGGTCATCAAGCCGGAGCCGTGATAGCCGCGCCAGCGCGAGATGATCTTTTTCTTCTCCGGCCGGCCCAGCACGTTGTTGACGTACCAGACGAGCTTGAGGTTGGTCTCGTTGGCGTCCGAGCCGGACAGGCCGAAGAACACCCGGCTCATGCCCTTCGGTGCCCGGTCGATGATCATCTTGGCGAGGCGGATCGACGGCTCCGAGCCGTGGCCGACATAGGCGTGGTAATAGGGCAGCGCCGCCGCCTGCGCCGCAATGGCGTCGGTGATCGTCTTGCGGCCATAGCCGACATTGACGCAGTAGAGCCCGGCAAAGGCGTCGAGGCTGCGCTTGCCGGCGCGGTCGGTGATGTAGACCCCCTCGGCGCCGGTGATGATGCGGTTCGGCGTCTCGCCGCGGGCGTGCTGGGCCATGTGGGTGGAGGGGTGGAAGAAGTGATCGCGGTCCCAGGCGGTCAATTCGTTGTCGGAGGCGCGGTCGAGCATGGCGTTTCCCTTCAGGCGAGATCGAGACAGGTATATTTGAGGTCGGTGAAAGCCTCCAGGCCGTGGCGCGAGCCTTCGCGGCCGAGGCCCGACTGCTTGACGCCGCCGAAGGGGATCGGCGGGCCGGTGAGCTTGACGCGATTGACCGCCACCATGCCGTAGGCGAGGGCGCGGCTCATCCGCAGGGCGCGGGCGCCATCGCGCGTGACGACATAGGCGACGAGGCCGTATTCGGTGGCATTGGCCCGCTCGATCACCTCGGCCTCGGTGTCGAAGGACGCGACGGCGGCGACGGGGGCGAAGATCTCCTCGCGCATGATCGCGGCCTCCTCCGGCACGTCGACCAGCAGGGTCGGCGTCACGAACAGCGGCCCGGGCGCCGGAGCCTCGCCGACCAGTTGCCGGGCGCCGCGGGCCAGCGCGTCCGTGATCCGTGCCCTCGTGCGGGCAACGGCGCGCTCATGCATCAGCGGGCCGATTTCAATCCCCACCTCCAGGCCGCTGCCGACCTTCAGCGCGGCGACGCGTCGGGCGAAGGCCTCGCAGAAGCGGGGGTAGAGGGCGCGCTGGACATAGATGCGGTTGGCGGCCAGGCAGTCCTGGCCCGAGGTGGCGAACTTGGCGCCGACCGCGATCTCGACCGCGCGCTCAAGATCGGCGTCGTCGAACATGATCAGCGGCGCATTGCCACCGAGCTCCATGATGAGGCGCTTGACCGTCGGCGCACATTGGCCGGCGATCAGGCGGCCGACCTCGGTCGAGCCGGTGAAGCTGACCGCGTGCACGCGGACGTCCTCGCAGAGCCGCCGGGCGATCGGCGCCGCCTCGCCGGTGACGACGTTGAACACGCCCGCCGGCAGGCCGGCCCGGTCGGCGAGCTCGGCCAGGGCCAGGGCCGAGAGCGGCGTATAGGACGAGGGATGCGCCACCACGGTGCAGCCCGCCGCCAGTGCGGCCGCGGCCTTTCGCGTCAGCATGGCGGCGGGGAAGTTCCAGGGCGTCAGCAGCGCGGCGACGCCGAGCGGCTCGCGCGTCACCAGCATCTGCGCGTCGGGGAGATGGCTGGTGACGCTCTCGACGTTGAGGCGCCTTCCCTCCTCGGCGTACCACTCGACGAAGGACGCGGCATAGTCGATCTCGCCGCGGCTCTCGGCCAGCGGCTTGCCCTGCTCGAGGGTCATCAGCAGGGCGAGGTCCTCGCGGGCCGCCAGGATCAGCCCGTGCCAGGCCCGCAGCCGGCCGGCCCGCTCCTGCGGCGTCAGCGCCTTCCAGATGGGAAAGGCCCGCGCCGCGGCATCGACCGCCCGCGCCGCCGCCTCCGGCCCGAGGGCAGCGACATGGGCGAGGACGGCGCCGGAGAACGGGTCGCGCACGGCAAAGCTCGCGGCATCGGGGGCGTGGGTCCAGTGGCCGTCGACATAGGCGAGCTCGCGCAGCAGGCGGCCGTCTGCGAGCCGGCCGAGGGCGGGATGGCTGTCGCGTTTGAGGGCGAGAGCGGCGGTCATCGAAGCGTCTCCGGTGGCGTCTTGGAGAAGCTAGGCCGTCCGCCCGCGAGGAGGTCTCGGTTCCCGGGCGTGCCGGCCGACGAAGTGTCGGTTCGTCCAGCCGGCCACCGAAGATCTGTCGGGGCAGGCCTCTCTTTCGCCCCTGTGAGATCGCCTGGATGGCCGCGTCGAGCGCGGCCATGACGGTCGCGGATGGGGCCGCCCATCGCGCACGAACCTCGACGTCATGGACGGGCTTGTCCCGTCCATCCACGCGAACGTGACGAGGGTCCGTGTTCGACACGACATCGGCCGGTGACTTTCACTGCACGGACGGTGGTCGCGTGGATGGACGGGACAAGCCCGTCCATGACGTCGCGGTTGATGGTACATCCGGTCTCGTCAGGCCACCCGTTCTCTAAACGCTTGAAGCCCCCCTACAGCACCGACTGCAAAAACTCCCGCGTCCGCGGGTGCTCCGGGTTGGTGAAGATCCGTTCCGGCTCCCCCTGCTCGGCGATGCGCCCCTTGTCGAAGAAGCAGACCCGGTCCGACACCTCGCGGGCAAAGCGCATCTCGTGCGTCACGAGCAGCATGGTGAGGTCGTGCTCGTGGGCGAGGGAGCGGATGACGCCCAGCACTTCCCCGACCAGCTGCGGGTCGAGCGCCGAGGTCGGCTCGTCGAACAGGAGCACGCGCGGGCGCATCGCCAGGGCGCGGGCGATGGCGACGCGCTGCTGCTGGCCGCCGGAGAGCTGGCTGGGATAATGGTCCTTCTTGTCGGAGAGGCCGACCATGCGCAAGAGGTCGACCGCCCGGCATTCCGCCTCGACCCGCGCCAGGCCGAGCACCACCATCGGCGCCTCGACCACGTTGCGCAGCACGCTCATGTGCGGGAACAGGTTGAAGCTCTGGAACACCATGCCGACATGGGTGCGGATCTGGCGCAGGTGCTGCTCGCTGGCGCGGAAAGCGCCGCGCCCCTTGGGCTGGTGATAGGCGATGCCGGCCAGCTCCAGCGTGCCCTCCTGGAACGGCTCCAGCGTCATCAGGATGCGCAGCACCGTCGACTTGCCGGAGCCGGACGGGCCGATCAGCGTCACCTTCTCGCCGGGAGCGACAGCGAAGTCGAAATCGTCGAGCACCGTCAGCGGCCCGAAGCGCTTGGTGACGCCGGCGAAGCGGATGACGGGGTCAGCCGGCGTGGGAGCATCGGTCATCGCATGGCAATCCCGCTCTTGGGCAGCGCCCGTTCCAGCCTGTGGATGCCGGCCGAGCACAGCAGGGTGAGGATGAGGAAGATCAGGCCGACCAGCGACAGCGGCACGAGGTATTCGAAGGTGCGGTCGCCGATCAGGTTGGCGAGGTTGACCATGTCCACCACCGTGACCACGGAGAGGACCGGCGTCTCCTTCAGCATCGAGACGAGGTAGTTGCCGAGCGCCGGCACGATCCGCGGGATCGCCTGCGGCACCACGATGTCGCGATAGGTCCGCGCCCGGGTCAGGTTCAGCGCCACCGCCGCCTCCCATTGGCCCCTGGGCACCGCGTCGAGGCCGGCGCGGTAGACCTCCGACGTATAGGCCGAATATTGCAGGCCGAGCGCGATGGCGCCGGTGAGGAAGGCCGGCAGGGTGATGCCGTAGACCGGCAGCACGTAATAGAGGAAGAACAGCTGGACCAGGAGCGGCGTGTCGCGGATGAACTCGATCACCGCGGCCGTCGGCCAGGCGATAACGCTGAGCCGGCTGCGCCGGAGCAAGGCGAAGACGAGGCCGAGGACGAGCGCGATGGCGAAGCCCGCCACCGTCGCCTCCAGGGTGACGATCAGGCCGATGCCGAGGATCGGCAGGATCGACAGGGCGAAGGCGAGGCTGGAGGAGGTGTCCCAGGCATAGCCGTAGATCATGGCGCGCCCCTCAACCGTGCACGCTGCGCGGGAAGGCCGGCCCGCGCCGCAGCGCCGCCTCCAGCCAGCGCATCAGCGCGGTCAGCACCAGCGCCATGACGAAGTAGCCGATCAGCGTCATCGAATAGATCGTGACGCTGTCGAGCGAGATGTTGCGCAGCGACTGGGCCCGGAAGGTCAGGTCGCTGATCGAGATCAGCGAGACCAGCGAGGTGTCCTTGAGGTTCTGCACCGCCAGGTTGCCGAAGGAGGGCATCATCTCCACCACCGCCTGCGGCAGGCAGATGCGCAGCAGCGTGTGCGTCCGACCGAAATTGAGCGCCCGCGCCGCCTCGCGCTGCTGCGGCGGCACCGCCAGCAGCGCCCCGCGCACCACCTCCGCCCCATAGGCCCCGATATTGAGGGCGAGGCCGGCAATGCCGGTGACGACGGGGCTGAACGAAACGCCCACCAGCGGCAGGGCGTAGTAGAGCCAGAACAGCTGCACCAGGAGCGAGGTGCCACGGAAGATCTCGATATAGACCAGCGCGATCCACGACAGGACGCGTCCGCCCTCCACCCGCGCGATGCCCGCGGCGAAGGCGAGGACCGCGCCGAGCACGGTCGAGGCGACGGCGATCTCCGCCGTCACCTGGGCGCCCTTGAGGAGCGCGGGGAGGTAATGGGTCCAGGTCATCGGGCCTCGTGAAGAGATGCCGCCGTCGAGATCGTTTCACACTCGACGCCGGCCGATTCCCCTCCCCCTTGCGGGGAGGGGTACGGGGTGGGGGTCCATCCGAGCGAGGCGTAGTGCGTTGCTAAGTGCGCCTTTTGGAAGCCGATCCGCCTCAGCTTGCACGACCCCCACCCCTAGCCCCTCCCCGCAAGGGGGAGGGGAATCGGCAGGCGTCGAGCAGGAATTGCACTTGAGGCGTCTCGCCCGCCGGACACCTGCCTACCGGACGACTCATCCCGAATATCCGCCTCACTTCCCCGCGCAGGCGTCGGCCATCGTCTTCGTCCGCGCCGCCTCGACGCTTTCCGGGCTGAGGCCGTAGCTGGTCAGGATCTTCTTGTAGTCGTCGGTCTTCTTGAAGGCGACCAGCGCCGTGTTGAAGGCCTGATACAACTCCTTGTCCTCCAGGCGGAAGTCGAAGCCGCCATAGCTGCGCGCCGGCTTGCCCTTGATCATGGGATCGCTGAACGGCTCGGCCTGCTCGACGCCGCCGCCGGCGCCCTTGACCAGCTGCGACACGGTGAGCTCCGTGGCCGCGTAGGCATCGGCGCGGCCGGTCTGGATGGTGGAAAGGGCGTCGGCATTGGCCTGGATCATCACGATCTGGCTGTCGGGCACGCCGAGCTCGTGCAGGAAGTCGATCTGGTCGGCGCCCGAGACGATCGCGACCTTCAGCGACGGGTCCTTCTTGATGTCCTCATAGGCATGCAGCTTCTTCGGGTTGCCGGCCGGCACCAGCAGGCCTTCGCCGTAGCTGGAATTGGGCTCGGTGAACATCACCTGCTTGCAGCGGTCGGGCAGGATGTTCATCTCGGCGGCGACGAAATCGTAGCGCCTGGCCTTGAGGCCGGGGATCAGCGAGCCGAAGGGCGTCACGCTCCAGTCGATCTCGGCGATGCCCATGGACTTCAGCACGGCGGTGGCGACGTCGGGGCCGATGCCCTTGGCCGCGCCGCTTTCGTCCATGTAGCTGTAGGGCACCTCGTTGGCGCTGGCGCCGCGGATATAGCCGTTGCTCTTCACGTCCTCGAGCGTTGTGGCGGCGGCCGAGCCGAGGCCGGCGGCGAGGGCCAGCGCGGCGAGACCGGCGAGTCGGATGGCGTTCATCGGGTCTTCTCCTGTCTGTTGGCGGACATGTCCGGTTGGGTCCGGCTCGTCTGATTATGGAACCGGGGGCGCGCGCTCCCGGTTCCGGGTCAGGCGTCCTCGCGCGTGGTGGCGACGACGGCGAGGCAGTCGCCGGCCTTGATCAGGCCGGGGAAATGGCGGGCGGTCAGGAGGCCGTCGAGGCCGGCGCGGTGCTCGGCCGGGGCGAGGCCGGTGCGGCCGAGGGGGTGTATGCGGGCGATCACCTCGCCCTCCCCGACGGGGTCGCCGAGATCTTTCAGAAATTCGACCAGCCCGTCCTCCTCGCTGAAGCCGAAGCAAGCGGCCGAGGGCATGTCGAGCCAGCGGGTCGGGGCGGTCGCGGGCGCGCCCATGAGGATGCCGGCATGCCGCAGCACATTGGTGACGCCACGCCGGGCGATAGCCGCGGAGCGGGCGGTGGCCGTGCCCCCGCCGCTGAGCTCGGTGGTGACGAACACCTTGCCGAGCGCCTCGGCCGCGGTGTCGTACATGCCGACGGCATCGATCTCGATCATCCGCATCGACCAGGGGGCGGAGAAAGCGGCGACGACGGCAAAGCAGCGCTCCTCCTGCGCCTTGTCGGCAAGCGCGTGCGCCGCGGCATAGGGCAGGAAATCGAGCGTCCGACCGCCGGAATGGAAGTCGAGCACCAGATCCGCCATCGGCAGCAGCGTGCGGGCGAAATAGTCGGCGATCTTCTCCGTCACCGTGCCGTCGGGCCGGCCGGGAAAGCTGCGGTTGAGGTTGCCCCGATCGATCGGCGAGGTGCGCGTGCCGGCGCGGAAGGCCGGATAGTTCATCGCCGGCACGATGATGACGCGGCCGCTGACGTCCTCGGCCCGCAAGGTGCGGGCGAGGTCGAACAGCGCGATCGGCCCTTCATACTCGTCGCCGTGGTTGGCGCCGGTGAGCAGGGCCGTCGGCCCCTGCCCGCGCTTCACCACCGCGATCGGGATCATCACCGAGCCCCAGGCGCTGTCGTCGCGGCTCCAGGGCAGGCGCAGGTGGCCGTGCTGCACGCCGTCGGCCTCGAAGTCGACGGTCGCCGCGATCGGCGAGGGTCGGAGCGCGCTCATGGCTTGACGAACAGCTGGCGCGGCACGTTCGACAGGCACTCGACGCCGGCCTCGGTGATGACGATGCTCTCGGTGATCTCCAGGCCCATCGTCTCCAGCCACAGGCCGGTCATGAAATGGAACGTCATGCCCGGCCTGAGCTCGGTGCGGTCGCCGGGGCGCAGGCTCATGGTGCGCTCGCCCCAGTCCGGCGGATAGCTCAGGCCGATGGGGTAGCCGGTGCGGTTGTCCTTGACGATGCCGTGCCGCTTGAGGACGGCATAGAAGGCATTGGCGATGTCCTCGCAGGCATTGCCGGGCCTGGCGGCGGCGAGCCCGGCCTCCATGCCTTCCAGCGTCGCCTTCTCCGCGTCGAGGAAGGCCTGCGTCGGCTTGCCCAGGAACACGGTGCGCGACAGCGGGCAGTGATAGCGCTTGTAGCAGCCGGCGATCTCGAAGAACGTGCCCTCGCCGCTCCGCATCGGCCGGTCGTCCCAGGTGAGGTGCGGCGCCGAGGCCTCCTCCCCCGAGGGCAGCAGCGGCACGATGGCGGCATAGTCGCCGCCGAAGCCGTCGACGCCGCGGATGCCGGCATCGTAGATCTCGGCCACCAGGTCGCATTTGCGCAGGCCTGGCTCGACCGTGTCGAGGATGCGCCGGTGCATGGCTTCGACGATGCGCCCGGCCCGGCGCATATAGTCGAGCTCGGTCGGGCTCTTCACCGCCCGCTGCCAATTGACCAGCGAGGCGGAGTCCTTGAAGCGGGCGTTCGGCAGGTGCTTGGTCAGCGAGGCGTAGGCGGCGGCGCTGAACCAGTAATTGTCCATCTCGACGCCGATGGTGCAGCGGCCCCAGCCGCGCGCCTCGATCACGCCGGCGAGGACGTCCATCGGGTGGCGCTCGGTCGACTGCACGTAATGGTCGGCATAGCCGACCATGCTCTCGTCGGAGAGCCAGGTGGTGCGCTTCGCCCCGTTGCGGTCCTGCCCGCGCCCGTACCAGACCGGCTCGCCCGTGCCCGGCACCAGCACGCATTGGTGGACGTAGAAGGACCAGCCGTCATAGCCGGTCAACCAGTGCATGTTGGAGGGGTCGGTGACGATCAGGAGGTCGAGGCCGGCGCGCTCCATCGCGGTGCGGGTCTTCCTCAGGCGTTCGTCATATTCGGCGCGGCTGAAGTTCAGGGTCGGCTCGGTCACGCGGCATCTCCGCTCGGTCCTGTGGTTTCGAACGCCTGGCCCGCACCGGCCGCCACGGCGCGACGGTGGGCGAGCGCGGCGATGGCGGTGTCCTGCACGCCGGTGCCGGTGAGATCGCAGAGCGTGATCTCGGCCGCGCCGGTCCGGCCCGGCGCGCGGCCGGCGATGACCTGGCCGAGCTCGGCGAAGGCCTGGTCGGCCCGCGCCGTCCCGGCCCGCACGGCATGGGCGAGTTCGCCGAGGCGGCGCGTCTGCGGCAGGCTGTCGGCGACATAGACGGCGCGGGCGAACAGCGCCGGGTCGATCTCGGTCTTGTGCTCGGAGTCGCTGCCCATGGCGGTGACGTGCTGGCCGGGCTGCAGCCAGTCGGCTTGGAGGATCGGCACCGTGGCCGGCGTCGCGGTGACGACGATGTCGGCGCCGGCGCAGGCCGCCTCGGCGCTCGCCGCCGCCTCGACCGGGATGCCGAGCCGCTGCGCCAGCCCCGCCGCGGCCTCGGCAGCGCGGGCGGGATCGCGGGCCCAGATCCGCGCTTGGCTGATCCGCCGCACGAGCAGCAACGCCTCGAGCTGCAGCCGCGCCTGCTCGCCGGCGCCGAGCACCGCCGCGGTCCGGGCGTCCGGGCGGGCGAGGTGCTTCGCCGCCACGGCGCCGGCCGCGGCGGTGCGCACCTGCGTGAGATAGCCATTGTCGAGCAGCAGCGCCTCGACCAGGCCGGTGCGGGCGCTGAGCAGCACCATCAGGCCGTTGAGGCTGGGCAGGCCGAGCTTCGGGTTGTCGAAGAAGCCGGAGCTGACCTTGATGGCGAAGCCGTCGAAGCCGGGGACATAGGCGGTCTTGACGTCGACCTCGCCGCGATGCTCGGGAATATCGAGGCGCAGGATCGGCGGCATCGCCACCGCCTTGGTGGCGAGCGCCGCGAAGGCCTCCTCGACGCAGGCGACCGCGTCGGCGTCGAGCGGCACGATACGCCGGAGATCCGCCTCGGTGAGGATCAGCATCCCAGCCATCACGCGGCTCCCTCGATGATCCGGCGATGCGCCGCCGCGTCGATATTGCCGCCGGAGACCACCACCGCGACCGGGCCGTGCGCCTCCACCTTGCCCGCCAGCAGCGCCGCGATGCCAACCGCGCCGGCGCCCTCGACCACCTCGCCCTCGGCGGCGAAGACGTGGCGGATGCCGGCGGCGATCTCGGCCTCATCGAGCAGGACGACGCCGTCGAGCAGGTCGCGGCACAGGGCGAAGGTCAGGCGGTTGTCGAGACCGATGCCGCCGCCGAGCGAATCCGCCAGCGTCTCCACCTCCTCCACCGCGACCGGCCGGCCGGCGGCGAGGCTGGCCTGCATCGCCGCGCCGCGCCGCATCGAGACGCCGATGACGCGCGCCTGCGGCCTCAGCCCCTTGACCGCCGCGGCGACGCCGGCGGCGAGCCCGCCGCCCGAGAGCGGCACCAGCACCAGCGCGACGTCGGCCAGGTCGGCGACGATCTCCAGCCCGATCGTGCCCTGGCCGGCGACCACCGCGGCATGGTCGAAGGGCGGCACCTCGGTCAGGCCCTCCTCGCGCACCAGGCGCGCGACCTCGAGCTGGGCCTCATCCTGCGAGCGGCCGACGATCCGCACCTCGGCGCCGAGCGCCTCGACCGCCGCGACCTTGTTCGCCGGCACCAGCCGCGACATGCAGATCACCGCGCGCACGCCCTGCGCCCGCGCCGCATGGGCGAGGGCCCGGCCGTGATTGCCGGTCGAGGCGGTGACGAGGCCGCGGGCCCGCGCCGGCGGGTCGAGGGAGAGGACGGCGTTGGTCGCGCCGCGCAGCTTGAAGCTGCCTGTCCCCTGGTGCGTCTCGAGCTTGAGGTGCACCGGGCTGCCGGCGGCCGAGAGCGCGGCGGAGCGGATCAGCGGCGTGCGCAGGACCTCGCCGGCGATGCGCGCCTGCGCCGCCTCGATCGTGGCGAGGCCGACGGCGCCATCCCCGCAAGGCACCTGCGACAGGCCGGCGGCCACAACCATCCGTCACATCTCCCGATGAAGTGACCTGATGGTGTGGCCGCACAAGTATCATGTCAATTTCTATATTGTCATGAAACAATATCTCAGGCGATGCGCACATCATAGACCGGCGGCAGCTGCTCGAAGGTGGCGCGCAGCGCCGCCAGCGTCTCGCCGAGCGCCGCGTGCGACAGGCGCCCGCCCAGGCAGATGCGGATGCCGCCGCGGCCGCGCTCGCCGGCGATGAAGGGGTCGGACGGGGTCACCGCGATGGCGCGCTGGGCCAGCGCCCGCACCAGACCCTCCTCGCTCCAGTGCGGCGGCACCTTGAGCCAGGCGCAGAGCGACAGGGGATGCGTGGCCGCGACGTGGCTGCCCAGCACCTGCGCCACGATCGCCTGCCGGGCCCGCGCCTCCTGGCGCTGCACGCGCAGCAGCGCCTCGGCCGTGCCGTCCTCGATCCAGAGCGTGGCAATCTCGGCCGGCAGGTTGGTGGCGCTCCAGCTCGTCACCCGCATGATGCTGGCGACGCGGATGCCATAGGCCGGCGGCACCACGAGATAGCCGACCCGCAGGCCCGCCATGAGGGTCTTGGTGAAGCTGGTGGCGAAGAAGCCGAGGTCCGGCAGCATCTCGGCGATCGAGGGGAGCATCGTCTCCAGCAGCGGCTTGCAGACCTCGTCCTCGATGACGAAGACGCCGCGGCGGGCCGCGATCGCGGCGATCGCCCGCCGCCGCTCGTCCCCGGCGACATGGCCGGTCGGATTGCCCAGGCTCGGCACCAGCACCAGCGCCCTGACGTCGCCGGCGGCGCAGGCCGCCTCGAAGGCCTCGGGCAGCACGCCCTCCGCATCGGTCGGCAGGCCGCGCAGGGTGAAGCCGAGCACGCTGGCGAGGCCGATGATGCCGTGGTCGGTCAGGTTCTCCGTCAGCACCACGTCGCCGGGCCGGACCACGGCGGCGACGGCGAGGAACAGGCCATGAGCAGCGCCATTGGTGATCAGGATCCGGTCCGGCGCGGCGGCAGCGCCGAGGCCGCGCAGCCAGGTCTGCGCCGCGGCTCGGTGCCGGTCGAGCCCGGCGATCGGCCGGCAGGGCCGCATGAAGGCGCTGTTGTCCGCCTCGGCGAGGCGCGCCATTGCCTGGCGCGAGGCGCGCTCGTGCGCCTCGGTGTAGACGGCGCGGATGATCGACAGGTCCGCCGTCTGACCGGGGCTGCGGTCGAGCATGAAGCGGTCGGCCCGCTCGGTGACGCGGTTGCGCACGAAGGTGCCGCGTCCGACCTCGCCGCGGAGGTAGCCGTGCCGCTCCGCCTCCTTGTAGCTGATCGACACGGTCTGCACGGAGACGCCGAGCGCCCGGGCGAGGTCCCGGTGGGTCGGCATGCGCGCCCCGGGGCGCAGCAGCTCCGCGTCGATGTCGGCGATGATCCGCTCGGTGAGGAGCTTGTGCTTGGTCGCGCCCTTGCGGCGTGGCAGCACTGGACGCCATTCCACCGGCGGCGGCAGATCCTGCGACTCGACAGGACGGCGAAACCGGTCAGAATCGAGAGGCGTCATCGGATTGTCCTGATACAATATCGGGGCACCGACGCATCATATCATGGGACCTGCCGCTGCATGCTGAAACTCGACAAGATCGACCTGAAGATCCTGGCGGCGCTGCAGCGCGAGGGACGCATCACCAAGCTGGGCCTGGCCGAGAAGGTCAATCTCTCCGCCGCCGCCTGCTGGGAGCGGCTGCGCCGGCTGGAGCGGGCCGGGATCATCGCCGGCTACAGCGCCGGCATCGACGCCGGCAAGCTCGGGCGCTTTGCCACCATCCTGGTCGAGATCACGCTGAAGAGCCACCGCCAGGGCGATTTCCAGCGTTTCGAGGCCATGGTAATGCGCGAGCCGGCCATCGTCGGCTGCGACGCGGTGGGCGGGGGCATCGACTACATGCTGCGCATCGTCGCCCCCGACATCGACGCCTATCAGCGGCTGATCGACCGCCTCCTGGCCGAGGACCTCGGCATCGACCGCTACTTCACCTATGTCGTCACCAAGACGGTGAAGGCCGCCGGCTTCCCGCTCGAGCTGCTGGACGGCGATGCCGTGTGAGACGGCGTGCACGCGCCCCCTTGCCAGCGCGCCCGCGCCCGTCGACACTGCCCCGACATGCCTGCGGCTGAGCGCCGTTCGGGGGAGGCGGGCTTGACGATCCTGACGCTGGCGATGCCGCATTTCCTGCTGGCGCTCTCCGCCTTGTTCTCCATCGTCAACCCGATCGGCGGCGCCTTCATCTTCAGCAGCGTCACCGCCGACCGCTCCCATGCCGAGCGCACCGCGCTCGCCGGCAAGATCGGCATCTATTCCGCCCTGGTCATGCTCTGCGCCCTGTGGATCGGCACCTATATCCTGGAATTCTTCGGCATCAGCCTGGCGGCGCTGCGCATCGCCGGCGGCCTGGTGGTGGCGGTGCGCGCCTGGGAGCTGCTCTCGACCCCCGAGCAGAGCGACGAGCGCAAGCAGCAGCAGGCGGACGATGCGGTCGGCAGCGACGACGTCGCCTTCTTCCCCCTGACCATGCCCTTCACCACCGGGCCGGGCACGATCTCGGTCGCCATCGCCCTCGGCGCCAACCGCCCCGCCGACGGCCGCGACCTCGCCGCCTTCGTGGTCAGCGCCTCGGCGGCCGCCCTGGTGATCGCGGTGACCATCTGGCTGTCCTATCGCTGGGCCGATGCGCTCACGGCGCTGCTCGGCCGCACCCGCTCGCAGATCGTCACGCGCCTCTCCGCCTTCCTCCTGCTGTGCGTCGGCACCCAGATCACCCTCAACGGCGTGATCGAGGTCTTCCACCTCCAGGGCTGACCATCCGCGTCGCCGGCTCAGGGCGAGCCGGGGGCCGCGGCGATCTCCTCGAACGCCCGGTCCATGGCCCCGGTCCGGCTGGTCAGCCACGGGAAATGGCCGTAGCGGAAGGAGAGCTGCCCGGCAGCCTGATCCTTCGGCCGTCCGGCGACGAGGAGCTCGTACACCGCTGCCGCAAGGCCGGTGCGATCGGCCCCGGACTTGCAATGGATCAGCAGCGGCCGGGGCGCCGTGCGCAAGGCCTCGATGAGCGCCGCCCGCGTCGCCGCATCGGGCTCGTGCGTCGCCGACATCCGGATGTCGAGATGTCCGACGCCGGCCGCCTGGACGCGCGCCCGCTCGTCCTCGTACCATTTCGCGCCGTCATGCGCGCCGCGAAGATTGATCACGGTGCGGATGCCATATCGCTTGAGGACGTCGCCCAGCGCCTGCCCGTTGAGCTGGGCCGACCGGTAGAGCGCACCAGGTTCGATCTCGTGGATGTTGCCCGTCAGCTGGAGCGCGCCGGCCCAGCCGCCGATGCCGAGTGGCGGCACCAGGACGAGGGCTGCGGCCAGCAGGATCGCCCGCGATCTCGTCCTCGCGAGGCTCCAGGCCCGCTGCCCCACGGGTTTCGAAGGCCGCTCGGCATTCTCGACCATGTCTTGCCCCCTGCTCAGGCCTTTTCCCGCTGTCGAAGCGGTGAAGGGATGCCTATCCCCGCCGGCGGGTAGCCCGGTGCAGACTCTCGGCGAGCAGCAGCACGCAGCCGAGCAGCAGCGCTCCGGCGCCGAGGAGCGGCGCCAGCCCGGCGAGCTCCACCGCCGCGGTGACCAGCGCGATCAGGATGACGACGAACAGGGCGAGGCTGCCGTCGTCGATGAACAGGCCGAGGAACTCGGAGACGGCCGTGCGG
Source organism: Labrys wisconsinensis (assembly GCF_030814995.1). Taxonomy (GTDB): domain Bacteria; phylum Pseudomonadota; class Alphaproteobacteria; order Rhizobiales; family Labraceae; genus Labrys; species Labrys wisconsinensis. The sequence goes on along the minus strand of NZ_JAUSVX010000011.1, from coordinate 236,080 downwards.
ATGGCGTTCATCGGGCATTGGCCTCCAGGGACGGACGGGATGCGCCGCGAAGGACGCGGACGGCGACGAGGGAGACGAGGGCCAGGATCGCGATGATCCCCAGGATGGCCAGATCCGCGCCCGGCCAGGCCGCGCCGAGGCCTTCGCCGGTCCAGAAGATGCCGAAGCCGGTCAGCATCAGCCCGACCACGAATTTCAGCGTGTTCTCGGGAACGCGCGCCAGCGGGCGGTGGATGACGAGCCCCAGCGCGATCACCAGGATGCAGGCGGCCGCGGCGCCGAGGCTGGCATAGCCGAGCATGCCGTTGCCGGCCCCGACCGCGATGACGATGAACACCACCTCGACGCCCTCGAGCAGCACGGCCTTGAACGCCGCCAGCCCGGCCAGGAAATCCGCCCGCCGGTCGGCCGCCTGGCGTTGCAAGGCGTCGGTTTCCGCGGCGAAGGCCTTGGCCTCGTCGCGCAACGCGATGTGGCCGGCGGCGCGCAGGATCGCCTTGCGCAGCCAGCGGATGCCGAACAGGATCAGCAGCACGCCGATGACATATTGCAGCAGCCCGATCGGCACGAGCCCCAGCAGCGGCCCGAGCACCAGGATCAGCACCGCCAGGACGGCCAGCGCCAGGGCCGTCCCGATGAAGGCGGGCCGCCAGCTGCGCGACAGCCCGACGGCGAGGATGATGGTGAAGGCCTCGACGACCTCGACGAAGGAGCCGAGGAACGCGGCGGTCACCGCCGAGGAGATGGTGGTGATGCTGGTCATCGTGGTTTCCGGGAGAGGGGAACGGGGGGACGGCTTCTGGCGCCGCGCTTCGCCCAGGCCTTGTCGACGGCGCCGCGGCAGGCGCCGAGCACGGTGAGGCTGGCGAGGGCCCGGTCGCGGTCGCGGGCGGCGAGGCCGACGATCATCGCCTCGATCAGCACCAGGGTGGCGCCGTGCAGGGCGAGATGGTCGGCCCGGCCGCGCGGCACCGGCAGGACCTGGGCCACCCGCCCGGCCAGGATGGGGCCGAGGCTGTCGCTGACCAGCACCACGGGAACACCGAGCCCCGATGCCCGTTCGAGCACGGCCTCGACCTCGCGGTAGAGCGGCGCATAGGCGATGGCCAGCACGACGTCGCCGGCCTCGACCGCCAGCAGCCGGTCGGCGAGCGCCACGCCCGAGACCGAAAGGGCGCTCGACGGACAGCCGATGCGGCTGAACTGCAGGGCGGCATAGTCGGCCATCGCCCCGGACGGGCCGATGCCGAAGATGTGGCGGCGCCGGGCCGCGAACAGGATGTCGATCGCCCCGGTGAAGCCGGCCTCGAAGCCCGGATCCCGCAGGGTCGCGAGCGAGGCTTCATGGTGCGCCACCACCTGGCGCAGCGCCTGCGCGCTGTCCCCGCCCGCTTCCTCCAGCGTATGGGCGAGCCGGCCTGCCGGCGTCGGCGCGCCGGTGATCTCGGCGAGCATGGCCTGGCGCAGCCCGGCGAGGCCGTCGAAGCCCAGCGCCCGCACGGCGCGGACCACGGTGGCGTCGCTGGTGCGCGCCAGCGCGGCGATCTCGGCGGCCGAGCCGAGCAGCACGGCATCCCGGCGCTCGGCGAGGCAATGCGCCACCCGGCGCTCCGCCGGCGACAGGCGATGCGCCGCGGCGGCGATCCGCCCGGCGAAGCCGGCTTGCGGCGCGTCGTGCTGGCTTTCGATCATGCGACGTCTCGTAGCAATCACTACATCATAATCTGATATGAAGTGATTGCTACGAGATTATGGCGATGCGCCACATCCGCTGTTGACGCCGGCGCGCAAGCGGCGACGATGGAGCACCGCCGCAGCCGAGACGAGACCGCCATGGCCGAGGATCGCGATATCCCTGCCCCGCCCGAGACCAAGCTGACCACGACCAAGCAGCGCTGGGCTCGCGAGGGGCGCTTCCTCACCGGCCGCATCGCCCGGCCGGAGACGGAACGGCTGCCGCCCGGCCAGCATCTGGTCAGGGACTGGCCGGTGCTCGACCTCGGCCTGCATCCCCGCGTCCAGCGCGAGCACTGGCGCCTCGACGTCGACGGCGCGGTCGAGCATCCCGTCAGCTGGGACTGGGCGGCGGTGGAAGCCCAGCCGCAGCGCCGCGAGGTCAGCGACATCCACTGCGTCACCACCTGGTCGCGCTACGACAATGCCTGGGACGGCCTCGCCACCCGCGACCTCCTCGACATCGTCATGCCCAGGCCCGAGGCGCGCTTCGTGGTGCTGCACAGCCATGACGGCTACACCACCAACCTCGCCCTGGAGGATTTCGCCGCCGAGGACGCCATCCTGGCGCACAGCTGGCAGGGCAAGCCGCTGACCTCCGAGCATGGCGGCCCGCTGCGCCTGGTCGTACCGCACCTCTATTTCTGGAAGAGCGCCAAGTGGCTGCAGCGCATCGCGTTCACGGGCGAGGACCATCCCGGCTTCTGGGAGGTCCGCGGCTACCACAACCGCGGCGACCCGTGGACGGAGGAGCGGTATTCGGAGGATTGAGGGCGGGGCGCGAAAGCCTTCTCCACGAAGTGGGGAAGGTGGAGCCACGAAGTGGCGACGGATGGGGTGTGGCCCGCGAGATGGTGTGGTCGAACCAGTCTGCACGATGGTCGCGCAAGCCGAACACAGTCGCAGCCCTGCCCGCCACACCCCATCCGACCTTGCTTCGCAAGGCCACCTTCCCCACTTCGTGGAGAAGGCTTTCGCGCCCCTCCCTCCCCCCTCACCCCGGCTCGTCGTTGCGCAGCAGGCCGGCGGCGATGGCGAGCCAGACGAGGTGGGCGTCGGTGCGGGCGCCGAGCTTGGCCTTGATCTGGTAGTGGTAGTTCTGCACCGTCTTCAGGCTGAGGCACAGCGCTTCGGCGATATCCTCGGCCGGCATGCCCGAGGCGACCATGCGCAGGATCTCGATCTCGCGCGGGGCGAGGTCCTCCAGCGGCGAGGCGCGGTTCGACAGCCGCTCGGCGGCGATCTCGCGGGCGATGTCGCCGCTCATCGCCCGCCGCCCGCGCGCCACCTGCTCCACCGCCCCCATCAATTCGTCCGGCGCGCTGCTCTTGGTGACGTAGCCGGCGGCGCCGGCCTCGAAGGCTTTCAGCGCGAAGGCCGCGGCCTGGTGCATGGTGAACACCAGGATGCGGGCGTTGCGGTCCCATTGCCGGATGTGGCGCACCGCCTCCAGGCCGCCCGGGCCCGGCAGCGACAGGTCCATGATCACCACGTCGGGCGAGGTCTCGCGATAGGCGCGATAGGCGTCGGCGGCGTTCTCGGCCTCGGCCACCACGCGGTAGCCCGGCCGGCGCTCCAGCAGCCGGCGATAGCCCTCGCGCACCACCGGGTGATCGTCGACCAGCATGATCGACAGCCCGCTCACGACGCGCGCGCCTCCGCCAGGGTCGGGATCGCCGCCGAGACCCGCACGCCGCCGGCGGAGCGGCCGATCGACAGCGTGCCGCCGAGCGCCCCGATGCGCTCGCGGATGCCGAGAATGCCGAGGCCGGGGGCGCCGGCGACCTGGTCGGGATCGCCGCCGCCGTCGTCGTCGACCACCAGCACCACCGCACTGTCCTCGACGCCGGCCCGGCTCACGCGCACCGTCACCTCGCTCGGCCGGCCGTGACGGGCAGCGTTGGTCAGGCATTCCTGGGCGATGCGGTAGACGTTGAGCGCCTCCTGGGAGGAGACGGCGGCGAGATCGCCCTCGACCTCCAGGCGGAATCGCGTGCGCGCGCCGGCCTGGGCGTTCCAGGCCGCCACCATGCGGCGCAGGCTCGCCTCCAGCCCGAGCTCGTCGAAATCGGGCGGCCGCAGGCGCATCAGCGCGCCCTTGAGCGTGGTCATCATCTGCGTGGTGACGCGCGAGATGGCGCGGGCATCGTCGCCGAGGTCCGGCCGGTCCGGCGGAGCCCCGGCCGCGATCGAGGCGGCGAGCGCGCTGGTGGCGGTCAGGCATTGCCCGAACTCGTCGTGCAGGTCGCGCGCCAGCGCCCGCCGCTCGTCCTCCTGCACCTGGAACAGCCGCCGCGTCAGCGCGGTACGCTCGGCTCCGGTGCGCTCGAGACGGCTGGCGAGGTCGTTGAAGGCCCGGGCGATACGGCTGAACTCCGCCGTGGGGAAGTCCGGCAGGCGGCTCGACAGGTCGCCCTGCTCCAGGCGGCGCAGGCCCTGCATGATGGTCTGCGCCGGCATCAGCGCGTGCCACACCGCCATGGCGGCGAGCAGGGCCATGCCGGCCGCCATCGCCGCCGCCATGCCGGCGACGATGCGAAACTGATGCCAGGCCCGGGTCGCCGCCGCCACCGGGTCGTGCGTCGCCACGACGATGCGCACCGGCTGGTCGACGATGCGGACCTCGGCTTCAGCCGGCGCGCCGGGATCGAACACCACGCCGAAGGCCTCGCGGAACCAGTCCGGCGCGGTCGTGCCCAGCGTGTTCCAGCCGCTGCACAGCCGCCGCCGGGCATTGTCCGGCTGGTCGAACTCGACGCAGATGCCGGGCGACATCACGCCGAGCATGGCGATGTAGGAGCGGGTCGGCGCGCTGGCGCTGTAGCCCCAGCCGGCGCTGCCGAGCATGTAGAGCCGCTCCAGCTGGTAGGCGACGCGCTGGGCCGACTTGGCCGTCTCGGTGCGGACCATGGCGTCGGTGTCCGCCACCACCCAGGCCACGGCGCAGCTCAGGCACAGCAGCGCCACCGCGGCGATGCGCAGGATCAGTCGCATCAACAGGCTCATGGTCCCGTCCTCCCGGCCGGATCACGAAGCCCATCTCGCGCGCCGATCGCGCGCGAAGGCAAGAGCCGCGATGAGAAGTCGGGCAAATTGCCCAAGCCGACACGGGAAACACGCCCTACAACGGAACTCCCGGATCGTCACCGTCGGGCCGTCACGCCGAGGACCCCGGAGCCGCCATGGAAATCGTCCGCACCGCCGCCGATGTCGAAGCGCAGACCCGCTCGCGGGTCGCCGCGCTGGCGCAGGCGCTGGAGAAGAGCCTGATCGGCCGCAGCCCGCTGGTCGAGCGGCTCCTGATCGCCCTGCTCGCCGGCGGCCATATCCTGATCGAGGGCGTGCCGGGCCTGGCCAAGACGCGGGCGGTGAAGCGCCTCGCCGCCGGCCTCGATGCCTCCTTCGCCCGCATCCAGTGCACGCCGGACCTGATGCCGGCCGACCTGACGGGCACGCCGGTCTGGCGGCCGGACCGCGGCGTGTTCGAGTTCGTCGCCGGCCCGGTGTTCCACACCCTCGTGCTGGTCGACGAGATCAACCGTGCCCCGCCCAAGGTGCAGTCGGCGCTGCTGGAGGCCATGGCCGAGCGACAGGTGACCGCCGGCGGCACGACGCACGCGCTGCCCGACCCGTTCATGGTGGTCGCCACCCAGAACCCGATCGAGCACGAGGGCACGTTCCCGCTGCCCGAGGCGCAGCTCGACCGCTTCCTGTTCCACGTCGCCGTCGACCTGCCCGACGGCGCGACCGAGCGCGCCATCCTCGACCTCGTCGAGCAGGAGAGCGCGGCGGCGCCGGAGGAGGCCCGCCATCGCCTCGGCGTCGCCGAGATCCACGCCGCCCGTCGCGAGACCATGGCCGTCCATCTCGCCCCGGCGCTGAAGGACTATGCCGTCCGCCTGGTGATGGCGACGCGCGACGGCTCGGCGGGCGAGGACGTGCGCACGGCGATCGAGCACCCGGTCTCGCCGCGCGGCACGCTCTCGCTGGCCGCCGCCGCCAGGGCGCGCGCCTATCTGCACGGCCGCGCCTACGCCACGCCCGACGACGTGCGCGACCTCGCGCCCGACATCCTCGCCCACCGCCTGGGCCTCGCCTGGCGCGCCAAGGCCGACGGCGAGACGGCGCGCGGCCTGGTGGCGCGGATCCTCGACCGGGTCGCGCCGCTCTGACTGGGAGGTGACGATGGGAGCCAAGACCAGGGCCTGGATGCAGCCGGGGAGCGGGGAGAAGCGCCGGACGCGGGCTGATTTTCAGCGAGGCAAGACAGGGCGTGGGAAGGCGATGGACGCAACGCCGGTCATCCCCTCTCCCGGCCGGGAGAGGGGCAGGGGCGAGGGTCTGATCCCGTCCCATGAAGACTATCGGCTGGCTGCACCACGGCAGCAAAGCGGCTGGCCATTCTCGGAAGCGTCCACCCCCTCCCCCCTCCCCTTGCGGCCCGCCCCGTCCCCGGCGCCACCCGCCCCACCTCGCCGCGCCCGATGACCGTCGCCGGTGCCGAGACTGACCCCGAAGCGCTCCTGCGCCTGCGCCACCTCGTGGCGCGAGTCCGCCCGGCGCGGGAGGCCACCACCGCCATGCCCGGCCCGATCGTCACGCGATGGCGCGGCCGCGGCAGCGAGCCCGACGACATCCGCCTCTGGTCGCACGGCGACGACATCCGCCACATCGACCGCAACACCACGGCCCGCACCGGCGTGCCGCATGTCCGCACCTTCCGCAGCGAGCGGGATTCGACCATGCTGCTGATGGCCGACTTCCGCCCGCCCATGCTGTTCGGCACCCGCCGCGCCTTGCGCTCGGTGGCGGCGGCGGAGATCCTCGCCCTGGCCGGCTGGCGGGCCGTCGGCCTCGGCGCCAAGGTCGGGCTGCTGGCGGTGGGAGGCCCCGAGCCGATCTTCGTCCAGGCCACGGCCGGCGAGCGTGCCATGCCGGCCGTGATCGGCGCCCTGCACCGCGCCCATGCGCGGGCCTTGAGCGAGACGGTGCCAGACAGGACGGCGCTGAGCGATATGCTCGAGATGGCCGCCGCCCTGGCGCCGCGCGGCGGCGTCATCCTCGCCGCCACCGGCCTCGACCAGCCGGGCGACCGGTTCGAGACCGAAGCCCGACGCATCGGCCGGCGCTGCGACCTCGGCATCGCCCTGGTCAGCGACGCCTTCGAACGCAAGGCGCCGCCGGGCACCTACCCCTACCTCACCTTCGATGGTGCGCGCGGGGTGCGCCTCGTCCGCCGCGATCTGCCGGCCGACGATCACGGCCCGCGGATCGCGGCGCTGCGGGCGCTCGGCCTGCGGGCCGTCCGCTTCGACGCAGAGCAGCCGCCGCAGGCGCAGTTGCGGGCGCTGGGAGAGCTCCATGGCGATGCCAGCTGACCCGCTCGCAGCCCTCAGGCCCATCCGCCTGCCGGCGCCGCCCGCCTCGTCCCTCGTGGAGATGCTGGTGCTCGCCGCCGCGGCCGGCATCGCCTGTGGCCTGCTGCTGACGGCGCTCCTTGCGGCGCGGGCGGCGCTGGCACGGCGCCGCAGCCCGGCGGGCGAAGCGCTGGCCGCCCTGGCCGCCGCGCGTGGCCTGGCGCCGGGCGAACGGCTCTGCGCGCAGGCCGCTGCGCTGCGGCGCTACGTGGCGGCGACCGCCGGCGCGACCAGAGGCCGGATTCAGGGTGCGGCCTGGCTCGCCACCCTCGACGCCGCCTTCGCCACCGATGTCTTCACGGCCGGCGCGGGCCGTGCCCTGGGCGAGGCGCTCTACCAGCCGCTCGACGGCGCGGATCCCGAAGCCCTCGACGCGCTGCTGCGCGGGCTGCTGCGGGCTGCCTGACATGCCCGTCTTCGCCACCCCTCTCGCCTTCCTGGCCCTGCCCCTGCCGCTGCTCGTCGCCCTGGCGCTGCGCCGGGGCCCGGCCGCGATGGCCGCGCTGCGCGTCCCCGCCGCGCTGGCCGGCACAGGCGATGATGCCGCGCGGGTCCGCGCCGACGCTCCCGGCCGCGTGCTGGCGGCGCTCGCCTGGCTCGCCCTGGTCGTCGCCATGGCCGGGCCGCAGACGCTGATGCCGAACGCGGCGCTGCCGATGAGCGGGCGCACGATCATGCTGGTGCTCGACTTCTCCGGCAGCATGGAGACCCGGGACTTCACGCTCGACGGCCAGCCGATCCGGCGCATCGATGCGGTCAAGTCGGTGGCCGCCGAGTTCCTGCGTCGCCGCGCCGGCGACCGCGTCGGCCTGGTGCCCTTCGCCGAGGAGGCGCAGCTCGCCGCCGCGCCGACCTTCGACCTCGAGGCCGTCGCCCATGCGCTCGACAACATCGAGATCGGAATGCTCGGCCGCTCCACCGCCATCGGCGACGGGCTCGGCCTGGCGCTGAAACGGCTGAAGGATGCGCCCGCGCCCGGCCGGGCCGTGGTGCTGCTCTCGGACGGCGCCAACACGGCCGGCGCCGTCAGCGCCCATGCCGCCGCCGACCTCGCCCGGGCGCTGGGCATCCGGGTGCACACCATCGCCCTCGGCACCGACACGGGCGGCGCCGTGGCCGGCGACGGGTCAGACGCCGTCGACGAGGCGACCCTCGCCGACATCGCCCGCACCAGCGGCGGCGAGACCTTCCGCGTGCGCACGACCGAGGACCTCCGGACGGTGACGGCGGCGATCGACCGCCTCGAGGCCGGCGACATGCCGGCGGCCGCGGTGACGGTGGCGCGCGAGCTCTGGCCCTGGCCGGCCGCCCTGGCCCTGCTGCTCTGCCTCGCCGGCTTCGCGCTGCAGGCCGGCATGCCCCGGCTTTCCATCGTCCTCATCGGAGGCCGCACGCGGTGACCCTGCCCGACCTCGCCCTGCTGCGCCCGGCCTGGCTGCTGGCCCCGCCGCTGCTCCTCGTCCTGGCCCTGCTCGCCTGCCGCCGCGGCGGCCTCGGCGACTGGCGCCGTGCCGTCGACCCGCATCTGATGGCGGTGCTGGAGCGTCGCGGTGCGATGGTCGCGGCAGCCCGGCAGGGCCTGGCGCTCTCACCCTGGCTGCTGGCCGCAGCAGCGATCGGCGCGGCGCTGGCCGGGCCGGCGATCCGGCGGTCCGGCGCCGAGACCTTCCGCAACCTCGACGCCCTGGTGATCGCGCTCGACGTGTCACGTTCCGTGGCCGAGGGCGGCGCGCTGCCGGAGGCGCGGCTCGCCGCGATGCAGGTGGCCGAGGCGGCAGGCTCGCGCCAGGTGGCGCTGGTGCTGTTCGCGGGCGACGCCTATCTCGCCGCTGATTTCAGCACCGACCGCGACCTGCTGCGCCCCCTGCTCCTCGGCGCCACGACGGAGCTGGTGCCCGATGGCGGGAGCCGGCCCGCCCGCGCCGTGGCGCTGGCGAGAGCCCTGCTGGGCGGGGTCGGCACGCTCGGCGGCGACGTGGTGCTGGTGACCGACGGCGGCGGCGCCGACGCGGCGGCCCGGGCGGCGGCACGGGACCTGGCGGCGGCGGGCCACCGGCTGCACGTGCTGTTCGTGCCCGCGCCGACGCGCCGGCCGACCGCGCCCGAGCCCGAACGGGCAGCGGCGGCGCACCTGGCCGAGGCCGGCGGCGGCGCCTTCGCCGACGTGCTCGATCCCGCACCGGTCGTCGCGGCAGCCGGGGGCGACGCCGGCACGCGACTCGGCGCCGGCGCCTATGCCGCACTGGTCTGGCGCGATCTCGGCCGAGCCGGCCTGGTCCTGGCCGCCGTTCCCCTGCTCCTGCTGTTCCGGAGGCGGGCATGAACGGCCTCACCGTCGCTGGCGCGGCGCTGCTGGTCGCCGGCCTCGCGGTCCTCTCCGGCGGCGACCGCGGCGGGCGGTTGCTGCTCGCCATGGGCCTGCCGACCCCGGCGGCTGCCGCGCTGCGCGACCCGGCCTGGCGCGGCGCCGCCCTCTACCAGGCGGGCCGCTACGCCGAGGCCGCGGCCGAGCTGCGCAACACCCGCAGCGCCGAGGCCGCCTACAATCTCGGCAACGCCTTCGCGCGCAACGGCAATCTGCCGCTGGCGGTCAAGGCCTACGACATCGCCCTGAAGCGGGACCCGGCCGATGCCGACGCTCTCGCCAACCGGGCGCTGGTCCAGGCCCTGCTTAAGGCTCGCTCCGAGCCCCAACCGGCCGACAAGGCGCTGGGCACGGCGAATGCGACGGCGACCGCCGAGCACCAGGCCGGCGAGAACGAGGTCGGCGGCGACGATAAGGTTCGCTCCACCACGGGCGATGGCATGGCCGGCCAGCGCGAGGCCGGCGCCGAGGCCGGCAGCCCCGGCAGCAGCCGCGTCGACCGTCGCGGCGCGCCGCAGCCGGGCGATCCGGCCGCCGGGGCAGCGCAGGCCCGCGGGGCGGCAGCGGCGACCGCCGGACGCGCCGGCCGGCGCGGCGGCCAGACCGTCGTCGCGGCCTCGGACGAGCCCGCCGCGCAGTCGCCGGCCCTGATGGCGCAGACCGAGGACAACCGCGCCACGCTGCAATGGCTGGCCGCGATCCCGGATGACCCCGTCCGGTTCGTTCGCCTGCGCATCGCCGCCGAGCACCAGCGACGCCTGGCCGCCGGGACAGCCGTGCCGGGGCAGGGAGCGGGATGGTGATGGGGCGGATCATCCGGAGGGCAACTCGGCACGTCCCCACGAGGATGCAAGAGCCTTCTCCACGACGTGGAGGAAGGCTTTTCGCTCATGTCCGCAAAGGTTTCGCGGCGCTGGCCCGGTGCATCCCCTCTCTTCTCCTCGCCCTTCCAGCCCTTGCTCCCGCCTGCGCCGCCGATGTGCCCGGCGCGCGGCTCTGGGTCGACGTCGACCCGCTCGGCCGCCCGCCCTATGTCCAGGAGATGGTGCTGCTGCGCATCCGCGGCAGCTTCACGATGCCGATCACCCTGGAACGACTGGAGCAGCCCGACCTCGCCGGCTTCCGCTGGCTCAAGGTCGGGCGCGACGCCTGGTACGACACCGTGCAGGACGGGCGCCAGGCACGCGGCTTCCAGCGCACCCTCGCGGTCTACCCCCAGCGCAGCGGCACCCTGAGCATCGCGCCCTTCGTGCACCACCTCACCATCCTCGACGCCGGCGGGGCCCGCGCCACCCTCGAGCTCGCAACCCCGCCCCTCGCCCTCGCCGTGGCGCCGGCGCCCGTGCCGAAGGAAGCCTGGTGGCTGCCGGCGCAGGGCCTGACCGTGACGGACACCTGGAGCGCCGATCCCGAAACCCTGCAGCCCGGCCAGTCCGTCCGCCGCACGGTGACGATCGAGGCGCAGGGCGTCACCGACGACCAGCTGCCGCCGCAGCCCGCCATCCGCGTGCCGCAGCTGATCGCCTTTCCCGACGAGCCGCAGCGCGAGACGGTGATCGGCGTCGCCCCGGTCGCCGCGACCGGCGAGCAGAAGCGCCAGACCCTGCCGAAGCCCGGCCGCCTGGCGGAGGTCCGCGGCGCCGACGGCCCCAAGGCCAAGGTGGCCTATGCCTGGGAGATCCGGCCGACCAGCGACAGGGCCGTCGACCTGCCGGAGATCCGCATCCCCTGGTTCGACACCGGACGCAATGCCATGGCTCTCGCCGTGCTGCCGGCCCGGACGGTGGCGATCGCGCCGGCCGGCCCGACCCTGGCGGAGATGGAGCGCGGCCTCGGCATCGCCGCCGCTGCCGGCGCCACGAACGCGCCGCGTTACGCCGACTGGACGCTGGCGGCGATGGCCTTCCTGCTGGCCCTCGCCGCCAGTCTGCTCCTCGCCGGCCGGAGCCTCGGGATCGGCGCGCTCCGGCAGCGCCTGCACGCGGCGCTGGACCTGCGCCGGACCCTCGGCGCGCTCTCGGCGAGCGCCGCCGCCGGCCGCCCGGCCGAAGCCTGGCAGGCCCTCCGGCGCCTGACCGCCCTCGACGGCCCGGTGGGATGGCTGGCCTCGCCCGAAGCGCGGAGCGCCGCCGCCGCACTGGAGGCGGCCGCGTTCGGGCCGATGAGCCCGGATGCCGCCGGGGTGCGGTCCGCGGCAGCGGACCTCCTCAGGGCGCGGCGGCGGCGCTCCCGTTCGAATTGAACGCGGTCTGGATCCACGTCGCGAACGCGTCGAGCAGCGCGGCGCGCGGGTTTTGGGGCAGCCGAGTGAGATAGAACCCGTACCCCGGCAATGACAGGGGATGCGCCCGCACCAGGGCGCCGCTCTCCAGGTCGCGTCCGACCACCACGTCGCTGCAGATGGCGATGCCCTGCCCGGCGACGACGGCATCGATGGCGTGCAGCTCCTCCCGGAAGCTGAGGTCCCAGGGGCGCTCCATGGCCGGCAGGTCAGGATCGATCGAGCGCGCCACCGCGAGCCACTGGCGCCAGGTCGGCGCCTCGGGATCGCGGTTGGTCCAGTCGTAATGGATCAGGGGAAAGTCGAGAAGATCGGCGGCGCGCCGGACCGGCGGCCGGCCGGCGAGCAGCCGCGGGCTGCAGACCGGACAATAGCTGTCGCGGCGGAATTCCTGCACGACGAAGTCGAGCGGCGGCTGGCGCGCATAGCGGATGGCGATATCGGCAGCACCGGCGCGCAGGTCGAGCACATGGTCGGTGCCGATGATCTCCAGCGGGATGCCCGGGTTCTCCTCCCGCCACCGGGGCAGGCGCGGCACCAGCCAACGGCTGGCGAAGGCGTTCGGGCTGGTGACGCGCAGCGAGGCCTGCGCCTGAACATCCGACAGGGCCGAGATCGCCTGGGCGAAGGCGTCGAAACCATCGCGCAGGGCGGGAAAGAGCCGGGTGCCGGCGGCGGTCAGCGCGAGCGGCCGCGGCCGGCGCTGGAACAGACGGCAGCCGCAGGTCTCCTCCAGGAGCCGAATCTGGTGGCTGACGGCGGTCGGCGTCACGCCGAGCTCGCCGGCGGCCCGCTTGAAGCTGCCGTGCCGCGCCGCCGCCTCGAAGGCGAGCAGGGCACGCAGGGGCGGCAGCTTTCGCATCGGATGCGGCGCTTGTGGATGAATTCTGCTCATCCAGTACCTGAGTTCTTCGCCTTTGCAAGGGCTTGCCGCGGCGTGGAACGATCGGCTGCAGCAGGCCGGGGGGAAAGCATGGCGCAGCCACGATCGGATCGGGGCATGGGCGGGGAGGCCGTGCTGGCCCCGTCGGCGGTGGCGGATCTTCGCCGCCGGCTGCGGGGCGACGTGGTTCTGCCGCAGGATGCCGCCTACGAGGCGGCGCGGCGCGTGTGGAACGGCGCCGTCGACCGGCGGCCCGGCATGATCATCTTCTGCGCCGATGCCGACGATGTCGTCGGCGCCGTCTATTTCGCGCGGACGCACGATGCGAGGGTGGCGGTCCGCAGCGGCGGCCACAATGTCGCCGGCCTGTCGGTCTGCGACGGCGGCGTGGTGATCGACCTGTCGCGCATGAAGAGGATCGAGGTCGATCCAATCCGCCGGGTGGCGCGCGCCGAAGCCGGCCTCCGGCTGGGCGAGTTCGACCGGGCGACCCAGGCTCACGGCCTGGCGACGACGATGGGGGTCAACGGCCATACCGGCATCGCCGGCCTGACCCTCGGCGGCGGCTTCGGCAAGCTCGGCCGCAAGCATGGGCTCGCCTGCGACAACCTGCTCGCGGCGGAGGTCGTCACCGCCGACGGACGGCGGCTGCTGACCAGCGCCGACGAGCATCCCGACCTGTTCTGGGGCCTCAGAGGCGGCGGCGGCAATTTCGGCATCGTCACCGCGTTCGACTATCGCCTGCACCCGGTGGGCCCTGCCCTCCTGGTGGCGTCCGTGCTGCATCCCGTCGCGCGGGCACGCGAGGCCATGCGCTTCTACGACGACTTCGCCCGCAGCGCCCCCGATGAGGTCAGCGCCGATGCCGCCCTGGTGGCGCTGCCGTCGGGCGAGCGGTTCTTCAGCATCTCCGCCTGCCATGTCGGATCGGCCGAGGCCGGCGAGGCCGCCCTCGCTCCGCTGACCAGGGTCGGCACACCGGTTGAAAGCCGGCTCGCGGCGGTTCCCTACCTCCAGATCCAGTCGAACGGCGACAGCCTGTTCCCGCCCGGCCGGCGCTATTACTGGAAGGCGCAGTTCATGGACGCGATCTCGGAGGACGCCGTCGACGCCCTGCTCGACGCCTTCGCGCCGGCGCCGCCCGGCTCGCTCATGGTCTTCCAGCAGGTCGGCGGCGCCATCGCGCGCGTGCCGGCATCGGCCTCGCCCTATGCCCATCGTCAGGCCGCCTTCGACTGCTTCCCGATCGCCATCTGGGACGATGCCGCGCAAGACGAGGCCCATGTCGGCTGGGCGCGAGCCGCCTGGACCGCGGCCACCCCCTATTCGACGGGTGGCGTCTACGCCAACAATCTCGGCGAGGAGGGCGACGAGCGCGTCCGCGCCGCCTATGGCGGGAACCATGAGCGCCTCGTCGCGCTGAAGCGGGCCTATGACCCGACCAACCTGTTCCGGCGGAACCAGAACATCCGGCCGGACGCATGACGGGGCCGGACCGTCGCTGGACGATCCTGGCCGTGCTCTTCGTCGCGCGGGCGGCGATGGCCTTCCAGTTCCAGAGCGTTGCGGCCCTTGCCCCGGAGCTCGGCAGGACCATCGGCACGGACCTCGCGGATCTCGGCCTCCTCATCGGCCTCTATCTCGCCCCGGGCATGGTCCTCGCCTGGCCGGGGGGCGCCCTCGGCCGCCGCTTCGGCGACAAGACGGTGGTCTTGGCCGGACTGGCGCTGATGCTGGCCGGCGAGATCCTGGCGGCAGCCTCGCCCGCATGGGCCGTGCAGATCCTCGGGCGCCTCGTCGCCGGCACAGGCGGCGTCCTCCTCAACGTCCTGACCGCGAAGATGATCGCGGACTGGTTCGCCGGCCGCGCCATCGCCACGGCCATGGCGATTTTCGTCGGCTCCTGGCCCGCCGGCCTCGCCCTGGCCCTGCTGATTCTCCCGCCGATGGGGCTGGCCTTCGGGCTCGGCGCGGTCCACGCGAGCGTCATCGGCCTGATCGCGATCGCCGCCGGCCTGGTCGCCGGCGCCTACCGCTCGCCCCCGGGACCGGTCGCCGCCCCTGCCGGCGGGCACGGCGCCCTCGCCGTTCCCGAGGCCGGTGCCGTTCTCGCCGCGGGCTCGCTCTGGAGCCTCTACAACATCGGCCTCGCCATGGTGTTCAGCTTCGGTCCGGCAATGCTCGCCGAACGCGGCTGGTCCGGCGCGATCCCCGGCTCGCTCGTCAGCCTCGTCCTGTGGCTCGTGCTCCTGTCGGTGCCGCTGGGCGGCCGCCTGGCCGACCGGAGCGGGCGTGGCGGCGCCATCCTCTGCGCAGGCTGCCTCGCCTTCGCGGCGCTGCTGATCCTGCTGCCCCGGTGCGGATCGGTGCTTCCCGTCGTTCTTGCGCTCGGCATCGTCGCCGGCCTGCCGGCCGGGGCGATCATGAGCCTGCCGGCACGCGTGCTCGCCCCGCAGGACCGGGCCGTCGGCATGGGCCTGTTCTTCACGATCTACTATGCCGGCATGCTGATCGGGCCGCTGCTCGGCGGGGAGATCGCCGTCCGGGCCGGCAATGTCGGCGCGGCGCTCGACTTCGGCGCGGCGGTCCTTCTCGCCTGCCCCGTCATGCTCGGGGTCTTTCACCTCGCCGCGCCGCGAGCCAGGCGCGGCACGCCGGCGCAGGCCCGGTAGCCCTGATGCGCGGAAGACCGAAGCGGCGCAGGCGCTCCGGTCCCTACTTTCCCTTGTCCAGCGCCGCCACCTCCGCCGCCCCCTTCCGGCGCGCCGCCTCCTCCACGCCGGCCGGCCCCCTCGCCTTGGCGAGCGCGATCAGCGCCGTTCGCGAGGTCTCGTCGCAGCCGTCCTCGCCGAGCTTTTTGGCGCCGGCGTGCTGCGCCGCCTCGCGCACCGCGTCGCAGGCACCGGGAGCGAGGACCAGCTGCTGCATCAGCCCGCCCAGGGTGAGCGGGTCCTGCAAGGCCGGCGTGTCACGCAGGGCAGCGACGAAAGCCGTGCCGAAAGTGCCGATCTTGTGGTCCTGCATCATCTGCGTCACGTCGAAGGTGACGGCAAAGTCCAGCTTGTCGATGCCGTCTGGCCGGCGGACCATCAGGTCGAGCGCATAGCGCGTCACCTCCTCCGGCGTGACCACGTTGCGGACGAAATCGGCCTGGTGGTAGTTGGAGACCAGCGCCCAGCGCGATGCGACGTCGCCGTAGCGCGCCAGGCTGTTCAGCGCCTGGATCACCACGCGGCGCTCCGCCTTGGACCTCACCGTCTGGGCGGCCTGCTGCGTCCGTGCCCGCACCCGATCGACGATGTCCGCCGGCAGCCCGCCGGACAGCGCCGCCGGCGTCGCCGCTTGCGGATCGGCCTCGTCCGGCAGCGGCCCCTTGGCGTCGACCCAGGCGGCGAGCGCCTTGCGGGCGTCGGGGCCCCAGAAGCCCTGCGGCTCGCAGGCGTAGAAGCCCTCTTGGTGGAGGATGCGCTCCATCTCGACCCTGATCTCGTCCGGGAGAGCCTTGAGGGTCGGGACGAGCACCGCCTCGTCCAGCCCGACCGGGGCGAGGCGGAAGGCGTCCAGCACCGCGTGCGCCAGGGCGGTCGTGCCAGCGTCGTTGGCGCGGCTGCCGGAGAACAGGCCGGCGAAGGCGATCTCGGCGCCGCTGGGGCCGAACCCGCGCGCGGCCAGGGTCCCGGCATTGACGGCGAGCGCGATGCGCTCGGTGACGCCCTCGCGCAGGGTCACCAGCTTGTCGAAGCCGTCGAAGGTGAAGGCGCCGGCCAGCCGCTCGCGGGCGTCGAGCGAGCCGCGCCGGGCCGCCTCGCGCCAGGCATGCACGCGCTCGCGCGGGTTCTTGGCCACGCCCAGGCCCTCGTCATAGGCCTCGCCCAGCAGCACCATGGCTTCGACGCTGCCGAGATTGGCGGCACTGGTCAGGTTGGCCGTCGCGGTCTGGTCGTCCTGGGGATAGAGCACGCCCTGGCGCTGCAGCTTGGCCTGGAGCAGGAAGGCCGGCGCCTCCTTGCGGGCGATGCCGTCGGCGATCAGGGCCTTCAGCGCCGGGTCGTCGAGGCCGCCGTCGCGGCGGGACGGCCTCTCGGTGTTCGAGTCCAGGCCGGCATATTGCGTGCCGGCCAGCAGATAGAGCGCGGCGCGATCCCCCTTGTCGGCCAGCGGCTGCAGCAGGCGACGGCCGCCGTCGACATCGGTGAAGGGAGCGGGTCCGAAGATCTTCAGCCGCGCCAGCGCCAGGGCGGCGCCGGGCTCGTCCACGGTCGCGGCGGCCGTGAGCCGGTCGACGAGGCCGGCTGGATAGTCGAGCGTCGGGTGATCGTCGATCACCAGGTCCACGAGCCGGATGGCGGCGTCGATATCGCCGCTGCGGAACAGGACGCGGGCCGCTTCCTGCGGCTGGCGCCCGACGAAGCGGTTGTCGAGCAGCAGGCCTGCCAGCACCGGCCCGGCATCGGCGACATATTTTTCGCGGTCGCCGCGCAGCAGCGCGATCGCGCCCTTGCCGTCGACGGGTCCCCCCTCGCCTTCGGCCATCATTGCGGCCAGGGCCGGCACGACATGGGCGTCGCCGGCGTCGGCCCGCTGCTGCAGCAGCGCCCGGGCCTTCACCGGATCCTTGGCCGTGCCGCGGCCGTGGCGGAGAGCCGCGGCGACCGCCAGGGCCACGCCGCTGTCGCCCGAGGCGACCACACCCTCCAGGGCGGTGAAGGCGGCGGCCTGCTCGGCGGCGGGAAAGCCGTCGCCGAGCAGCACCAGCTCCGACGCCGCCCGGGGCATGAAGGCGCGTATCGCGCTCTCATAGCGCCCGGGCGGCCAGGGCCCCGGCGGCAGGGCCGCGACCTGGCGCGCCACCGCGAGGGCCTTGGCGGCGTCGCGGCGATAGAGCGGGCCGTGGCGATATTGCGAGAACAGCGTCGCCAGCGCCTCGAGATGGCCGGCCGACGCCGCCTGCTCCAGCCCGACCAGCGCCTCCGCCCGCGAAAGGCCGAGCCGATCGGCGTCCGGCCCTCCATCGAAGCGCTCGAACAGCCGGAACAGGAGATACTTCGCCTCGGCACTGCCGCCCTCGGCGAAGGGCCGCAGCAAGGGGACGAAGGCCGCCGTCTCCTGGCCGCCGATGACGATCTGGATGCGCAGCATCTGCAATTGCAGGCGCTTGTCCCCGGGCGCGGCGCGCTCCGCCTCGGCGCAGGCCAGCGCCAGCGGCTTCAGCTTGGTGAAGTCGAAATCGGCCGGCATGAGCTCCGCGTCCCAGACCGGCGGCGCCTTGGCCCCGGAGTCGAGCGGCACGGCCGCACCGGCATCGCAGGCCTTGATCGCCGCCAGCGCGGCCTCCGGCAGCAGCTGATCCGCTGCGGCGCGGGCGAGGGGCACCGGCGCGGCCAGCCACGCGGCCATGGCGAGCACCCGGCATAGGTGGTGCGGCATCGCGGATCCTCCCTGGTCCGGGCATGATAACCCAGCGTCAGGAACGGCGGAATGATCAGGAGGAACAGGGATGGAGGGAATGAGACGAGCGCCGTCGCTGCCGTGGGTTACTCCGCCTCCAGCTCGATCAGCACCGCCGCTTCCGGGCCGAGCATCGGCACGGGCAGGCCGATGATGGCGAGATCGTCGCCGCCGACCGCGCGCTCGCCGGTGAACACCGGCTTCTGCGCCGCCGAGAAACGGCCGAGCTCGGCGGCGGGGTGGACGCCGGCCACCCGCCAGGCCCGGGCGGGATCGGCGCCGGCGATGCGCACCGGCGGCGGCGCCTCGCGCAGCATCAGCCGCGCCTCGGCGACGAAGACGAGGATCCGCCCGGCGGCGTTGTCGACCACGCCGTAGACGTGCCGGCCGTCGCGGACCGGCTGGCGAAAGCGCGTGCCGGCCCCGTGCAGCACCGGGCGCAGCCGCTTGTAGAGCGCGATCCAGCCCGCCAGCTCGGCGCGTTCGCCCTCCGCGAGCTTGAGGGGGTCGAGCTCGATGCCGAGATGCCCCTCCATGGCGACGAGCGCCCGGAAGGCGAGATCGTGCGCCCGGCCGGTCAGATGGTTGGGCGAGGGAGAGATGTCGCAGCCCATCACCTCCGGCGGCAGGAACAGCGCGGCACCGGCCTGGATCTCCAGGCGCTCGACCGGATCGGTGCAGTCCGACAGCCAGCTGCGATGGGTGCGGGCCAGGATGCCGTAGTCGATGCGCCCGCCCCCGCCGGAGCAGTTCTCGATCTCCACCCGCGGATGCGCCGCCCGCACCTTGTCGATGAGGGCATAGGCTGCCCGCGTCCGCCGCGCGGCCGCCGGCCGGCCGGCGCGATCGCCGGCGGCGGCGAGGTCGCGGTTCATGTCCCATTTGATGTGGACGATCGCCAGCTCCGACAGGAGCGCGTCGACGCAGCCGAAGACATGGTCGAAGACGTCCGCGCGCGTCAGGTCGAGCACCAGCTGGCGGCGGGCGGTGAGCAGCGGCCGGCCTTGCACCTGCAGCGCCCAGTCGGGATGGGCGCGGTGGAGGTCGGACTCCGGGCTGACCATCTCCGGCTCGAGCCAGAGGCCGAACGCCATGCCGAGGCCGGTGACGTGGTCGACCAGCGGCTTCAGCCCGTCGGGATATTTGCGCCGGTCGACGGTCCAGTCGCCGAGGGAGGAGCCGTCGTCGTCGCGCCGGCCGAACCAGCCGTCGTCGACCACGAAGCGCTCGACGCCGAGCGCCGCGGCGGCGCTGGCCTGCGCCTTCAGGGTCTCGACCTCTTGGCTGAAATAGGTGCCCTCCCAGGTGTTGAGGATCACCGGCCGCGGCGTCATCGCCCCGCCCGGCCAGGTGAGGACATCGGCGCGGACATGGGCGGCAAGGCCGCGGGCGATACCCTCGACGCCGTCGGGCCGCGCCAGCATGTGCACGGTCGGGCTCTCATAGGCCTCGCCGGGGGCGAGGCGCATCTCGCCGGGCTCGAACCACTCGCCGGCATGCACCAGGCGGCGGCCGTCGTCGAGCCGGTCGATCG
This sequence comes from Labrys wisconsinensis, assembly GCF_030814995.1. Taxonomy (GTDB): domain Bacteria; phylum Pseudomonadota; class Alphaproteobacteria; order Rhizobiales; family Labraceae; genus Labrys; species Labrys wisconsinensis. The sequence continues at coordinate 216,418 of NZ_JAUSVX010000011.1, read as the reverse complement.
CCAGGACATGGTTGCCGCTCCAGCCCAGATGCAGGCCGTAGGCGAGGCCGGGCTCCTCGGCCGCGGCGAGCACCAGCGTCGGCGAACGGTCGTGCGAGGTGCGCCCGCGCCGGTTCTCCTGCAGCCAGACCGCAGCGCCCAGCCGGTCGCGGCGCTGGTGGAACTCGCGGCACCAGGCGCCCTCGAAGCTCAGCACGTCCCCGGCCGCCGCGTCGACCAGCATGGTGCCGGCCATGCAGCGGTCGAGCTGGTAGGGCGTCTCCCCCCCGTTGGTCAGGCACACGCGCATGGTGAGGACGTCGCCGGCTGACATGGCGAGCTCGACGGCGAGCGCGACACGGGCCACCGGATCGGTGGCGCGCAGCACCGCGGCGCCGGGGCGCTCCTCCGCCGTCCAGTCGCGGAACTCGAGGGTCCAGTCGCGCCCGTCGCGATGGCCCTGGATCGCCGGCCAGGACGGGTTGCCGAGCGCCCCGGTCGGCAGCAGCACCGCCGCCGGCGGCGCCGGCCCGTCGACGCTGTTGGGCCGCCCGCCCCGCGCCGCCAGAACCGCAGCCGCCTGCAGCCCCGCCGGCGCGCGATGGGCGCGCCGGGACCAGCCGAGGATCGGCGGCATGCCGCGCTCGGGCAGGCCGACGAGCAGCGAGGAGCCGGGTCCGGCGAGGTGGACGACCGGGAAATCTGCTGCCATGGCCTGCCTTCCGATGCGGTGGGCTGCGACGATGCGGAGCGGCCGGTCGCCCGTCAAGCCGCGACGCGGGGTCCGCCCGGAGCAAGACCAAGCTCCGGCTTGCGGCGCGCCGACCCGGCCCTATGATCCCCTGCGAGGCAAGCCGCCGGCAAGAGCGGCATCACATCAGCCTGGGGAGGCACCACATGTCGGACGTCATCGTCAGCCGTCGCTCCGTGCTCGCGCTCGGAGCCGGCGCCGCTCTCGCTTTTCCACCCTTTGCTCTGGCGCAGTCGCGCATCCGCATGGTGATCGTCACCGGCGGCACCGGCGGCGTCTTCTATCCCTATGGCGGCGGGCTCGCCAAGATCCTGTCCGAGCGTGTGCCGAACCTGCAGGCGACGGCGCAGGTCACCGGCGGCTCGGTCGACAATGCCAAGCTCCTGCATGCCGGCGAGGCCGAGCTCGGCTTCTCCACCGTCGATTCCGCCTATGACGCCATCGAGGGCCAGGGCGCCTATGCCGCGGACGGCAAGCAGGACATCCGCGTCCTCGCCGTGCTCTACGATTCCTTCCTGCACGTCGTCGCCAGCGGCGACGCCGGCATCGCCCGCGTCGCAGACCTCAAGGGCAAGCGCGTCTCCGTCGGCTCGGCCGGCTCCTCGACCGAGTCCATCGCCGACCGCGTGCTGGAAGCCGCCGGCCTCGACCCTCGGGCCGACGTGACGCGCGACAATCTCAGCGTCGCCGAATCCGTCGGCGCGCTCAAGGACGGCAAGGTCGCCGCCTTCTTCTGGATCGGCGGCGTGCCGACCGCGGCGGTGCGCGACCTCGCCACCTCGGGCCAGCCATCCGTCACCTTCATCCCGACCGAGGCCGAGCTCGCCGCCATCGAGACGAAATATCCCGGCCAGTACCGGCCCTTCCTGCTGCCGAAGACCGCTTATGCCGGCATGACGGCCGACACGCCCGGCCTCGGCGTCGCCAATGTGCTGATCGTGCCGACCAAGGCCGAGGACAGCCTCGTCACCACCATCCTGGACGGGATGTTCGCCAACCTCGACGAGATCCACAAGGTCCATCCCGAGGCGCGCAAGCTGGCGCTGGCGACCGCGGCCGTGAAGACGGCGGTGCCGTTCCACCCGGCGGCGGAGGCCTATTACAGGGCCAAGGGCGCTCTGAAATAGGGCGGAGCCTTCGGCAGCCGCATCGAGCGCAACGCCGACTTTTCCCCTCCCCCTTGTGGGGAGGGAAGGCCCAGGCGTCGCGCGTTTGCCGGCAACTGTCGCGTCTCGCTCCACCGCCAAGTGCAGATGTCCTCCGAAGCGTTGCGCTCCCTGGGTCCAGGCAGTGCCATTCCCCTCCCCTGCCAAGCCAGGCCCACCCCATGCGCGAAACCGAGACCAGGGTCGAGCTGACCGAGGAGGAGCTGGAGACGCTCTCTTCCGACAACGAGGGCGGGCCGGCCGCCAAGGTGACGGGCTGGCTCGGCTGGCTCACCGCCGCCGCGCTGTTCGCCCTCTCGGCCTATGCGCTCTACTGGACCCAGTTCTCCGTCAACACCACGGTCTACCGCGTCAGCTTCCTCGCCGTGGTGCTGATGCTGGTGTTCCTGCTCTATCCCATCGTGCGCGGGGAGCCGCACCGGCCGCGGCCGGCGACGCCGGAGGAATGGCTCTGCGGCCTCGTCGGCGTCGCCTGCTGCGTGGCGCTGGCGGCGCAGAGCGGCATCTTCAGCCGCAGCCCCTGGGCCGGCCTCCAGCTGGCGCTGGTCGCCCTGTGCTTCGGCCTCGCCCCCTTCGCCACCCGCAGCCGCGTGCTGATCGAGACCCGTGCCCTCGACTGGATCCTGGTCGGCCTCACCCTTGCCACGGCGCTGGTCCTGTCGCTGACCATCGACGACTACAAGGCACGGCCGACCCGGCCGACGCCGGAGGAGCTGGTGCTCGGCGGCGCGCTGATGCTGTTCGTGCTGGAGGCGAGCCGGCGCACGGTCGGCTGGGTGCTGCCGGCGATCGCCCTCGCCTTCCTGCTCTACTGCAGCTTCGGGCCATGGATGCCCGAACCGTTCGACCATCGCGGCTTCTCGCTCGGGCGCATCATCGGCCAGAACGCGCTGACGCTGGAGGGCCTGTTCTCGACGCCGCTCGACGTCGCCTCCAGCTTCATCATCCTGTTCACCATCTACGGCGCCGTGCTGGAGCGGGGCGGGGCCGGCAAGTTCTTCATCGACTGGGCCTTCGCCCTGTTCGGCAAGCGCCCCTCGCCCTCCGCGCCCGGACGGGCGGTGGTGACCTCCGGCTTCCTGCTCGGCACGGTCTCGGGCTCCGGCGTCGCCACCACCGTGACCATCGCCTCGCTCGCCTGGCCGATGCTGCGGCGTTCCGGCTACACGCCCAACGTCGCCGGCGGCATGCTGTCGGCGGCCGGGATCGGCGCCACCTTGTCGCCGCCGACGCTGGGCGCGGCCGCCTTCATCATCGCCGAGTACCTCAACGTCGATTATCTCGACATCCTGGTCTACGCCACGATCCCGACGCTGCTCTACTACCTCGCCTGCTGGCTGACCACCGAGGCGGATGCCCGCAAGCTCGGGGTCAAGCCGGTCAAGACCTCCGACGCCTCGCTGTGGGAGCTGACGCGGCGCGAGGGCTACCACTTCCTCTCCCTCGCCGCGATCGCCGTGTTCCTGCTGCTCGGCTTCACCTCCTTCATGGCGGTGTTCTGGTCGATCGCCATCGCCTTCGCCCTGTCGATGATCCGGCCGCACAGCCGCCTCGTGACGCCGTCCGCCTTCGTTTTGGGGCTGGCCGCCGGGGCGGCGGCGTGGATCGCCGGCCGCTCCGGCGCCGCCGCCGGGCTCGGCCTCGGCAACCTCTTCGACGCCCGCCTCTCGGTGGCGGTGTTCTGGGGCATGGCGGCGGCGGTCGCCGCCTCGGGCGTGCAGACGCTGCTCGCCCGGCGCGCCGGCCGCGAGGCCGACCCGGCGGCGACGCGCATGATCGCGGCGCTGGTGGACGGCGCCCGCGCCCTGCTCGGCATCGGCGCGATCTGCGCCTGCGCCGGCATCATCGTCTCGGTGGTCAACCTCACCGGCCTCGGCCTGACCATCTCCTCGATCATCGTCACCCTCGGCGGCGGCGACCGGCTCGCGGTCATCCTGCTGGCGGCGGTCGCCATGTGGGTGCTCGGCACCGCCGTGCCGGTGACGGCGAGCTACATCATCGCCGCGGTCATGCTGGTGCCGGCGCTCACCAATGTCGGCGTGCCCGAGGCGGCGGCGCACATGTTCATGTTCTACTACGCCGTGCTGGCCGACGTCTCGCCGCCGACGGCGCTTGCCCCCTTCGCCGCCGCCGCCATCACCGGCGGCACGCCGTTCAACACCATGCTGCAGGCCTGGAAATACACCCTGCCGGCCTTCCTGGTGCCGTTCATGTTCTGCCTGACGCCGAACGGGCTCGGCCTGCTGATGCTGACCCCGGACGGACACTGGCCGATCACGGCGATCGACTGGCTCGCGGTGCTCATCACCACGCTCACCTCCTGCCTGGCGCTGCTGGGCCTGTCGGTGGGCGCTACCGGCTACGCCCTGCGCCCGGTCAACGCCGTCGAGCGCTGCCTCGCCACCGGCGGCGGCGCCCTGCTGCTCGCCGCCGACGGCCGTGCCGACGCTGCCGGGGCGGCGTTGCTGGCCGCGGCGCTGGCGTTGCACTGGCTGCGCGCCGGACGCGCCGCGCCGGCCTGAGGCGGGATCGTCGCCCCTCGCCCACACCGGGCGAGCGGAGAGAGCGGAACCGTTCCGCTCCTGATGCGTTCACAGAGCCATGCCGTCCCATCCCAGCCGCATCGAGGACTACGCGCTGATCGGCGATTGCGAAGCCGCCGCCCTGGTCGGGCGCGACGGCTCGATCGACTGGCTGTGCTGGCCGCGCTTCGATTCCGACGCCTGCTTCGCCGCGCTCCTGGGGACGCCCGACAATGGCCGCTGGCTGGTCGCGCCGGCGGGGACGGTGACCGCCACGGCCCGGTCCTATCGCGGCGACACGCTGATCCTGGAGACGCGCTTCACCACCGAGGAGGGCACTGTCCGCCTGGTCGATTTCATGCCGCTGCGCGACGGCATCAGCCTGGTGCGCCTGGTGATCGGCGAGACCGGCGCGGTGGCGATGCGCACCGAGCTCGTCATCCGCTTCGGCTACGGCGCGCACGTGCCCTGGGTCACCCAGCCGGAGCAGGGCCTGCTGCAGGCGGTCGCCGGACCGGACATGATCGCCCTGCGCACCGACGTTCCCCTCGCCGGCGTCGGCATGAAGACCGAGGGCGCGTTCACCGTCGCGGCCGGCGAGACGGTGTCCTTCGTGCTCTCCTACGGCCCCTCGCACCGGCCGCCGCCCCTCGGCATCGACCCGGCGAAGGCCCTGGCCGGCACCGAGGCCGCGTGGAGCGACTGGATGGGTCGCTCGCGGCCGCAAGGCCCCTGGGCCGACGCCGTGGCCCGCTCGCTGGTGACGCTGAAGGCCCTGACCTATGCGCCGACGGGGGGCATCGTCGCGGCGCCGACCACGTCGTTGCCGGAGACGCTGGGCGGCGTGCGCAACTGGGACTATCGCTTCTGCTGGCTGCGCGATGCGACGCTGACGCTGATGGCGCTGATGAACGCCGGCTTCTACGAGGAAGCGAAGGCCTGGCGCGACTGGCTGCTGCGCGCCGTCGCCGGCGACCCCGCGCAGGCGCAGATCATGTACGGCATCGCCGGCGAGCGCCGCCTGTCGGAATGGACGGTGGACTGGCTGCCCGGCTACGAGGGCTCGCGCCCGGTGCGGATCGGCAACGCCGCTGCGGACCAGATCCAGCTCGACGTCTATGGCGAGGTGATCGACAGCTTCTACCAGGGCCTGGTGGGCGGCCTCGCCCTCGACGATACCGGCTGGTCGATGCTGCGGGCCCTGCTGAAGGAGCTCGAGCAGCGCTGGCGCCAGCCCGACCGCGGCATCTGGGAATCGCGCGACACGCCGCGCCACTACACCTTCTCCAAGATCATGTGCTGGGTCGCCTTCGACCGGGCGGTGCGGATGGCGAGCGAGTTCGGACTGGCCGGGCCGGTGGAGCGCTGGCGCACGCTGCGCCGGGAGATCCATGCCGACGTCCTGAAGCACGGCTTCGACGAGCGCCTCGGCAGCTTCGTCGCCTGGTACGGCTCGGACATGCTCGACTCCAGCCTGCTGCTGGTGCCGACCACCGGCTTCCTGCCGCCGACCGACCCGCGCCTCGCCGGCACGATCGCCGTCATCGAACGGCGCATGATGTCCGGCGGCTTCGTGCTGCGCCACGACCCGCGCCTCGGCGAGACCGGGCTCGATCGCAGCGAAGGCGCCTTCATCGCCTGCAGCTTCTGGCTGGCGGACGCCTATGTGCTGCTCGGCCGACGGGCCGAGGCGGAACGCCTGCTGCGGCGCCTGATGGACCTGCGCAACGATGTCGGCCTGCTCGCCGAGGAATATGACGCCGTGCTCGGCCGCCAGCTCGGCAACTTCCCGCAGGCCTTCTCGCACGTGGCGCTGATCAACACCGTCCACAACCTCGTGCACGAGCTCAAGCCGGCCGAGCAGCGCTCCGGCCACGAGAGTCCGGCACCGGCCGGGTCGGCCTGACTCGAAACGCCGGCGGCCTGCGTCGGCTGCGCCTTGCCCGCACGGCACGGCGATCCCTGTCATGCCGGAGCGGGCACGGATTCCCTCCGGAAATCCACGCGATCTGCCCGAAGGTCAGCCCTTGTCGTGCTACGCTGCAACTTGGGATGGACGGGCGCCGCGGTGTCTTTGACGGATAGTCGGGAGGACAAGCGCCATGACGACCGAAGACCAGAACGTTGCCCTGGTAAAGGCCCTTTACGCCTCGTGGCACGAGACGAAAGGCGATCCGCGGCCCTTCCTCGACCACACGGCCGAGGACGCGACCCTGCATTCGCTTTCGGGCGGTGCGCCCGGCGTCGAATTCACGCGCAGGTGCGGTTCGAAGGCCGAGATAGAGCATTATTTTTCGACCCTCCTGCGCGACTTCGCGATGAACCATTTCACCGTCGACGAAGTGATCGCGAACGAGGATCGCGTCGTCGTGCTTTGCCGCACCTCGTGGACCAGCCGGCTGACCGGCAAGACCTTCGAAACCCCGAAGGTCGACGTTCTCCGCGTCGTGGGAGGAAAGATCAGCGAATACGCCGAATATTACGACACCGCCCGGGTCGAGGCGGCGGCACGCCCCTGAGAAGAGCGCGGGCCGGGCTCGCCTTCACAGGCGCGGCCCGGTCGGCCCGAAGGGCAGCAGCATCGGCACCCGGCGGCGGTAGGCGCCATAGGCCTCCGCGCCGAGCTCGGCCGTCAGGAAGCGCTCTTCCAGCCGCGCCTTCAGCCAGAAGCCGAAGCTGATCAGCACCAGGCCGGTCAGCGCGGGAATCGTCGCCTCCGCGACGGCCGTGCCGAGCGTGGCCAGGATCAGGCCGGTATAGATGGGATGGCGGACGATGGCATAGGGCCCGGTATCGACCACCCGGTGTCCCTCCTTGCGCGTCACCGCGCCCGACCACAGCCGGCCGAGATGCAGGCGCGCCCACCAGGTGAAGAGGAAGCCGGCGATCGCCACGCCCGCGAGGCCGTAGGCCCCGTCATAGCCGACATGCCAGATCCGGCCGGCGCCGAGCGCTTCGGAGGTGCGGTGGAACAGCAGCACCGCGCCCACGACGATGATCGAGCGGTAGAGCCAGACGTCGCCGAGCGCGGCGCGGCGCTCGGTGCGTCCGCTCCACGCCGCGGCCGCGATCCACGACAGGGCCCAGATCACCCAGGCGGCAGCGAACAGGCGGGCAGGCGACATGGCGGATCTCCTCGGCGAGAGGCGGAAACGCTAGCGCGCTTGGCACGGCCGGCCAAGCCTCGCCGGCCTCAGGCCACCGGCAGGCCGAGCGCCCGGAACTCGCGCACCAGCACGTCCGGACCGGTGAAATGGATCGCCTTCATGCCGACCCGGCGAGCGCCCTCGACGTTCTTGACGCTGTCGTCGATGAAGATGCAGTCATCGGCGGCGAGCCCGTGCCGGTCGAGCAGCAGACGGTAGATCGCCGGCTCCGGCTTCAGCACGCCCTCGTGCGCCGAGACGACGATGCCGTCGAAACCGGCGAGGAAGGGAAAGCGCGCCTGGGCGCTGGCGAATTTCTCGGCGGAGAAATTGGTGATGGCATAGGTCGGGATGCCGGCGCGGCGCAGGGCGCCGAGCACCGCGACGGAGCGCTCGATCGCCCCCGGCACCATCTCGTGCCAGCGTTCGTCATAGGCGCGGATCGCCGCCTCGTGCTCGGGAAAGCGCTCGATCAGGAGCCGCACCCCCTCCTCGAAGCTGCGGCCGCGATCCTGCTCCTCGTTCCAGGCCTGGGTGCAGACCGTGGCGAGGAACCGCTCGATCGCGCCCTCGTCCTCGAAGATCTGCCGGTAGAGATGGCGCGGGTCCCATTCGATGAGCACATTGCCGATGTCGAAGACGGGGATCGTGCGGCGCGAAGCGATGGTCTCTGTCATGGTCCTGTCCATTCGGGGGCGATGTGGGGGCAACAAAGGCCAGATGACGGGATTCGCAAAGGCCGGGCCATCTGCGGCCCCGGAGTCGGAACACTAGCGTCCGCCGTAGAGCAGGGTCTGGTCGCCGCCGAGCGCCGTGCTCTTCAACGGCCGCAGGGCGAGCAGCCGGGCTTCCAGCGGCGCCCGCCCGGGAAAGGCGCGATGATAGATCTCCAGGAAGGCGACCTCGCCGCCCGTCGGCAGGCCGCCGGCATAGCCGTCCTGCGGCGCATCCGCCAGGACGGCGACGGCGTGCGGATCAGCGAGGGCGTCGAGGCTGAAGCGCACGATGCGGTGCAGCGCCCCGTCGCAGAAGCCGAAGGCGTCGATGCCGTTGGCCTGCGCGAAGGCGGCGACCGGCACCAGCGCGCTCAGGGCGAAGAGATGATAGGCGAGCGCCTTCTTGCCGCGCCCCAGCTCCAGCGGCAGAGCGCCCGCCGGCGTGGCCCCGCAGACGGCGGTCCGATAGACCTCGACCGACCAGTCCAGCAGCGCCTGGTCGCCGACCGCAGCGGCCGCGGCGGCCGAGGCCAGCGCCGCCCAATAGGCGTGATTGTTGCGCGAGCCCTTGAGCTTCTCGCGCGTGGCGTCGAAGAATCCGTCGGTCGCGGCGGCCAGCCGCGCCATCCAGGCCGCCGCGGCGGCATAGCGCGGATCGACGCGGACCGCCGGCGCGATCTGCAGCAGGGCCAAGCCGAGCCCGGACAGGGCCTCGGCACGCTGGAACTGGCTGTTGGGGTTCTCGGCCTGCGACAGGGCGTCCGCGCCCGCCCAGGCGGCGAGCCAGGCGAGAGCGCATCGCGCCGTGCCGGGGTCGCCGCTGCGCCGATAGCCATTCGCCATCTCGACCACGCTCCGGACATAGGCGCGGACCGGCGCGATCTCGGCCTCGAACCGGGCGTCCGCGGCGGGATCGACCGTGTCGCGCCGCGGCCCGTCATCGCCGTACTTGGAGACCACCGCCAGGACCGTCACGGGCGGCGGCGGCGCAGAGCAAGTCTCCGGGGCGGACGCGTCCGACGGCGGGCGCGGCGCGAAAGGCAGCCGGATCTCCGCGGCCCGGCAGGCGGTGCCGGCCACGAGCCCCGCCAGCAGCATGCAGGCGAACAGCCGAAGCATCCCAGTCTCTCCCCGCAGAGAATTCGCCGGCCAGGAGCCCGCACCGCCAGGGTGCCGGGAGGAGGTGACGGAACGATGATCGCCGCGGGGCTCGGCGATGTCCGGGCCGGACCGGGGCCGGGCATCAAGCCCGGACCCGGCCGGATGCGGGATCAGGCCGCGGTCTTGAACGCCTTCTCGAAACGGGCGCGGACCGGCGCGGCGGCCTCGGCCGCGACCTTCTGGGCGAGCTCGCCGAATTCCCGCGTCTGGGCCGCGAGGGCCTCCGACTGCCGGCGGACGAAGCTGCGGTTGAGCTCGATCGCCTCGGACAGCGTCTTGACCTCGAGCAGGGCGACGGCATGATCGAAAGCGGCGTTGGTGTTGGCGCGCACGCTGTCGAGCGTCTTGCGGCCGAGGGCCGAGATGCTCCTGGAGGCGGTGGCATAGTCCGTCTCGACCAGGCTCAGGGTCTCGTCGGCCTGCTGGCGGATCTGCTCCGTGACCTCTTCGGCCTTGGCGGCGGCGGTCTCCACAGTGTCGCGAGCGGCATCCTGGACAGCGGCGGCGGTCTCCTCGACCGTCTGCGCGAGCACCACGGCAGGCTCGACCGCGGCGGCAGCCTCGGGCTTGGCGGCGACCTCCGGCTCGGCCACGGCGGCAGGCTCGGGCTTGGCGGCGACCTCGGGCTTGGCGGCGGCGGGCGCCTCCGGCCTGGGCTTGGCCGGCACGGCGCCGGCGGGGGGTGCGGTTTCGGGGGTCTTCGGCGTGGCCATCGGAATCTCCTCGAGAAGCATCGGAACGTCGCGGGCCGGCCCCGGGGACCGCTCAGGGAGCCGGCCGCAGCCATTACCGGCATCGGACGCGACAGCCGTATGACCGCCCGGGCCCGCCCTCCGCCCGCACCCGACAAACCCGGCGGGCCGCTCCGGGTTCCCCGGGCCTGGCGCGGCGCGCTTCGAGGGCGACGGGAAAGTTCGCGCCGGCCCGGATTAGAATGGCTGCGGGCTCCGTATATGCTGCATGATGTCTCGCGACACCCCTTTCGACGTCACCGGCCAGCTCGGCGCCCTGCGCCGCTATGCGCGATCGCTGACCCGCAGCGACGTGGAGGCCGAGGACCTGGTGCACGACGCCCTGCTGCAGGCCTATGAGAAGCGGGCCGGCTTCCAGGCCGGCCGCAGCCTGCGCAGCTGGCTGATGTCGATCCTGCACAACGTCTTCGTCGACCGCTACCGCAGCCGCCAGGCCGAGGCCCGGCGCATCGAGCAGGCCGCGGAGCTGCAGGACCCCTTCGTGCCGCCGGCGCAGGACCACCAGCTGCGCCTGGCGCAGGTCCGCCGCGCCTTCCTCGAGCTGCCGGAGGAGCAGCGCGCCGCCCTGCACCTCGTCACCATCGAGGGCCTCACCTTCGCCGAGGCCGCCGGCACGCTCGGCATCCCCGTCGGCACGCTGATGTCGAGGCTCGCCCGTGCGCGCGCCACGCTCCGTGCCATCGAGGACGGCACGTCCGACAAGGGCGGCGGCGCCAAGCCGGCCCACCATCTCAGGATCGTAGGAGGCTCGGATGGACCATCCCGCTGATCCCATCACCGAGGCCGACCTGCAGGCCTATGTCGAAGACCAGCTGCCCGTCGCCCGCCGCATCGAGGTCGAGGCCCATCTCAGCCGCGACCCGGCGGAGGCGGCCCGCGTCATCGCCGACCTCAGGGTGCGCGACGAATTGCGCCTCGCCCTCGGTGATGCGCCGCGCCTGGCGCGGGTCGCCACGTCGCAGGCGGCGCGCCAGCTGGAGCGCGGCCTCGCCCGCGGGCGGATGTTCGTGCAGCTGCGCCGGGTCGCGGCGGTGCTGGCGCTGATCGGCGTCGGCTGGCTCGCCCATGCCGAGGTCAGCCTGCTCGGCATCAGCCAGGTGGCGGCCTCCGCCATCCCGCCGGCCTATGTCGGCGATGCCGTGCGCGCCCATCGCACCGCGCTGGTGCGGGCCGGCATGCATTCGCAGCCCGCGGCGCCGGACTACGACCCGTCCGAGATCCGCGCGGCGACGGCGATCGTCATGCCGGCGCTGCCGCGGGACTGGTCCGTCACCGACGTGCAGGTCTTCCCCTCCAGCCTCGGCCCCAGCGTGCAGATGGCGATCCGGACCCGGTCGCTCGGCACGGCAACGCTGTTCGCGGTGCGGCCCGGCTCCTTCGACGTCGTGCCGGAGAGCTCGACGCGCCAGGAGGATCTCACCGCCGCCTATTGGCAGGTCGGCGAGGTCGCCTACGCGCTGGTGGCCAAGGCCGACGCCCGCGACCTCGACAAGGCTGCCGGCCGCCTCGCCGGCAGCCTCCACTGAACACCACCGTCAGGAGCAAGGATCATGACCACACCCAACGCCGGATATGGCTGGCAGACCAGGGTCGGCACGGCCGACCGCGCCCTGTTCGACGAGGGCCTGCGCCGGCACATGCTGCGCATCTACAACTATATGGGCCTCGGCCTGGTGCTGACCGGCCTCGTGGCCTTCATCGTCGGCACCACGCCGGCGCTCTACGTGCCGATCTTCTCCACCCCGCTCAAGTGGGTGGTGATGCTGGCGCCGCTCGCCTTCGTGCTGGTCTTCTCCTTCCGCATGCAGTCGATGTCGGCCTCGGGCGCGCAGGCGCTGTTCTGGGCCTTCTGCGCTGTCATGGGCCTGTCGATGGCCTCGATCTTCCTGGTGTTCACCGGCGCCAGCATCGCCCGCACCTTCTTCGTGGCGGCCGCCATGTTCGGCGCCACCAGCCTCTACGGCTACACCACCCGGCGCGATCTTTCGCAGTTCGGCTCGTTCCTGATCATGGGCCTGATCGGCGTGGTCATCGCCAGCCTGGTCAACCTGTTCCTCGCCTCGAGCGCGCTGCAGTTCATCCTGTCGGTGGCGGGCGTGATCGTCTTCGTCGGCCTGACCGCCTGGGACACCCAGTCGATCAAGGAACAATATGCCGAGGGCCACGGCGCCGAGGCCAACCAGAAGCTCGCCGTCTTCGGCGCCTTCTCGCTCTACCTCAACTTCATCAACATCTTCCAGCTGCTGCTCAGCCTGATCGGCCAGCGGGAAGAGTGATCACAGCCGCAACAACGGAGCATCGCCACGATGGATGACCAGAACCGCCAGGTGATCGACGGGTTGTTCACCCGGCTCGGCACGGTCGAGCGCCAGGCCGGCGCCCGGGATCCCGGCGCGGACGCCTTCATCAAGGAGCGCGTCGCCCAGCAGCCGGCGTCACCCTACTTCATGGCCCAGACGATCGTCATGCAGGACCATGCCCTGCAGCAGGCTCAGCAGCGGATCGCGGAGCTGGAGCGCCAGCAGGCCGAGCGCCCGGCCGGCGGCGGCTTCCTCTCCGGCCTGTTCGGCGGCCAGGCGCCGCAGCAGCGGCCGAGCGGGGCTGTTCCCGCCGTGCCGCCCGCGGAGGCGCAGCAAGGCGCGGCCATGCCGCAGGGGCAACCGGCACGCGGCAGCTTCCTCGCCGGCGCGGCGCAGACCGCCATGGGCGTCGCCGGCGGCATGCTGCTCGGCAATGCCATCGCCGGCATGTTCGGCGGCAACGAGGCCAAGGCCGCCGACACGGCGGCCGCCGGCGGCAACGAGGCAGCGGCCGAGCCGGCCGCCGAGCCCGTCGCCGACGAGGGTGGAGGGTTCTTCGACAGCTTCTTCGGCGACGGTGACGAAGAAGTCTGATCGAAGCAGCCGGGGGGCTGGCGAAGGGCCGGAGCTTGCTCCGGCCCTTCGTACGTCCGGCCCCTGGCTCTCCGTCCCTGCCCTTCACCGGAGCGGCACCGCCTGTATGATCGCGCGTCGCCGCGTTCCGTTCCCGACCATGGCGGCCGCCCTGCGACGCGGCCGCGGAAACCCGAGCCATGATGCTTGAATGGATGACCGACCCGGCCGCCTGGGCCGGCCTTGCGACCTTGATCCTGCTCGAGATCGTGCTCGGCATCGACAATCTCGTCTTCGTCGCGATCCTCGCCGACAAGCTGCCGGCGCATCAGCGCAACCGGGCGCGGCTGATCGGCCTGTCGCTGGCGCTCGGCATGCGCCTGGCGCTGCTCGCCTCGATCTCCTGGATCGTGACGCTGACGCAGCCTTTGTTCACCGTGCTCGGCGCGGAGATTTCCTGGCGCGACCTGATCCTGATCGGCGGCGGCGCCTTCCTCCTGTTCAAGGGCACGACCGAGCTGCACGAGCGCCTGGAAGGCGCCCACGCCACCAAGGCCGGCGGCGGCGCGCAGGCCGTGTTCTGGCACGTGATCGCCCAGATCGTCGTGCTCGACGCCGTCTTCTCGCTGGACAGCGTCATCACCGCCGTCGGCATGGCCAACGACCTCTCGATCATGGTGATCGCCGTGATCGTCGCCATCCTGGTGATGATGCTGGCGAGCGGCCCCCTGATGGCCTTCGTCAGCCGGCATCCCACCGTGGTGATCCTGTGCCTCGGCTTCCTTCTGATGATCGGCTTCAGCCTGATCGTCGAGGGCCTGGGCTTCCATATCCCGAAGGGCTACCTCTACGCCGCGATCGGCTTCTCGATCCTGATCGAGGCGGCCAACCAGGCCGGGCGGCGCAACGTCGTCCGGCGCGTCACCACCATGGACCTGCGCGACCGGACGGCGCAGGCCGTGCTGCGCATGCTGCGCGGCGGGGCGGCCACGGCGCAGGCCTCCGAGGAGGTCGCCGCCATCGTCTCGACCGGCGGCCACACGGCCTTCAGCCCCGAGGAGAGCATCATGATCGAGCGGGTGCTGACGCTGGCCGAGCGGCCGGTGCGCTCGATCATGGTCCCGCGCGTCGACGTGGTCTGGCTCGACGTCGAGGACGATCCGGCCACCATCCTCGGCAGGATCAGCACCAGCGGCCGCTCGCGCTTTCCCGTCTGCCGCGGCGATACCGACGCCGTGCTCGGCATCCTCCACGCCAAGGATCTCGTCGGCCGGGAAGGCTCCCTCGACCTCACGGCCCTGGTCCGCAAGCCGCTCTATGTCGGCGAGGCCATGCCGGTCCTCGCCCTGCTCGACGCGTTCAAGGGCTCGACCGTGCACATGGCGATCGTCCTCGACGAGCACGGCGCGTTCGAGGGCATCGTCACGCCGACCGACATCCTGGTGGCGATCGCCGGCGACCTGCCGGAGCTGGCAGGCGAGGACGCGCCCTATGCCACGCGGCGCGAGGACGGCGCCTGGCTTCTCGACGGCCGCATGCCGATCGAGGACGCGGCGCGCACCCTCGACGTGCGGGGCCGCACCACCGGCGCCGGCTATACCACCCTGGGCGGCCTGGTGCTGGAGCGCCTCGGCCATCTGCCGGACCCGGGCGAGGCCTTCGCCTGGGAGGGCTGGCGCCTCGAGGTCGTCGATCTCGATGGCCGCCGCGTCGGCAAGGTTCTCGCGGTACAGGCCTAGGCACCGGTCGAGAGCAACGGATTCGATGCGACGCGAAGCTCCTCTCTCCACCGGGCGAGGGGTTCTCCAAGCCGTCTTCGCTTCAGTCCCTTTCGCCTGGAGCCGCCGGACGAGCGTCCCCATATGGAGACATGGCCCGCGAATTCGACAGCAAGCAGCGGAGTGCCGGCGCGCCTGCTCGCGCGTAGGACGGTGGCGAGACCGAACGGGAGATTTCCACTATGACACTCGCCATGGCACGCAGCGACATCGGGCCGGTTCCGGCCGAGCAGGATCCGCGCTGGCCGGCGGTGCTGCGGCGCGATGCCGCCGCCGACGGCCGCTTCGTCTATGCCGTCCGCACCACCGGCATCTATTGCCGCCCCTCCTGCCCCTCGCGCCGGGCACAGCCGCGCAACGTCACCTTCTACGCCACCGGCACCGAGGCGCGCGCGGCGGGCTACCGCGCCTGCGAGCGCTGCACGCCGGACGCCGCCTCGCCGGCAGAGCGCAGCGCCGCCATGGTGGCGCGGGCCTGCCGGATGATCGAGGCGGCGGAGGAGCCGCCCAAGCTCGAGGCGCTCGCCGCGGCCGCCGGCGTCAGCCCGTTCTACTTCCATCGCCAGTTCAAGGCGGTGACCGGCCTGACGCCCAAGGCCTATGCCGCCGCCGAGCGGGCGCGGCGCGTGCGTGCCGGGCTCGGCGCCGCCGGCAGCGTCACCGAGGCGATCTACGACGCCGGCTTCAACTCCAACAGCCGCTTCTACGAGACCTCCAACGCCGTGCTCGGCATGACGCCCAGCGCCTACCGGCAGGGTGGCCGCGACGCCGACATCCATTTCGCCATCGGCGAATGCTCGCTCGGCTCGATCCTGGTGGCGCGCAGCGACAAGGGCGTCTGCGCCATCCTGCTCGGCGACGACCCCGATGCGCTGGCGCGCGACCTGCAGGACCGGTTTCCCAGGGCCAACCTGATCGGCGGCGATGCCGGGTTCGAGGCGCTCGTCGCCAAGGTCGTGGGCTTCGTCGAGGCCCCGGGGATCGGCCTCGACCTGCCGCTCGACATGCGCGGCACCGCCTTCCAGCAGCGGGTCTGGCAGGCCCTGCGCGCCATTCCCGCCGGCGAGACCGTGAGCTATGCCGAGGTCGCCCGCCGCATCGGCGAGCCGAAAGCGGTGCGTGCCGTGGCCCAGGCCTGCGGCGCCAACACCATCGCCGTCGCCATCCCCTGCCACCGCGTGGTGCGCAACGATGGCGCGCTCTCCGGCTATCGCTGGGGCGTGGAGCGCAAGCGCGCCCTGATCGCGAAGGAGGCCCAGGCATGAACGCCCCCTCCATCATCCCCGCGGTGCCGGCCGTCCGCTCAGCCGAGGAACGGGTCGGCCGCCTGGACTGGCCGGCCCTCGCCGCCGAGCTCGACGGCCATGGCTGCGCCGTCCTCAGCAAGCTGCTGACCCCGGCGGAGTGCGCCGCCATCGCCGCGCTTTACCCGCAGGAGGCGCATTTCCGCAGCCATGTCCACATG
This sequence comes from Labrys wisconsinensis, assembly GCF_030814995.1. GTDB lineage: Bacteria > Pseudomonadota > Alphaproteobacteria > Rhizobiales > Labraceae > Labrys > Labrys wisconsinensis. The sequence continues at coordinate 200,109 of NZ_JAUSVX010000011.1, read as the reverse complement.
GCGCGGCACGGCTTCGGGCAGGGCGAATACCGCTATTTCCGCTATCCCCTGCCCGACCTCGTCGGGGGGATGCGCACCGCGCTCTATCCGCATCTGGCGCCGATCGCCAATGCCTGGAACGGGCGCATGGGCGAGGCGACGCGCTATCCCGCCGAGCACGCCGCCTTCCTGACGCTCTGCCGAGAGGCCGGGCAGACCAGGCCGACGCCGCTGCTGCTGCAATACGGCGCGGGCGACTTCAACTGCCTGCACCAGGACCTCTATGGCGACCTCGCCTTCCCGATCCAGGTGGCGATCCTCCTGTCCGAGCCCGGCCGCGACTTCACCGGCGGCGAGTTCGTGCTGACCGAGCAGCGTCCGCGCATGCAGAGTCGCGCCGAGGTCGTGCCGCTTCGCCAGGGCGATGCCGTCGCCTTCGCCGTGCACAACCGGCCGGTGCAGGGGAGCCGGGGTCCTTACCGGGTCAACCTGCGCCACGGCGTCAGCCGCCTCAGATCCGGGCAGCGCCACACCGTCGGGATCATCTTTCATGACGCGCGATAGCACCGCGGCCGCCACGCTGACCCTCGAGGCCGTCGAGACGCCGCTCGGCGACTTCCTCCTGGTCACCGACGCCGAAGGCCTGCTCCGGGCGGCGGAGTTCGCGGATTGCGAGCACCGGCTGCACCGGCATTTCGGGCGCCGGCTCGGGCCGAACCGGACGCGCCTCGTCGCCGGCCGGGTCCCGGACGCGATCAAGGCGGCGCTCGCCGCCTATTTCGCCGGCGACATCGCCGCCATCGACGGCATCGCGGTGCGCGGCGACGGCACGCCGTTCCAGGAGAGCGTCTGGGCGGCGCTGCGCACGGTCCGGCACCCCACCACCTATGTCGGCCTCGGCGCCCGGATCGGCCGGCCCGACGCGGCGCGTGCCGTCGGCCATGCCAACGGCGCCAATCCGATGTCGATCGTCGTCCCCTGCCACCGCCTGGTCGGCGCCGACGGCGCCCTCACCGGCTATGGCGGCGGCATCGCCCGCAAGCGCTGGCTCCTCGACCACGAGGCCGCGCACGCCGCGGCTGACTGAAGACGGCGGAGACCATTCCCGCTGCCCGGCCGGTGCGCGAAGGCGTCGTCCGGGAGTAACCACGTCGAACGCGACGCTTGCCAATCCCCTCCCCCTTGCGGGGAGGGGATTGGCAAGCGTCGCGGCTCATGGCCATGGTCGCGTCTCGCCCGACCGTATCGGGCCGGCGCCTACGTCGATCCGCCTCTCTCCGGCCGGCTCCTACCCCTCCTCGTCCATGGCATGGAGCTTGTCGACGCGGCGGCGGAAGTCCGGGTCGGTCGAGAACTCGGCCGCCAGGAAGGACGTGATCAGGTCCTTGGCCAGCCAGGGGCCGACGATCTGGGCGCCGATGCACATCACGTTGACGTCGTCGTGCTCGACGCTCTGGTGCGCCGAGTGCACGTCGTGGCAGACCGCCGCGCGGATGCCCTTCATCTTGTTGGCGGCGATGGAGGCGCCCACCCCCGTGCCGCAGACCATGATCCCGCGCGCCGCCTCGCCGGAGGTCACCTTGCGGGCGACGTCCCGGGCGATGTCGGGGAAATCCACCGGCTTGTCGTCATGGGAGCCGACATCGACGACATCATGGCCGAGCCCCCGGACATGATCGACGACGGCTTGCTTGAGCGACCAACCGGCGTGGTCCGATCCGATCACGAGACGCATGGGCTATCCACCTCTTTCCAGATTGCAGGTCCGGCGGCCGCGGCATGCGGCCGCCGCGTCGGGCGCGGCTCAGCTGCGCATGTTCTCCGGCAGCTCGCTGCCGTGGAACTTCTTGTAGATGGCGTTCAGCTTGCCGTTCTTGAGATTCTCGCCGATCCAGGCGTTCAGCTTCTCCACCAGCTTCGGCTCGCCCTTGCGGACGCCGACGGCGAGGTCGAACGTGGTGATCGGCACCCTGGGCTCGAACGGCCGCGACGGTTCCTTGACGCCGATCTGATGGACGATGGTGGCTGACGTGGCGACGCAGTCGGCCTGGCCGGAGATGGCGGCGGTGACCATGGTGGCGTCGTCGTCGTAGCGGGCGATGGTCAGCGCCCTGTCCTTCATGTTGGTCAAGGTCGTGTCCTGGGTGGTGCCACGCGAGACGCCGATGGTGCGGCCCTTGAGATCGTCCCAGCCCTTGATGTCGAGCGAGGCGAGGCATCCCACCACGGATTGGAGCGCCGCATAGGGCCTGCTGAAGTCGATCACCTTGGCGCGCTCCGGCGTCACCGACAGCGTCGAGATGATGATGTCGGCCTTGCCGGTCTGGACGTTCGGGATGCGGGCGGCGCCGGTGGTCTGGACGAATTCGAGCTGCAGGCCCCAGTCCTTGGCCAGGAGCTCGGCGGTCTCCACGTCCGAGCCGGTCGGCTTCATCGCGGCGTCCATCATGCCCGAGGGCGGGATGGCGAGATCGGTGGCGATGCGGATCCTGCCCGCCTTCAGGATGTCGTCGAGCTGGTCGGCATGGGCGGTGCCCGCGCATGGCGCGGCGAGGCAGGCCGTCGCCACGGCGGCGGCGAGGATCATGCGTCTGATCATCCTTGGTTCTCCCGTTTTTTCATCGTCAGAGCCCCGTGCCGACGAACTGTGCGAGTTCGGGCGTGGCGGGGGAAGCAAGGATGGCGGTCGTTCCCGCCTCGTGGACCTTGCCCCGGTGCATGAACACCACCGTGTCGGCGATGCCCCTGGCAAATCCCATCTCGTGCGTGACCATCACCATGGTCATGCCGTCCGCCGCGAGCGCCTCGATGACCCTCAGCACTTCCCCCGTCAGTTCGGGGTCGAGCGCCGAGGTCACCTCGTCGAACAGCATCACCTTGGGCTGCATGGCGAGCGAGCGGGCGATCGCCCCGCGCTGCTGCTGGCCGCCGGAGAGCTGCTCGGGATAGGAGTGGAGCTTGTCCTCCAGCCCGACCTGGGCGAGGACCTGCCTCGCCAGGTCCCGGGCCTGCCCCTTCGCCATCCCCTTCACGGCGCAGGGGGCGAGGATGATGTTCTCCTCGATGGTCAGGTGCGGAAACAGGTTGTAGCTCTGGAACACGATGCCGACGTCCTGGCGCAGGGCGCGCAGGTCGACCCCGGGATCGTCGACGCGATGGCCGCAGACCTCGATCGCTCCCTCGTCGATCCGCTCGAAGCGGTCGATGCAGCGTAGCGCCGTGCTCTTGCCGGAGCCGGAGCGGCCGATCAGGACGAGCACCTCGCCGCGCTCCACCGAGAAGCTGACGCCGTCGAGGACCTTCAGCGAGCCGAAGCTCTTGTGCACGTCCCTGAGGGAGACGATCGGGGCGTGGGGCATGGCGTTCTCGTGCATGTCAGGCCGGCCTCGTGCGGCCGGCGCCCAGGCGCCGCTCCAGCCCCCGGCTGAGCCGGGAGACGGGGTAGCAGAGCGCGAAATAGATCAGGGCGATGAGGGCGTAGACCAGGAACGGCTCGAACAGCGAGTTGTTGATGATCTGGCCGGCGCGGGCGAGCTCGACGAAGCCGACGACCGAGGCGAGCGAGGTGTTCTTGATGATCTGCACCATGAAGCCGACCGTCGGCGGCGTGGCGATGCGGACCGCCTGCGGCAGGACGACCTTGGTCATGCGCTGCCAGCGGCTGAGGCCGAGGCCTTCGGCCGCCTCCCATTGCGGCCGCGGCACGGCCTCGATGCAGCCCCGCCAGATCTCGCCGACATAGGCGGCGACATAGATGGTGAGGGATGCGCCTGCCGCCGCGAGCGGAGACAGCTGCAGCCCGATGGCGGAGAGCCCGAAATAGCCCAGGAACAGGATGACCAGCAGCGGCGTGCCCTGGATGAGCTGGACATAGCCGATGCTGAGCAGCCGCACCGCCCTGACCGGCGAGACGCGCGCCATCGCCACGACGAAGCCGGCGAGGCCGCCGCCGATCAGGGCGATCAGCGACAGGCCGACCGTCCACAGCGCGCCCTGGCCGAGGAACAGGAGGTGGTTGAGGTTGAGACCGCCGCCCATGACCATCCCTATAAGGGCGTGCCGAGCCGGCGCCGGCGCGGAAACAGGACGAGGCCGAGGCCCCAGAAGCCGGTCCGCATCACGAGCGACAGGACGACGTAGATGAGGGCGACGAGGATGTAGGTCTCGAAGGCGCGGTAGGTGTCTGACTGGATGTAGTTGGCGACGGCGGTCAGCTCCTCCGCCGAGATCTGCGAGGTGACCGAGGAGGCCAGCATCAGGAGCACGAACTGGCTGGTGAGCGCGGGATAGACCCTCTCGACCGCCGGCAGCAGGATGATGTGCCAGTAGATCTGGACGCGCGACAGGGCGAGGCCCTCGGCCGCCTCGATCTGGCCCCTGGGGATGGCGTCGAACCCGGCCCGCATGATCTCGGTGGTGTAGGCGCCGACATTGATGGTCAGCGCCGTCGCGGCCACGGTGAAGGCCGAGAGCTTCAACCCGATGCTGGCAAGCCCGAAATAGACCAGGAAGATCTGCACCAGCAGCGGCGTGTTGCGGATCGCCTCGACATAGAAGCCGCAGGCCCCGGCGACGGCGCGGCTGGCGCTGCCGCGGCCGATGGCGCCGAGCACGCCGATCGCGGCGCCGAGCACCGTCGCCATCAGCGCCAGCTCAAGCGTCAGCACCGCCCCGTCGAGCAGGCTCTGCCATCGCTCCAGGACGGTCGTGAAATCGAGATCGAGGCCCATCGTCACGGCTCGGCTCAGCGGGAGGCCTGGTTGGTCATGCGGTCATAGACCCGGAAGAGCGCCTGGTTGCCGTTGGCGCCTTCGCCATGGGCCCGCGCCTCGACATATTGGCCGGTCACCAGCGCGGTGCCGGGCAGCGGCACGGACAGGGCCTGGGCATGCTCCTGCACCAGCCGCAGGTCCTTGAACATCAGGTCGATGCGAAAGCCCGCGCCGGCATCGCCGGCGATCATCGCCGGCCCGAGCTTGTCCAGCATCCAGGAGGCGGCGGAGCCGCCGAGCAGGACGTGGCGCAGCTGCTCCAGGTCGACGCCCGAGGCACGGCCGAGCGCCAGCGCCTCGCAGATCGCCTGGATGTTGAGGCCGCAGACGAGCTGGTTGCACAGCTTGACGGTCTGGCCGGCGCCGGGCGCGCCGACATGGGTGATGGTGGTGCCCATCGCCTCGAAGACCGGCCGGGCGCGGACGAAGGCATCGGCATCGCCCCCCGCCATGATCGAGAGCGTTGCGTTCTTCGCGCCCACCGGGCCGCCCGAGACCGGCGCATCGAGGAAGGCCGTACCGGCGGCCGCAAGGTCTGCATGCATGCGCCGGACAGCAACCGGCGAGATCGTGCTCATGTCGACGACGAGCCGCCCGGCGGGCGGGGCCGCGAGCAGGCCGTCGGCGCCGTAGATCACCGCCTCCACGTGCGGCGTGTCGGGCAGCATGGAGATGGCGAGGTCGCAGCCATGCGCCGCGTCGGCCGGGCTGGACGCGGCGACCGCACCGGCGGCGACGGCATCCTCGACCGCCGCAGCGGCGATGTCGAAGGCTCTGACCCGGTGGCCTGCGCCGAGGAGGTTGCGGACCATCTCGCGGCCCATCGTGCCGAGGCCGATGAAGCCGACATCACCCTTGCCGTCCCGTCCCATGCCGTCTCTCTGTTCGTTGGTTCGCTCGAGTCACGCTCCGGACGGCTGGCGCAGGGCGCCATGTCCGATCGCCGCGCGGCGGCGGAATTCGTCGCCGATGGCGAAGTGCTCGCGCAGGGTCGCATCCGCATGCGCGGGGTCCCGCGCCACGATCGCATCGAAGATCCGCTTATGGTCGTCGATCAGGTAGGTCTTCATCGTCGCGAAGGCCTGGACCAGCTCGCGGCGGCTGCGGTGCGAGCGCGTCAGCAGCGCCGCCATGGAATCGTGCAGCACCATCAGCGTCTCCGAATGGGAGGCGAGGACGATGGCGCGGTGGAACTCGAAATCGGCGAGGCCGCCCGCGTCCGCCTCGTCGATGGTCTCGGCGATGCGCGCCAGCGCCCGCTGCAGCCGCTCGAAATCGGCGACCGTGGCCCGCTCGGCGGCGAGGCGGATCGCCTGACATTCGATGGCGATGCGCGCCTCCATCACGTCGTCGATGAAGTCGGCCCGCTGGGCGAAGGCGAAGGTGAAGAAGTCGTTCAGCACCGACACGTCCGGGCGCCGCACCACGGTGCCGACGCGGTCGCGGATCTCGACGATGCCGAGCACGGTCAGCGCCCGCAGCGCCTCCCGCACGATCGGGCGGCTGACGCCGAGCTGCCCCGCGAGCTCCCGCTCGGGGATGAGCCGGTCGCCGGGCTTCAGCGAGCCGGCGAGCAGCCGCTCGCGCAGGAAGGCGAACACCTTCTCGAAGCCCTTGCCGCCGTCGGCGATGCGCGTGATTTCCAGCCCGTCGTCCATCCCTGCTCCTACCTTGGTCAGACCAGTACGATGACCACGGCCATCGAGTCAAGCCGCGATGTCGGAGACGGCATTTTCGCAGGCGAGCCGCGTATCGGCAGCCCGATCCGAATTTGAAAGCAAGGACCGGAGCGCATCCCGCGCCGCGTCGGCCTACACCCATGCGAACGACACCCAACCGCATGGAGACCGTCATGGACCCTATCCGCTACGCCCTTGGGCAGAGCTCGCTCGGCAGCTTCGTCGTCGCCCTCTCCCGGCAGGGGCTCGTCGCCTTCGAATTCGCCGATGGCGGCGCAGCCTTGGACACGCTGCGGGCCCTGCTCCCGGATGCGGTGCTCGAACAGGACCAGGAGGGCCTGTCCGATCTCGTCGGCAAGCTCGAGCGGCTCGTCGACGAGCCCGGCACTGATCCGGGCATCGCGCTCGATCCGCAGGGCACGGCCTATGAGAAACAGGTCTGGTCGCTGCTGCGCGAGATTCCCGCCGGCGAGACCACCACCTATGGCGCCCTCGCCGCACGGCTCGGCACCCGCGATGCCCGCGACGTGACGCAGGCCATCGCCGCCAACCCGATCGCCATCCTCGTCCCCTGCCACCGCGTGGTGAAGAAGGACGGCTCGCTCTCGGGCTATCGCTGGGGCTTCAGGCGCAAGCGCGCCCTGCTCGAGCGCGAGCGCCGGGCCGCGCCGTTCCGGCTGGCGTGAGCTCCGGCCTCACCTGCTCCCCCGCATCAGGGCGAGCAGGCCCCTGAGCAGCGTCGCCGGCGAGGGCGGGCAGCCCGGAATATGCAGGTCCACCGGGACGACCGCCGAGACGCCGCCGACGCAGGCATAGCTGCCGGCGAACAGCCCGCCGTCAAGCGCGCAGGCGCCGGCCGCCACCACCCATTTCGGGGCGGGCGTCGCCTGATAGGTGCGCAGCAGCGCCCCCTGCATGTTGCGGGTGACCGGTCCGGTCACCAAGAGCACGTCGGCATGGCGCGGCGAGGCGACGAAGCGCAGGCCGAAGCGCTCCAGGTCGTAGAAGGCGTTGCCGAGCGCATGGATCTCGAGCTCGCAGCCGTTGCAGGAGCCCGCATCCACCTGGCGGATGGACAGGCTGCGCCCGAGCCTGCGGCGCGCCGCCTCCGCCACCTCGGCGGCCAGCGCCGCGAGCTCCGGATCGTCGGCTGGCGGCGCCGGCTCGGTCAGCGGCCCCTTCAGGCTCTCGAGGAGGATCTTCCGCATGGCGCCGCCTAGAGGTCGTGCCCCGCATAGGAGCAGTTGAAGGATTTGTTGCAGAGCGGGAAGTCGGCCACGATGTTGCCCTCGATCGCCGCCTCGAGCAGCGGCCACTGGAACCAGGAGGGATCGCGCAGGTGACAGCGCGCGACCCGGCCGTCAGCGTCGAGACGGACGAAGGCGAGGATATCGCCGCGGAACCCCTCGACGATGGCCAGCCCCTCCGCGGGTCCGCCGGTCGCGGCGACCGGCACAGCCAGCGCTCCCTCGGCCGGCAGGCCATCGAGGATCTGCGAGACCAGCGACAGGCTCTCCTCCACCTCGCGGATGCGGATCCACAGCCGGGCATTGACGTCGCCGTCCTCCGCGGTCGGCACGGTGAAGGCCAGCGCGTCATAGGGCGGATAGGCCAGGTGCCGGCGCGCATCGAAGGCCCGGCCGGAGGCGCGGCCGACGAAGCCTCCGCAGCCGAATTGCCGGACCAGGGCCGCGGAGACGCGGCCGGTGCCGACGGTGCGGTCCTGCAGCGAGGCGGTGTTGTCGTAGAGCCCGACCAGGGCCGGGAACACCTGGCGGACCGTGCGCACGAGATCGCGGATCTGGTCGATGCCGGCGGCAGCAATGTCGGAGGCGACCCCGCCAGGACCGATGCGGTCCATCATCAGGCGATGGCCGAAGCAGGCCGCCGCCGTGCGCAGCACGCGCTCGCGCAGCACACCGCAATGGGCGTGCATCAGCGCGAAGGCGGCGTCGTTGCAGATGGCGCCGATATCGCCGAAATGGTTGGCGAGACGCTCGATCTCGGCCATCAGCGCCCGCAGCCAGACGGCGCGGAGCGGCACGTCGATGCCGAGAGCAGTCTCGACGGCGCGGGCAAAAGCGAGGGCATAGGCGACCGTGCTGTCGCCGGAGGTTCGGCCGGCGAGACGCGCCGCCTCGGCGACGGGCTTGCCGGCCATCAGCGCTTCGACGCCGCGATGGACATAGCCCAGGCGCTCCTCCAGCCGCACCACGGTCTCGCCATTGGCGGTGAAGCGGAAATGGCCAGGCTCGATGATGCCGGCATGGACCGGGCCGACCGGGATCTGGTGCAAGCCCTCGCCCTCGGCCGGCAGGAAGGGATAGGCGAGCGCGCCGGCCGGGGCAGCGGATGCCACCGCTGCCGGGGCAGCGGGCGCCGCCGCGAGCGGATGCCGGCGATCCCACCGGCCATGGTCGAGCCAGGGGCGGCCGTCGGGCAAGCCGGTCGCTTCGAGCCCGGTGAGATCCTGCAGCGCCCGCTCCAGGCGGATCGCCGGCGGATGGGCGCGGCCGACCGAGGCATAGCGCCCGTCCGGGCATTCCCGCGTGGCGATGGCGACCTGCCCTCCGGTCTCGTCGAGCAGAGCCATATGGACCGCGCTGCCGTCGCCCCAGAGGCCGAGCAGCGTCGCCTCGCCCGCGGCGAGCCGCGCGGCAAACGCCTGCCAGACCGCGTCGTCCACCACCACGCGAGGATGGGGCCGGGTCTCTTCGACCCGGCGGCCGGCAGCGAGAAGAGCGGTCGGCAGCGTCATCGGCGCCCCCTATCCGAGCAGGCCCGCGACGTGCTGGAACCAGGCGACCAGCGGCGCGGGGAGGTAGATGCCGGCCGTCAGCACCAGCCCCAGATGGGCGACCAGCGGCACGGTGGAGGCCTGCACCGGCACGATGCTGCCGGTCGGCTCGCCAAAGGCGACATCATGCAACCGCAGCGCCAGCGCCCCGAAGGCGACCAGCAGCCCCGCCACCAGCGGCACTGCGAGGAGCGGCTCGCGGGCGAAGGTCGAGCTCACCACCAGGAACTCGCTCATGAAGATGCCGAGCGGCGGCAGGCCGGCAATGGCGGCGACGCCGGCGACCAGGCTCCAGCCGAGCAGCGGGTGCGTCGCGGTCAGGCCTCGGATCTCCGACAGGCGCTGCGTGCCCTTGGCCTGGGCGATATGGCCGACGGCGAAGAAGATCGCCGACTTGGTCAGGCTGTGCATGGTCATGTGCAGCAGCCCGGCGAAATTGGCCAGCGGCCCGCCCATGCCGAAGGCAAAGGTGATGATGCCCATGTGCTCGATCGAGGAATAGGCGAACAGGCGCTTCATGTCGCGGCGGCGGTACAGCATGAAGCCGGCGAAGATCAGCGAGACCAGGCCCATCGCCGCCATCAGCGGGCCGGGCGCGATCGCTCCGGCATTGGCGGCGAGCAGCAGCTTGAAGCGCAGCACGGCGTAGAGCGCGACGTTGAGCAGCAGGCCCGAGAGCACGGCCGAGATCGGGGTCGGGCCCTCGGCATGGGCGTCGGGCAGCCAGGCATGCAGCGGCACCAGGCCGACCTTGGTGCCGTAGCCGAGGATGAGGAAGACGAAGGCGATGTTGAGCAGGGCCGGATCGAAGGCGGCGACATGGGCGATCAGCACCGTCCAGACCATGCCGTCGAGACCCTCGCCGACCACCGGGCGGGCCGCCATGTAGACCAGGATCGTGCCGAACAGCGCCAGAGCGATGCCGACGCTGCCGAGGATGAAGTATTTCCAGGCCGCCTCGATCGCCGCTTCGGTGCGGTAGAGGCCGACCATGATCACGGTGGTCAGCGTCGCCATCTCGATCGCCACCCACATCACGCCGATATTGTTGGCGAGGAGGGCGAGGTTCATGGCGAACAGCAGCACCTGGTACATCGCGTGGTAGAAGCGCAGATGCGCCGGCGTCAGCCGGCCGGTCTCGAGCTCATGGGCGATATAGCTGGCGCTGAACAGGCTGGTGGTGAAACCGACGAAGCTGTTGAGGACGATGAAGACGATGTTGAGGTCGTCGACCAGGATATAGGGACCGGGCTCGGGCTTGTGGGCGAGCAGGGAGAGCGCCGCGAGCAAGGTCAGCAGCGCCGACAGGGCATTGAGCCGGGCCGACAGGCGATGGTTGGCTAGGAACGCCAGCAGGAGCGCGGTGACGAGGGGAATCGTCAGGATCAGCGCGGTCTGACCGTCGAGAGCGGACAGGCTCATTGCTGGTCCTCGCGAAAGCGGTCGAGGGCGTGGACGTCGACGGTGTCAAAACGCTCCCGGATCCGGAACAGGAAGATGCCGATGACGATGAAGGCGACCAGGACCGAGAAGGCGACGCTGATCTCGACCACGAAGGGCATGCCCTTGGCCCCGGTCGCCGCCAGGATCAGGCCGTTCTCCAGGGACATGAAGCCGACGACCTGGCTCACCGCGTTGCGCCGCGTCACCATCATCAGGAGGCCCAGCAGCACGACCGAGAGGGCGAAGGCGAGGTCCTCGCGCGCCAGCGGATCGGCATCGGCGGTGACCCGCAGCATCACCACCATGGAGAGAGCGACGAGGCCGATGCCGGCCAGCATGGTCGGGCCGATGCTGACGACGGTCTCGACCTCGCGATGGATGCCGAGGCGGGCGATGATGCGGTGCAGCGCCAGCGGAATGGCGATCGCCTTGACCAGGAGCGCGATCGCCGCGGAGACATAGAGATGCGGTGCGTCCTGGACCCAGGCCTGCCAGCTGATCGACAGGGCGAGCACCAGGGCCTGGAGCGCGAAGACGTTGAGGAGCGCGTAGAGCCGGTCCTGGTAGAGCAGCATCAGGCTGACCAGCACCAGTCCGCCGGCGAGGAGATGGGCGATGTCGAAGGCCAGGCCGTGCATCACAGGCTCCGCGACACGAACAGGAGCAGCGTCCCGAGCAGGCCGAGCATCAGAGCCGCGCCGAGGAAGTCGGGCACCCGGAAGACGCGCATCTTGGCGATCGAGGTCTCGAACAGCGCCAGGAGCAGACCACCGGCCGTCAGCTTGAGGAGATAGGCGGCAAGGCCGATGAGATGGGCGCCTACGGGCGCGCCCGCCGGCGCCAGCCCCCAGGGGACGAAGACGCAGCCGATCAGCGAGAGGTAGAGCAGGAGCTTGAGGGCGCCCGCGAGCTCGATCATGGCGAGGTGCCGGCCGGAATATTCCAGCACCATCGCCTCGTGCACCATGGTGAGCTCCAGATGCGTCGCCGGGTTGTCGATCGGGATGCGCCCGTTCTCGGCCAGGGCCACCATGATCAGCGCCACCAGCGCCAGCCCGAGCGAGACGCGGATGCCGACGGCCGGAGACAGCATGAAGCCGGCGAGGTTCGAGAGCTGCGTCGAGCCCGCCAGGAGCGCGAGGGTGAAGACGATCATGATCGTCGCCGGTTCGGCCAGGGTGGCGATCATCACCTCGCGGCTGGAGCCGATGCCGCCGAAGCTGGTGCCGACATCCATGCCGGCGAGGGCCAGAAGGAAGCGCGCCGCGCCGAGCAGAGCGATCACAGCGATCAGGTCGGCCGACCAGCTGAACGGCAGGCCGGTGGCGAAGGTCGGCACCAGCGCCGCCGCCACCCAGGTCGTGGCGAAGACGAGATAGGGGATCACCCGGAACAGCCAGGAGGCGTTGTCGGCCAGCACCACCTCCTTGCGCAGCAGCCGCCAGAGATCGCGGTAGGGCTGGACGAGGCCAGGTCCGCGCCGGCGCAGGAGGCGCGCCTTCACCTTGCGCACGAAGCCGGTGAGGAGCGGCGCCAGCGCCAGCACCAGCAGCATCTGGACGCCTTGGACGGCGAGAGAGGGGATCAGGGCCATAGCGCGAGCCCCAGGAGGAGCAGCACCAGCGCGGCGAAGACCAGGCTGAGATATTGGCGGATGGTCAGGAACTGCAGCCGGTTGAGCCGGTCGGCGATCCGCGAGACCATCCGCGCGATCGGCGTGTAGATCAGCTCCCAGGCGAAGTCGTGCAGCCTGACCTCGAAGCGGGCGGGGGCGAGAGACCCCGGCGGCGGCATCGCGACATGTTCGCTGGCGCGGAAGACGAAGGTGCCGAAGACGCGGCGGACCGGCTGGGCGAAGCTGTCGGCGGTATACTGGGTCGCGGAGCTCGGATCGGGAAAGCCGCAGTCCCAGGCCGGCGCCCGGCGCACCGCCCGCGAGGCCAGCCGGTGGATGGCGAGCGCGCCGAGCGAGGCGGAGGCAGCGATGAAGCAGAAGACGAGCAGGCCGTTATAGGAGCTGCGGCTCTCGGCGACGGGCACGATCGACAGCCAGTCGATGCTCGCCTGGGCCGGCATGCGGGCGCCGATGACGCTCTGCACCGCCGGCGCGATGCCATCGATCGCCAGCCCCGGCAGCAGTCCGGCGAGCAGGCAGAGGGCGAGCAGCAGGCCCATCGCGCCGAGGGACCAGCGGTCGACCTCCACGGCCCGCTCCGCCGCCACCGTCCGCGGCCGGCCGAGGAAGACGATGCCGTAGACCCGCACGAAGCAGGCCGCCGCCAGCGCGGTGGACAGGGCGAGCAGCGCGCCGGTGGCGGGGACGAGCAGCTTCAGCCCCCATTGCGGCAATTGCGGGCTGAGCAGGATCGCCTGCAGGGCGAGCCATTCCGAGGCGAAGCCGTTGAGCGGCGGCAGCGCTGAGATCGCGGCGCAGGCGACCAGGACCAGGACGCTGGTGGCCGGCATGCGGTGGATGAGGCCGCCGAGGTGCTCCATCCGCCGCTCGCCGGTCGCCGTCAGCACGGCGCCGGCGCCGAAGAACAGGGCGCTCTTGAACAGGGCATGGTTGAAGACGTGGAAGAGGGCGGCGGTCATGCCGAGGGCCGCCGCCGCGGGCAGGCCGTTGGCCTTGAAGGCGAGCGCCAGCCCGAGCCCGACGAAGATGAGGCCGATATTCTCGATCGTGCTGTAGGCCAGCACGCGCTTGAGGTCGTTCTGCATCAGCGCCTGCAGCACGCCGAGCGCCGCGGTCCCCCCGCCGACCGCCAGGACCGGCACGCCCCACCACCAGGCCGGCGGCCCGAGCAGGTCGAAGGCGATGCGCGCGAAGCCGTAGACCGCGACCTTGGTCATCACGCCGCTCATCAGCGCCGAGACATGGCTCGGCGCCGCCGGATGGGCCAGCGGCAGCCAGACATGCAGCGGCACGAGCCCCGCCTTCGAACCCGTGCCGATAAGGGCGAGCCCGAGGACGAGGGCGGCCGACACCGGCGGCAGGCCGTGCGTGCGGATGGCCGCGAACGCATAGGCCCCGTCCGCCCCGGCGAGCAGGCCGAAGGCGAGCAGCAGCGTCAGCGTGCCGAAGCTCGCCATCAGGATATAGACATAGCCGGCGCGGACGTTCGCCGCCTCGCGGTGATGCGCCATGACCAGCGCCCAGGACGCCAGTGACATCAGCTCCCAGGAGAGCAGGAAGGTGAAGGCGTCGTCCGCCAGCAGCACCAGGTTCATGCCGGCGAGGAAGGCGGGAAAGAACGGCAGCACGCGCTGCGGCTCGGGTTCGTGCCGGCCATGGCCGATGCCGTAGAGGCTGGCGGCGGCGCCGCCGAGATTGACGACGAGAAGGAAGAAGGCGGCCAGGGCGTCGATGCGCAGATGCGCCCCGATCCAGGGCAGGCCGAGCGGCAGCGTCACGGTCGTCGGCTCGCGGGCAAGGCCCATGCCGGCGGCGACGAGCGCCGCGACGCTCACCACCAGCGTGGCGCCGTAGACCCAGCCCCCCGCCCGACCGCGGCCGCCGATCGCCGCCAGGACGGCGAGGCCGAGCAGGCACGCGACGCACCACGAGGAAGCGGCGACGGGCATGGCCTCACCCCTCGGCTTCCGGCGTGCGGGGCGCCCTCTGCGGCGGCGCGGCGACGCGCATCTCCTTGAACCGGATACCGCGGCCGCCGCCCTCGCTGACGGCGCCGTCGCCGATCAGCTCGATGCCGGCCGCGTCCAGGGCACCGACCAGCTTCATCAGCGAATCGACATTGCCGCGGATGACGCCGTCGCTGGCCTCCATGCGCCGGATGGTCGGGACCGACAGGCCCGAAAGAGACGCCAGCTCACGCTGGTCGATGCCCAGGAAGGCGCGGGCTGCGCGAAGTTGCGCGGCGGTGATCACGGCATGCCCACCAGGACTCGGATCGACGATAGTCGCCTATCATTATCCGATGCATTTGCCGGTTTCAAGAATGATTAGTGATCCCTCAGAGATCATTTATGATCGTCGAGCCTCTATCCTCCTTCGAGTCCGATCGGGGAACCTCACTTCCGGCTCCGCGCGGCGTCCGGATCGTAGGGCGAGTCCGCGACGACGCGCGCCTTGCGGCGTTCGCCGAGGATCGGCACCGCCAGTTCGGTGCCGGGTGCCGTCAGGTCGGGCGGCAGCAGCGCCAGCGCGATGTCGTGGCCGAACGCGTAGGAATAGCCACCCGAGGTGATCCGGCCGACGAGATAAACGCCCTCGTGGATCAGCGCACTGGCGCCGTCGGTCTCGATCGCCAGGGTGATGGAGCGGCGGGCGATGCAGGCGGCCTTCTGGTCGAGCATTGCCTGCCGGCCGATGAAATCGCCCTTGTCGAGACGGATGAACCGGTCGAGGCCGCTTTCCCAGGCGCTGAGCTCCGGGTTCATGCCCCGGTACATCGCGCGATAGGATTTTTCGAGCCGCAGCGATTCCAGCGCCTGCAGGCCGACCAGCCTGAGGCCGTGCGCCTCCCCGAGGCCATGAGGGCGTCGAGCAGGTGACGCCGATGGCACAGGGGATGATAGAGCTCCCACCCGAGCTCCCCTTCATAATTGACGCGCAGCAGCGGACGTCGCTGGCGAGCCCCACCGTGCCCGAGCGGACGCCGAACCAGGGGAAGGCGGCATTCGCGAGGTCCAGCTCCGTCAGCGGTTGCAGCACGGCGCGGGCATTCGGGCCGACGACGGTGAAGCGGCCCCGGTCGTTGGTGACGTTGCGCAGCTGCACGCTCCCATCGCCGGGCAGGAGCCTGGTAAGGTCGTCGAAATTCCAGCGTTCGGCCCGCGGCGTCGAGATCAGGTAGAATAGCGCGTGGTCCAGCCGGGCGACGACATATTCGGCCTGGACGCCGACCCTCGCCGTCAGGTGATGGCCGAGGCCGACGCGGCCGGCCTTGGGCAGGCGGTTGGCAAGGATGCGGTCGAGCCAGGCCTCGGCGCCCGGCCCCATCACCTCGAACTTCGTCATCGGCGTCATGTCCACCAGGCCGACGGCATGGCGCACGGCCTGGACCTCCTCGCCGACATGGCGGCCCGTGCCGGTCCAACGCCAGCTCTGCTCGTCCCGGGCCTCGACGCCGGGGTTGACGCCGGCCCGGCGGACCCGGCATGCATCGGGCGATCGGCCGGCAGCTGGCTCCGGCAACGCGGATGGCAGGATCGGCATGTCGAAGGCGACCCCGGCAACGCTCGCCCTCACCAGGCAGGGGCTCGGCTTCGAGCTCCGCAGCTACGACTACGACCCCGACGCGCCGCGCGTCGGCCTGCAGGCGGCGGAAGCGCTGGGCGAGCCACCCGGACGGGTGCTCAAGACCCTGATCGCCGAGGTCGACGGCCGCCCCGTCTGCATCGTCGTGCCCTCGGATCGGGAGGTCAGCATGAAGAAGGTGGCGGCGACCTTCGGCGGCAAGGCCGCGAAGATGATGCCGCCGCCCGACGCCGAACGGCTCACCGGCTACAAGGTCGGCGGCGTCAGCCCCTTCGGCCAGCGGCGCCGGCTGCCCACGGTCGTGGAGGAGAGCGCCCTTGCCGAGGCTTATGTCTATGTCAATGGCGGCCAGCGGGGGCTGCAGCTGCGGATCAGCCCGCAGGTGCTGATCGAGGCGGCGGAGGCGAAGGCGGCCTCGGTGATCGCCTGATCGATGAGGCGGTTCACCAGCCCGGCTCGGCGCCGCGCAGGCGGGCGGCGTCGCTCGCCGGCGGCCGGCCGAACATCCGGCGATATTCGCGGCTGAACTGCGAGGCGCTGTCATAGCCGACGTCGAAGCCGATCGCGCCGGCGTCCTGCCCTTCCACGAGCAGCCGGCGCCGAGCTTCCTGCAGCCTGATCCGCGCCCGGTACTGCAGCGGCGTCATCATCGTCACCGCCTTGAAGTGGCGGTGGAGCGAGGTCACGCTCATGCCCGCCAGCCCGGCGAGCGCCTCGATGCTGGTGGGCTCGGCATAATGCGCGCGGATCCAGGCGGTCGCCTGGCCGATCCGGGCGAGATGCGTGCCCGTGGTGGCGATCTGGCGCAGCAACGGGCCATGTGCCCCCTGCAGCAGCCGGTAGTGGATCTCGCGCTCGATCAGCGGCGCGAGCACCGCGACGTCCCCGGGCTGCTCGACCAGCCGCAGGAGCCGCCAGAGCGGCTCGACCAGCGCATCCGCCAGGGCTCCGGCGGCAATCCCGGCGGGCGGATGCTCGGACGGCACCGGCGGCAGGCCGATGAGCATATCGGCGATGGCGCGACGGTCGAGATCGAGCGTGAGCGCGAGATGCGGATGGTCGGGCCGCGCCTCACGCACGCTCGCCGTCACCGGCATGTCCACGGTCGCCACCAGGCAGGTGCCCGCGTCGAGCCGGAGCAGACGCGTACCGACGGCGATCTCCTTGCCGCCCTGCAGCACCACGCAGAGCCGTGGATTGTAGACCGTGCGCGCCGGCGCCGTCGGCGCATCGCATCGGTACAGGGCCAGGCCGGACACCGGCGTCTCCCAGCGGCCAGTGCCGGCGCAATGGCGAGCCACGAGATCGCGGCACTGGTCGATGAGGTCGGGCATGGCTGGTCTCCGGCCCGACTTGTAGGCCCGCACGCCGGCCTGCGCGAGTGCCGGGCAGCGAAGAACCCGGATCGGCAGGATCGAGCAAAGCATTGGCAGCATCGCCCTAACGCCGCCGCCTGCGTCCGGGGCATGGAGGCGGCACCGCATCACGCGGCTGCGCCGCGCTCGTCGCGCCGGCTCGAAGGAGACCCTCATGAGCAACGATTCTCCCGTCTGGTTGATCACCGGCTGTTCACGCGGCTTGGGCCGCGCGCTCGCTGCCCTCGTCCTGGAACGCGGCGGCCGAGCCGTGGTCACGGCGCGGCAGCCGGGCCGGCTCGCGGACCTCACGGCCGCGCACGGCGAGCGCGCGCTGGCCCTGCGCCTCGACGTCACCGACAGCGACACGATCCGGCAGGCCGTGGCCGAGGCCGAGCGACGCTTCGGCCGCATCGACGTGCTGGTGAACAATGCCGGCTACGGCTACCTCGCCGCAATCGAGGAGGGCGAGGATGAGGCCGTCCGCGACCTGTTCGCGACCAATGTCTTCGGACTGGCCGCATTGACGAAGGCGGTCCTGCCGGGCATGCGGGCCCGCCGCCACGGCCATATCGTCAACTTCTCCTCGATCGGCGGCCTCGCCGCCTTTCCCGCCACCGGCTACTACCACGCCACCAAGTTCGCAGTGGAAGCCCTGTCGGAATCTCTGGCGCAGGAGGTCGCGCCCCTCGGCATCAAGGTGACGATCGTCGAGCCCGCCGGCTTCCGCACGGACTGGGCGGGCGCATCCATGGTCGAATCGCACACGGTGATCGACGACTACGCCGCAACCGCCGGCCGGCGACGCGGGCAGACGCGCGCGAGTTCGGGGCAGCAGGCAGGCGACCCCGCCCGGGCCGCGGCGGCGGTGATGGCGGCGGTGGAAGCCGACAACCCGCCGCTGCGTCTCCTGCTCGGCGCGGCGGCCCTGCGGATCGCCTCGGAACGGCTCGACGCCCTGCGCGCCAATTTCGAGGCGTGGCGCGAGACGACGCTCGGCGCCGACTTTTCCGCATCGTGAGGTCAGCGCCCGAGCACGCCCTGCTTCAGCGCCAGCACCTTGCCCGGCCCGTGCGCCGCGGCGAAGAACAGGCCGGCCATGAAGGTGAAATGGTCGACGAAGAAGCCGAACTCCGCCTGGTTCCCGGCCCAGCGTCCCGGTCCGTGGAAGGAAAAGGCGAGGAAGATCACATAGGCGGCGGCCAGCAGCGCGGCTTCGGAGAACCAGGCGCCGGTGAGGAAGGCGATGATCAGCGCGCATTCGAGCAGGGCGGCGCACCAGGCGAGCGGCAGGGACAGCGGGAAGCCGGCCGCGGCGATGTAGCCTGCCGTGCCCGCCATGTCGGCGAACTTGAAGGCCGCCGCCATGATGAAGACGGCGGCGAAGATCAGGCGGGCGATGAGGATCGCGGCGGTTTTCCAGGCGGGCTGAACGGCGTCCATGGCTGGTGTCCCTCTATCGGCCGGACCCGGCCGGCGCTGGTGGCGTCGGCGCCCTGCGAGGGCGCCGCTCGCACCAAGGACGATGGCCGCATGCGCTCCCCGACACCCCGCGCGCTTTTTCCGCGCGACCGCGCCGATGCATCATCCTCACCGAGGCGATGCAGAAGGTCGGCAACGAGGGCGTCATCACGGTCGAGGAAACCCAAGAGCCTCCACACCGACGGCGGCATGGCGCCTCCGCAGGCTTCCGCCCGGGCTCGCCAGGCGTCCGGCGCAGAGCCGGTCAGGGCGCCCACCACGGCCTCGCCCGCTCGATCGCCCCGGCGAGGCCGAAGAGCAGGTCCTCGCGGCCGAGCGCGGCGGCGAACTGCACGCCGACCAGCCGGCCGCCCTGGGCGAAGGGCACGCTCATCGCCGGAATGCCGGCGGCGTTGCACGGCGCCGTGAACGGCGCATGGGCGGCGGCGCGCCGGCTGCGCTCCTCGCCGTCGGGACCGGAGAGCCAGCCGAGCGGCAATACGGGCGTGGCGCAGACCGGCGACATCAGGATGTCGTGGCGCTCGAAGAAGCGGGCGTAACGCCGTTCTACGGTCCGGACGGCTGCGAGCGCCGCAACCACATCCTGCGCCGGCCGCGCCATGGCGGCGCGGACATGGTCGGCATGGGCGGGCTCGATCAGCGCGAGGGGATCGGCGATCCCGCGCATGGCCGCGAACCCCAGGATCCGCTCGGCGGTGAAGGCACCGGAGAGCAAGCCGGCATGGGCTGCGATGCCGGCGAGGTCGGGCGCATCCTCCTCCAGCCGATGGCCGAAGCTCTCGCAAAGTCGCGCCGCCTCGTCGAGCGCCGAGAGGCACAGCGGGTCGACCGGCGCGCCGTTGAACGGCCGTCGCTGCACCGCGATCCGCAGCGGCGGCGGATCGCGTTCGGCGCAGCGCTCGAACGGCACGGCAGGGTCCGGCAGCCAGTGCAGCGCGCCCGGCTCGTGCCCGCAAGTCGCGTCGAGCAGGGCGGCGCTGTCGCGCACGCTGCGCGTCAGCGCATGCGAGACGGAGAGGCCGAAGAACACCTCGCTCGCCTCCGGCCCCGCCGGGGTGCGGCCGCGGCTCGGCTTCAGCCCGAACAGGCCGGTGAGCGCGGCCGGCTGGCGGATCGAGCCGCCGCCGTCGGTGCCGTGCGCCATCGGCACCATGCCGGACGCGACCGCTGCCGCCGCGCCGCCGCTGGAGCCGCCCGGCGACAGGGCCGGGTCACGCGGATGGCGGGTCGGGCCGTAGGCGGCAGGCTCGGTGGTGAAGCTGAGGCCGAGCTCGGCCGAATTGGTCTTGCCGAAGATCACCAGGCCGGCCGCCTTGTAGCGGGCGACCAGCGTCGAATCCCGATCGGGCACGAAGCCCCGGAAGAGCTCGCTGCCCTGCGTCAGCGGCGTTCCCGCCAGCGCGAGATCGAGGTCCTTCAGCAGGAACGGCACGCCGCGGAAACGCCCCGCCGGCAGGCCGGCGGCGATCGCCGCCCGCGCCTCGTCCTCGTGCCGCATGACGACCGCGTTCAGGACGGGATTGTGGGCGTCGAGTGCCGCCAGGGCGGCGTCGAGCACCTCGCCAGGCGACACCGCGCCCCGTGCCACGAGATCGGCGAGGCCGACCGCGTCGTAGCGCGCATAATCGGCCGCGTTCATGCCGGCCTCCCCATACGGCGGGCGAGTTCGACCAGGGCCCCGTCCGAACCGCGCCAGCCGATCAGGGAGAGGCCGACGGGCAGGCCCTCGGCCGCGCCGAGCGGCAGGCTGACCTGCGGCAGACCGGTCAGGCCGGCGATGCAGGTGAGGTCGACGATGCGCTCGCAGGCGGCTGCGGTCTCGCCGAGCGAGAGGTCGCGGCGGGGCGGCAGGATCGGCGTGGTCGGCAGGCACAGCACGCGCCGGCCCTCGAGCAGCGCCTCGACCCGGGCGCGGACCAGCGGCCGGAAGGCCAGGGCCGCCTGCTGCGGCGCCTCCGGCAGCCGCCGCGCCACGGCGATCGTCGCCGCCACGTCATAGGACAGGCGCGGGTCGACCGCATCGACCCAGGGCCCGAAGGTGCGCGCGAATTCAGGATGCTGCAGGTGGACATGGTGGCCGTTCCAGGCCCGCAGCCCCTCCTCCGCCAGGATGATCGAGCGGCTGTGGCCGACATGCTGCGCCACCGCGGCCACCGCCGGCCGCAGCGCCCCGCGCACCGGCGCGTCGGCGCAGGCGAAGGCGTCCTCGGCGATGAGCACCTCCTCGATCCCCTCCTCCGGCCCCTGCGGCAGCAGCACGGCACCGACGCGGGCGAAGATCTCGGCATCGGCGGCGAAGAAGCCGGCCGTGTCGAAGGAGGGCGACTGCGTCATCAGCCCGGCGGTCGGCACCGCGCCATGGGTCGGGCGGATGCCGTAGAGGCCGCAGAAGCTCGCCGGCACCCGCATCGAGCCGCCGCTGTCGGAGCCGAGCGCCAGCGCCACCAGGCCGGCCGCCACCGCGGCGGCCGAACCGCTGGAGGAGCCGCCGGGATAGCGATCGGGCGCCCGCGGGTTCACCGGCGTGCCGACATGCCGGTTGCGTCCGAGCAACCCGAGCGAGATCTCGTCGGTCACGGTCTTGCCGGCGAGCCGCGCTCCGGCAGCGAGCAGGAGGTCCACGGCGGCGGCGGACCGCTGCGCTGGCCCGTGGCTGGCGGCCCAGTCCGGGCTGCCGCAGCCGGTGACGTGGCCGGCGACGTCGAAGAGGTCCTTGGCGGCGAAGGTCAGGCCCGCGAGCGGCCCGGCGGAGGCGCCATCGATCGACAGGCGCGGCCCGGCCACGAAGGCGCCGAAATCCTCCCGCCCGGGAAGGCCGTCCGGACGACAGGAACTCATCGACCGATCTCCTTGGGCCTGTCGATGACGCTGACATGGGCGGCGACGACGCGCCAGCCGTCCGGCATCCGGACCCAGCTCTGCATCTGCCGGCCGATCCTGCCGTCCGGCACATCGGTGAACAGGGTCGAGGCGGTGGCGAAGTCGGCGCCGTAGCTGGTCACCACCGTGTCGACGAGCACGCGCTCGGGATTGAGCCGGCGGCGGGCGTTGAAGGCGGCGATGGCGGGGTGGCCGTAGAGGATCTCGTCCGCGCCGTAGCGAATCGTCCGCCCGTCGCGCCAGAACAAGTCGTCGAGCGTCGCCGCGTCGGCCGCGAGCAGCGCGTCCTCATAGCGGCGATAGGCGGCCCAGACCTCGGCCAACACCTCGGGACGGTTGGTCTCCATCATCCTCACCTCCGGCTTGCGACGGGCTTTCCGCCCATTCGGTAAAGCCTTTTACAACAGCAACGGGATAACGAGCAATCGCGATGCCAATCGGTTTCGTTGCCATCATCGCCCAAGAATCGAGCATTTCCAGTCTGTTGTGTGCCAACTCGCTGGCAGGCTTGCCCAAATTATTCGCTTGCATGCCCTCGGACTCGCGATAGTCTCGTCGCAGATTGGTAAAGCGGTTACACGATGGAAAAGCGGGTTGCACGGCTGTCGGATGTGGCGCGCTCGGCGAGCGTGTCGGTCGCGACCGTCTCGCGCTACCTCAACAACAGCATCCAGCTTCCCGAGGCGACCGCGGCGCGTGTGCGCCAGGCCATCGAGGCGCTCGGCTACCAGCCCAACCCGCATGCGCGCAGCCTCAGCCGCGGCCGCTCCGACACGCTCGGCCTGGTGGTCCCCGACATTACCAACCCCTATTTCGCCCGGCTGGCCGCGGCGGTCGAGCGCGAGGCGGCCCGGCGCGGCTACGGCCTGACGCTGTGCGCCTCGCTCAACACCCAGGACCGCGAGCGTGAATACCTGGCCCGGCTGAGCCGCACCGCGGTCGACGGCATCATCTTCGTCACCAACCATCCCGATGACGGCACGCTGAAGGAGCCGATCAACACCTCCAGCCGGCGCATCGTCATCCTCGACGAGGACGTCGCCGGGGTCCGCGGCTCCAAGGTGTTCAGCGACAACGAGCAGGGCGGCTTCCTCGCCGGCCGCCACCTCGTCGAGATGGGCCATCGCCGCATCGCCTTCTTCGGCGGCCCCGAGGCCATGCGCAGCACCCAGGCCCGTCTCGCCGGCGTGCGCCGGGCCATCGCCGAGGCGGGCGCGGCCGCCGAGGTCAGCGACGTCTATTGCGGCGACTATTCGCCGGAGCACGGCCGTGCCTGCGCCGAGCGCCTGCTGGCGAGAAGCGCGGCCACCGCCCTGCTCGTCTCCAGCGACCAGATCATGATCGGCGCCCTGGAGATCTTCCGGCGCGAGCGCCTGCCCATCCCGCAGCGCCTGTCGGTCATCGGCTTCGACGACATCGCCCCGTTCGTGCTGTTCGATCCGCCGCTGACCTCCATCCGCCAGCCCGTCGACGCCATGGGCCGGCGCGCCGTCGACCTGCTCGTCCGCGCCCTCGAGGGCGAGGCGGTCGACACGGTCGTCGAGCATCTGCCGGTCGAACTGATCCTGCGGGAATCCGTCGCCCGGCCGCCGCAAGACGCAACAACAAGAAAAGAACCACGCCAAGCCAAACAAAAGGGGACTCCACCGCCATGAACCGCACGATGCTCAAGCTCACGGCCGCCGCCATCCTGGTCGCCGGCCTCGCCACATCAGCCGACGCCAAGGGCAAGACCTTCGCCCTGATCCAGTACAACCAGCAGGTCTCGTTCTTCACCGACATCACCCGCGGCGCCCAGAAGGCCGCCGACGCCGCCGGCGACAAGCTGCTGGTCTTCGACGCCAACAATTCGGCGCAGGCCCAGGACAACGCCTTCGACACCTATACCCAGCAGAAGGTCGACGGCATCGTCATCGTCTCGGTCGACCAGAACGGCATCATGCCGGCGGTCCGCTCGGCGGTCGCAGCGGGCATCCCGGTCGTCGCCGTCGACGGCATCCTGCCCGAGGGGCCGCAGGCCTCGCAGATCTCGGTCGACAATTATGCCGCCGGCAAGCTGATCGGCGAGTTCTACATGGATTACGTCAAGGCCAATCTCGGCGGCAAGGCGACGCTCGGCGTCGTCGGCGCCCTCAATTCCGACCTGCAGAACACCCGCCAGAAGGGCTTCGACGACGTCATCAAGGCCGCCGGCGGCGTCACCACGGTCGGTGTCGTCGATGGCCGCAACATCCAGGACCAGGCGCTGTCGGCAGGCGAGAACCTGCTCACCGGCAACCCCGACATGCAGACGATCTACGCCACCGGCGAGCCCGCCCTCGTCGGCGCCATCGCCGCGGCGCAGAGCCAGGGCCGCACCGACAAGGTCAAGATCTTCGGCTGGGACCTCAGCGCCCAGGCGGTAGCCGCCATCGATGCCGGCTACCTCGTCGGCGTGGTGCAGCAGGACCCCGAGCAGGAAGGCCAGAAGGCGATCGAGGCGCTCGGCACGCTGGCGAGCGGCGGCAAGGTCGACAAGGCCATCAAGGTGCCGGTGACCATCGTCACCTCCAAGAACGTCGACCAGTTCCGGGCGGCGTTCAAGTGACGACGGGCGCCATGACGGGAGCGGCTCCGGCCGCTTCCGCTCCGGCGGTCCGGGGCGGGCGCGAGCCGCGCATGCGCGTGCGCGGCATCCGCAAGACCTTCGGCTCCAACCAGGCCTTGCGCGGGGTCGACCTCGACCTCTGGTCCGGCGAATGCCTCGGCCTCGTCGGCGACAATGCCGCCGGCAAGTCGACCTTCACCAAGATCCTCGCCGGCACCTATATCGCCGACGAGGGCACGATCGAGCTCGACGGCAAGGAGGTCCGCTATGCCGGGCCGGCCGAGGCGCGCGAGCGCGGCGTCGAGATGGTCTACCAGGACCTCAGCCTGTGCGACACGATCGACGTCGCCGGCAATCTCTATCTCGGCCGGGAGCTCCGGCGCGGCCCCTTCCTCGACAAGGCGGCGATGCAGCACGGTGCCCGCCAGATGCTGCAGCGGCTCGAGATTCGCATCCCCAACGTCGCCGTCAAGGTGGCGCAGCTCTCCGGCGGCCAGCGCCAATCGATCGCCATCGCGCGGTCGGCCTCGTTCAATCCGCGCGTGCTGATCCTCGACGAGCCGACCTCGGCGCTGGCCGTCGCCGAGGTCGAGGCGGTGCTGGCCCTGATCGGCCGCCTCAAGGCCGAAGGCGTCGCCGTGGTGCTGATCACCCATCGCCTGCAGGACCTGTTCCGCGTCTGCGACCGCATCGCCGTGATGTACGAGGGCATCAAGGTGGCCGAGCGCGCCATCCAGGAGACCAGCCTGGAGGACATCGTCCGCCTGATCGTCGGAGAGGGGCTTCGCTCATGACCGCCTATACCGAGCGCCAGCAGGGCTCCAGGCTGCGCGACTTCTTCCAGACGCATGCCCATGTCCTGTCGATCGCGGTGTTCCTCATCGCCTGCTGCGCCCTGTTCACGGCGCTCAACGACGTGTTCCTGTCGACGGGCAACCTCCTCAACCTGCTGCGCCAGGCGGCGCCGACGCTGATCGTGGCGGTGGCCATGACCTTCGTCATCACCACGGGCGGCATCGACCTCTCCGTCGGCTCGATCATCGCCCTGGTCAACGCCGCCGCGGCTCTGCTGCTGCGCGCCGGCTGGGACTGGCCGCTGGTCTGCGTCCTCATGCTCGCCCTCGGCGCGGCCATCGGCCTGTTCCAGGGCTTCTTCATCGCCTACCAGAAGATCCCGGCCTTCATCGTCACGCTCGCCGGCCTCTCCGCCATCCGCGGCGTGGCCCTCGTCCTCACCGGCGGCTTCTCGATCCTGATCCCGCCGAGCCTGTTCCTGTCGATCGGCCGCGGCACCCTCTTCGGCATCCCCAATCCGGCCATCCTCGGCCTCGCCGTCGCCGTGATCGGCTATGTCGTGCTGAACACCACCCTCTACGGCCGGCGCGTCTGCGCGGTCGGCGCCAATGCCGAGGCGGCGCGCCGCGTCGGCATGCCGGCCCAGCGGGTCGTCGCCTCGGTCTATGTCTGGAGCGGCGTCGCCTCGGCCCTTGCCGCCCTGGTGGTCGCAGCGCGGCTCGGCTCCGGCTCCTCCAACGCCGCCGTCGGCACGGAGCTCGACGTGATCGCCGCCGTGGTGCTCGGGGGCACCTCGCTGGCCGGCGGGCGCGGCACCATCGTCGGCACGGTGCTCGGCGCGCTCACCATCTCGGTGATCAGCAACGGCCTGATCCTGGCGCATATCGACGCCTTCTTCACCCAGATCGTCACCGGCGCCATCATCCTGACCGCCATCTGGCTCAACACCCGCATCTTCGACCATGTCGGCACCGTGCGGCGCCGGAGCTGAGGATCAGCCATGTCCGAACTCTCTGAAACCCATATCGGCTCCGGCAAGGCGATGACCGTGCTGGGGCCGATTTCGGCCGACTCCCTCGGCGTGACGCTGATGCACGAGCACATCCTCAACGATTGCCGCTGCTGGTGGAACGAGCCGAAGCAGCCGGAGCGGGCCTATCTCGGCACCGGCCCGGTCTCGATCGAGATCCTCGGCGAACTGCGGATGGACCCTTTCGCCAACCGGCACAATTGCGCCCTCGACGACGAGGCCCTGGCGATCGCCGAGCTGAAGCCCGTCGCCGCCCTGGGCGGGCGCACCGTGGTCGACCCGACCTGCCGCGGCATCGGTCGCAACCCCGAAGCCTTGGCGCGCATTTCGCGGGCGACGGGCCTGCAGATCGTGATGGGCGCCGGCTATTACCTCCAGAGCTCGCATCCCCCCGAGGTCGCGGCGATGAGCGCCCGCGACATCGCCGACGAGATCGTGCGCGAGGCGCTGGACGGCGTCGGCGACAGCGGCATCCGTATCGGCCTGATCGGCGAGATCGGCGTCTCCTCGGACTTCACGCCGGACGAGGAAAAGTCCCTGCGCGGCGCCGCCGCGGCGCAAAGGCGCACCGGCCTGCCGCTGATGGTGCATCTTCCCGGCTGGTTCCGTCACGCCCACCGGGTGCTCGACATCGTCGCGGACGAGGGCGGCGACCTCGGCCACACCGTCCTCTGCCACCTGAACCCGTCCTGGTTCGACACCGACTACCAGTTCGCGCTCGCCCGCCGCGGCGCCATCCTCGAATATGACATGGTGGGCATGGACTTCTGGTATGCCGACCAGGGCGTGCAATGTCCGTCCGAGGAGGAAAACGCCCGCGCCATCAAGGGGCTGATCGATGCCGGCTTCGGCGGCCAGTTGGTCCTGTCGCAGGACGTGTTCCTGAAGATGATGCTCACCCGCTATGGCGGCTTCGGCTACGCCTATATCCAGCGCCATTTCCTGCCGCGCCTGAAGCGCCATGGGGTGAGCGACGCCGAGATCCGGGCTTTGATGGTCGACAATCCGCGCCGCGTCTTCTCGGCGCCGGCGTGAGGCCCTCTCTCATGCCGAAAGCCTGTTCGGGACCATCCACGTCGAGCGCGACGCCAGCCATTCCCCTCCCCCTTGTGGGGAGGGGTAAGGGGTGGGGGTCCACCAGGATAGCGCGCGCCCTACGCCGACGACCCCCACCCCTAGCCCCTCCCCACAAGGGGGAGGGGAAAAACCAGCGTCGCGCCCTCTTCAACGGCGGCCGCATCTCGCTCTGCCGCTATGCTCGGACATCGTCTGAAGCATTTGTTCGCGAACGAGCCCCCGCTACCGGCTCCCGTCGCCGCCTCCGGTCCCATCAGCCCGGCAGCAGGCCCGCGATCTCCTCGCCGCTCGGGAAGGCCGACACCGTGCCCTGGCGCTGCACCGTCAGGGCCGCCGCGGCGCCGGCCGCCGCCACGGCGGCGCGCAGCGGCAGGCCGCGGTGGAGGACGGCCGCGGCCAGCACGCCCATGAACGTGTCGCCCGCCCCGGTCGTATCGACCACCGGCACCGGCCGCGCCGGCACGTGGTCGGCGCCGGCATCATCGGCCAGCACGGCGCCGCGCCCACCCAGCGTCAGCACCACGGTGCCGGCACCAGCCCGACGCAGGGCCTGCGCCGCCTCTTCCGGCGCGCCGGCGCCGCCGAAGGCCGCCGCCTCGCCCTCGTTGAGGACGAGCAGGTCGACCAGCGCGAAGAGATCGGCGAAGCCCGGCTGGACCGGCGAGGGATTGAACACCGTGCGGACGCCCGTCTGCCGGGCCGCGGCAAAAGCGGCCCGCGTCGCCGCGAGCGTCAGGTTGCCCTGCATCAGCAGCCCGTCGCCGGGCCCGAGCCGGGCGACGCAGGCGGCGGCCATGGCAGGCTCGATCGAGCAGGCCGCGGCCGTGGTGGAGGCGATGGCATTCTCGCCCGCCCCGTTGACGAAGATCATCGAGCGGTCCGTCGCCGCCTCGACGCGCAGCAGGTCGCTTTCGGGCAGCCCCTCCGCCGCCAGGCGGGCGGCGATCCAGTCGCCCTCGGCATCCCGGCCGATCGCCGCGACGAAGCGGACCGGCGCGCCGGTCCGGCCGAGCACCAGCGCCTGGTTGGCGCCCTTGCCGCCGAGATCGCGCCGTGGCGGGCCGACCACCACCGTCTGGCCCGGCGACGGCCATGCCTCGACGGTCATCGACTCGTCGACCGTCGCGTTTCCCAGAACCAGAAACATTCAAATCCCTCAAGGAGGCAAGCTCTTGGCCCCGATATCGCACAAATCGACAAGCATTATCAAGCGATTATTTGGCAAAAATCAAGTCATCATCGGCGTTGTTCACTGTCCGCCCATGCCTGGAACGCCACGATGCCAGGACAATGACTTCAAGAATACTGTTTCAACTGCAATATCCGATGCAATGTCCTATGTCGATGGCGGCGTCGACGGCCTGATCATCGAGAACCACGGGGACATCCCGTTCCTGAAGCCCGACCGGATCGGCCATGAAATCACCACCGGCCTGGCTGTCATCACCGACCGCATCCGCCAGAAGGTCGATGTCCCCATCGGCATCAATGTCCTGGCCAACGCCGCCATGCCGGCGCTGGCCGTCGCCAAGGCGTCCGGGGCGAATTTCGTGCGCGTCAACCAATGGGCCAACGCCTATGTCGCCAATGAGGGCATCGTCGAGGGCGAGGCGGCGGCGGCGCTGCGCTATCGCAAGGCCATCGGCGCCGAGGACGTCGCCGTCTTCGCCGACGCCCATGTCAAGCACGGCGCCCACGCCATCGTCGCCGACCGGCCGGTGGCGGAGCTGGTGCGCGACGTCGAGTTCTTCGATGCCGACGCCGTGATCTGCACCGGCCAGCGCACCGGCGATGCGGCCGCGGTCGACGAGATCGAGGCGATGCGCGCGGCGACCGGCCTGCCGCTCCTGGTCGGCAGCGGCGCGACGCCCGACAACATCGCCACCATCCTGCCGCTGCTCGACGGCGTGATCGTCGCCAGCGCGCTCAAGCATGACGGCGTCTGGTGGAACAATGTCGACCAGCGGCGGGTCGCCGCCTTCATGGACAAGGTCCGGACCATCCGGTCCGGGGAGTGAGCAGCGTGAGCATCGACGTGAAGGACATCAAGCCGCTGTCGGAGCGCATCCGCGCCGCCAACCAGGACGTGTGGGACGCGATGCAGGCGCATCGCTTCGTCGCCGAGATCGAAGCCGACCGCCTGAGCGCGGACACCTTCAAGGCCTATCTCGTCTATGAATGCGATTTCGTCGAGACCGCGATGCTGATCTTCGGGCATATGCTGGTCAAGGCACCAGGACTGGAGGAGCGGCGCTGGCTCGCCGGGGTGCTGCAGGCGCTGGCGGTCGAGCAGATCGGCTATTTCGAGCGCACCTTCGCGGCGCTCGGCATCACCGCGGCCGACCGCGCCCGCCCCTTGCCGCCGTCGGTGTTCGCCTTCCGGGACGGCATGCTCGCCATCGCCCGCGACGGCACCTATCGCGACGGCGTCGCCATCATGCTGGCGGCCGAATGGATGTACGCCACCTGGTGCACCCGCGCCGCCGCATGCCGGATCGGCGATCCCATCCTCAGGCGCTGGGTCGACCTGCATGCCGAACCCGAATTCCTGGCGCAGGCCGACTGGCTGCGCCGCCAGCTCGACGCCGCCGATCCAGCCGAGGAAGATCGTCTCGGTGACCGGTTCCGGCGCGCCCTGGAGCTCGAGATCGCCTTCCACCAGGCGCCGTTCGAGGGAGCCGCGCCATGACGGATGATTTCGACCTCGCCATCCGCGGCGGCACCGTGGTGACGGAAACGCAGGTCTTCCGCGCCGATGTCGGCATCCGCGGTGGGCGCATCGCCGCCGTGGGCGAAAACCTCGCCGGCCGGCAGACGATCGAGGCCGACGGCCTGCTGGTGATGCCGGGCGGGGTCGACACCCATTGCCATCTCGACCAGGTCGAGCCGGGCATGGGCTATGGCGCCGAGGACTTTGTCACCGGCAGCCGCTCGGCGCTGGCCGGCGGCACGACCACGGCGATCTCCTTCGTCGCCCAGTTCAAGGGCGAGCCGATCCGCGACGTGCTGGCCGAGACGCTGCGGCGGGGCGAGCGCTCGATCATCGACTACAGCTTCCACCAGATCGTCACCGATCCGACCGATGCGGTGCTGGCCGAGATCCCGGCGATCGTCGCCTCCGGCATCCGCAGCCTCAAGGTCTTCCTCACCTATGACGGCGCCCGGCTCGACGACCGCCAGTTCCTGCGCGTGCTCGCCGCCGCGCGGCGCGAGGGCGCCATGGTGGCGGTGCATTGCGAGAACTACGACGCCATCGGCTGGCTGACCGAGCAGCTCCTGGCCGCCGGCCTGACCGCGCCGAAATACCATGCCTGGTCGCGGCCCAAGGTGGTGGAGCGCGAGACGACCTACCGCGCCATCGCCCTGGCCGAGCTGGTCGACACCCCGATCCAGGTCTTCCACGTCTCCTGCGCCGAGGTCGCCGAGGAGATCGCCCGGGCCAAGCGCCGCGGCCTCAAGGTCTGGGGCGAGACCTGCCCGCAGTATTTCGCCCTCACCGCCGCCGACATGGACCGCCCCGGCTTCGAGGGGTCGAAGGCCATGTGCAGCCCGGCACCGCGCGACGAGGCCGACCACGAGGGCCTGTGGGAGATGATGCGCCAGGGCGTGCTCGACGTCGTCTCCTCCGACCACAGCGCCTTCAACACCACCGGCCACCATGCCAAGGACATGCACGGCCGGGACGCCTCCTTCCGCGACATCCCCAACGGCGTGCCGGGCGTCGGCTCGCGCCTGCCGCTGCTGTTCTCCGAGGGCGTGGTCAAGGGCCGCATCGACCTCCCCACCTTCGTCGCCCTGACGGCCGCCAACCCGGCGCGGATCTACGGCCTCGGCGGGCGCAAGGGCACCATCGCGCCGGGCGCCGATGCCGACATCGTGCTGTGGGACCCGGGCAAGCGCGTCACCCTGACCAATGCGCTGCTGCAGCATGCCGTCGACTACACGCCCTATGAGGGACGCGAGGTGACGGGCTGGCCGGTGATGACCATCCGCCGCGGCATCCCAGCCATGCGCGAGGGCAAGCTGCTGGCGGAGGAAGGCTCGGGCCGGTTCCTGCCACGCGGCCCCTACGACCTCGCCCGGCCGCTCGGCCGCCTCGCCAACGGCTTCGACGCCGCCCGCGCCCAACTCGCCTGAGGAACGATCATGACCGACATCATCCGCACCCCGATCGAGGAGATGCCGACCAAGTCCAAGGTCGCGATCCACCGCTTTCCCGGCGGCGGCGGCTTCCTCTGGTGCGTCGCCACCGCGCGCGACCTGACGCTGGACCTGCCCGGCCAGGCCGAGGACGCGCTCGCGGTCATCGACGGCTATCTCCGCGACCACGGCCTCGACCGGACCCGGATCATGCGGGCCGAGGTGATCGTCACCGACCATGGCCGCAAGCCCGAATTCGACGCGGTCTGGGCGAAATGGATGCCCGCAGGCTGCGGCCCCGTCCGCTCCTTCGTGCAGTCGGTGATGCCCGACGGCGACCTCGTCGAGATCATCATGACGGTGGCGCTGCCGGCCGATTTCTGAGGGAGGTCTTCGATGCATCCCCGCTCGATGCCGGTGAAGCCGGGCCGCCTGCCGCCCGGCGCCTATGGCCATACCCGCGGCGTCGTGAAGCGCAACTATGCCGTGATGCCGCCCGAAGGCATCATGGACAGCTACCTCCCGCGCTGGGAGAAGACCATCGTGCGCTTCCAGGCCGCGCCGCAGCTCGGCGCCCGCTTTGCCCAGGCCCTGCTCGAGATCGCGCCGGACGGCGGCACGTGCGAAGCCTTCGGCGACGGCCTGGAGCGGTTCTTCTACATCACCGGCGGGCCGGTGATGCTCACGGTCGAGGGCACGGCCTTCCCGCTCGACCGCGAAGGCTTTGCCTATCTCCCGCCGGAGACCCGCTTCTCCCTGCGCAATGACGGCCCGCAAGAGGCCGCCGTGATCGGCCTGAAGCGGCCCTATGAGCCGGCCGGGCTGCCGGTGCCCGAGCCGATCGTCTCCCGGCGCTCCGCGGTCGAGAAAGTCAACCACAACGGCACGGAGGGCCGCACCTGGGAGCACCTCCTGCCCCATGGCGACATGCGCTTCGACATGGAGATGAACATCCTGTCCTTCGCGCCAGGCGCCCATTTTCCCGATGTGGAGACCCACATCAACGAGCACGGGCTGGTGATGCTGGAAGGCCAGGGCATGTATCTCCTCGACCAGGACTGGCACGAGGTCTGGCAGGGCGACTTCATCTGGATGGGCCCCTATTGTCCGCAGCTGTTCTACCCCACGGGTTGGACCCCCTCGGCCTATCTCCTCTACAAGGACGTCAACCGTGACGTC
Organism: Labrys wisconsinensis; assembly: GCF_030814995.1. Classification (GTDB taxonomy): domain Bacteria; phylum Pseudomonadota; class Alphaproteobacteria; order Rhizobiales; family Labraceae; genus Labrys; species Labrys wisconsinensis. The sequence continues at coordinate 167,693 of NZ_JAUSVX010000011.1, read as the reverse complement.
CGCTTCTGAGCCGAGCCGGGACGACGCCGACATCGCGATGGCGCGTCTCGACGCGCTCGCGGCCTGCACCGACGAGCCCGGCCGGATCACGCGCCTCGCCTTCTCGCCGGCGTTGCGCGACGCCAATGCCCGCGTCCTCGCCTGGATGCGCGAGGCCGGCATGGCGGCTGGGATCGACGCGGCCGGCAATGTCGTCGGCCGCTGGGAGGCGGAGACCGCCGGCGCCTCTGCCGTGATGATCGGCTCGCATCTCGACACCGTGCGCGACGGCGGCCGCTATGACGGGCCGCTCGGCGTGGTCGCGGGCATCGCCGTGGTCGAACGGCTGCGGCGCGAGGGCCGCCGCCTGCCCCTCGCCGTGGAGGTGATCGGCTTCGCCGACGAGGAGGGCGTGCGCTTCGGCGGCTCGATCCTCGGCAGCGCCGCCGTGGCCGGCACGCTGGCGCCGGACTGGCGGGAGCGGCGCGACGCCGACGGCATCGACGCTGCGACGGCGCTGCGCAGCTTCGGCGTCGATCCGGACGGCGTCGGCGCCGCCAGCCGGCGCCGGGATCCGCCGGCCGCCTATCTCGAGCTGCATATCGAGCAGGGACCGGCGCTGGAGGACGCGGATGTTCCGCTCGGCTGCGTCACCGCCATCGCCGGGGCGACGCGCCTGCTGGTCACCGTCGACGGCACTGCGGGGCACGCCGGCACCGTGCCGATGCGTCTGCGGCGCGATGCGCTCGCCGCCGCCGCCGAATGCGTGCTGGCGGTCGAACGCCTCTGCGCCGGCGCCGAGGCCGTCGGCACGGTCGGCCACCTGCGGGTCGCCCCCGATGCCGTGAACGTCATCCCCGGCCGGGTGCGCTTCTCCGTCGACATCCGCGCGGCGCAGGACGAGGTCCGCACCAGGCTCGTCGACGCCGCCCTGGCGGAGTTCCAGGCGTCCGCCCGGCGCCGCAGGGTCGAGCTTGCCTGGCAGGTCACCAGCCGGACCGAGACGACGCCCTGCTCGCCACGCCTCGTCGAAGCTCTGGCCGGGGTCCTCGCGGGCATGGGCCTGCCCGCCCCACGCCTGGCGAGCGGCGCGGGCCATGACGGCATCGCCGTGAGCGCGATCACCGAGATCGGCATGCTGTTCCTGCGCTGCGCAGGCGGCATCAGCCATCATCCCGCCGAAAGCGTCACCGTCGCAGACGTCCGGCTCGGCATCGAGGCGCTCCATCGCTGGAGCCTGGCGCTGCGCCGCGGCTGATAGCGGCTCGCCGGCGAACAGGCTGAGGGCCGCAAGCGGCGGCGCCTCTCGATCGGCTCCCCGACATCACAACCTCACGGTGGATCGGGCTCCGGCTTCATGTCGACCTCGCCAAATAGGTCAGTACTATTGACTTATTTGCCCAAGGTGCGATGCTGCCGCAAAAGCCGATGGAGGACCCCATGGTGACGGAAGCGGCCTTTGCCACGCGCGCGGGGCGCATGAAGGCGTCGGAGATCCGGGAGCTGCTGAAGCTGCTCGACCGGCCGGACATCGTCTCTTTTGCCGGCGGCATTCCCGATCCCGCGCTCTTCCCCGCCGAGGCTTTCGCCGAGGCCTATCGGCACATCCTCGCCGGCGAGGCCGGACGCGCGGCCCTGCAATATTCGGTGAGCGAGGGCTACCGGCCGCTGCGCGACCGGCTGGTCGGGCAGATGGCCGGGCTCGGCATCGCCTGCACGGCCGACAACGTCTTCATCGTCTCGGGCTCGCAGCAGGCGCTCGACTATCTCGGCAAGCTCTATCTCTCGCCCAGCGACACCGCCCTCGTCACCACGCCGACCTATCTCGGCGCGCTGCAGGCCTTCAACGCCTATGAGCCGGCTTATGACCAGCTCTCGCCCGGCGGCAACCGCACGGCCGAGTCCTACCGCCAGGCCGCGGCCGCTGCGGGCGGCCGGGTCAAGCTCGCCTATCTCTCCGCCGACTTCGCCAACCCGACCGGCGAGACCCTGGGCCGGGAGGGCCGCGAGCGGCTGATCGATCTCGCCGAGGAGCTCGACGTCGCCTTGGTCGAGGATGCCGCCTATCAGGCGCTGCGCTATGACGGCGAGCCGATCCCGCCCATCCTGGCGCTCGAGCTCGCCCGCAAGGGCGGCGACATCGAGCGGACGCGGACGATCTATTGCGGCAGCTTCTCCAAGACCCTGTCGCCGGGCCTGCGCGTCGGCTTCGTCGTCGCCAGCCGGGCGGTGATCGGCAAGCTGGTGCTGATCAAGCAGGCGGCGGACCTGCACTCCTCCACCATCAACCAGATGGCGATCGCCGAGGTCGCCGCCGGCCAGTTCGGCGAACAGGTCGAGCGGGTCCGCGCCGTCTACAGGCGCCGGCGCGACGCCATGCTCGCCGCCCTCGCCCGGTACATGCCGGCAGGCGTCGCCTGGACGCGACCCGAGGGCGGCATGTTCGTCTGGCTGACCCTGCCGGCCGGCCTCGATGCGGCAGCGCTGCTCGCCGAGGCGGTCGAGACGCAGAAGGTCGCCTTCGTGCCGGGCCAGGCCTTCCACGCCGACGGCACTGGCGCCAACACGCTGCGCCTCAGCTTCTCCTGCGCCGACGAGGCGGCGATCGAGGCGGGCATCGCCCGGCTCGGCGGCCTGCTCGAAGGGGCGATCGGCCGGCGCGCGGCATAGCGGCTGCGCGCCTGGATCACGATTTCCGATCCAGATCATCGAGAGATATTATTTTCGCGAGGCGAGCTCACCCGGCATTTCGACATGAGCAAGGCTTCGCTGTTCGACGCGAAGTCCGAGCAGCGCCCGTGATGGCGAGGAGACCCGCATGACCGCCTTCGACGCCAAGACCGTGATCGCCTCTCTCACCCATGCCGAGAAAGTCGACCTCCTCAGCGGCTTCAACATGTGGAAGACGCGGGCGATCGAGCGCTTCGGCATCCCCTCCATCGTCATGACCGACGGCACCTATGGCGTGCGCTATTCCGTCGACCAGATCGACAACGACATGAAGGGCGGCCAGGACTTCGACGCCTTCCTCGGCGTGGTCAACCGCCGCGCCAACGACGTGCAGACCGCCTGGGGCACGATGAAGGCCGCGACCTGCTTTCCCAACGGCTCGAGCCTGGGCTGCTCCTGGGACGTCGACCTCGCCCACGAGCTCGGCGCGGCCCTCGCCCGCGAATGCCAGGCGCTGGGCGTGCATGTGCTGCTCGGGCCGGGCATCAACATCCGCCGCACCCCGCTCGGCGGCCGCGCTTACGAATATTACGCCGAGGACCCGGTGCTGACCGGCGACATCGCCGCCGGCGTCATCAACGGCATGCAGGACGGCGGCGTCGGCGCCTCGCTGAAGCATTTCGCCTGCAACAATTCCGAGGTCGAGCGCACCACCATGGATTCGGTGGTGGAGGAACGAGCGCTGCGCGAGATCTATCTTCTCGGCTTCGAGCGAGCCGTCGCCAAGAGCCGGCCCTGGACGGTGATGAGCGCCTACAACCGGCTCAACGGTGTCCAGGCCGCGGAGAACCACTGGCTGCTCACCGAGGTGCTGCGCGAGGACTGGGGCTTCGAGGGCCTGGTCATGTCGGACTGGCAGGGCGTCAAGGACCGGCCCGCCTCGCTCATCGCCGGCAACGACCTCGACATGCCGGAGAGCTCGACCCGTAAGGAGGACCTGCTGGCGGCGATCGAGGCCGGCACGGTGCCGATGGCCGTGGTCGACAGCGCCTGCGAGCGCGTGCTCGTCCTGGTGGGGCGGGCGCTCGCCGGCGAGGACCGCCGGCCGTGCGACTTCACCGCCCATCACGCCCTCGCCCGGCGCTTCGCGGCGGAATCGATCGTGCTGCTGAGGAACGAGGACGGCCTGCTGCCGCTCGATCCCGGCAAGGCCGGCCGCATCCTGGTGATCGGCGAGAGCGCGACCGAGGCGGTGATCCAGGGCTCGGGCTGCGCCACCACGACGCCGACCTTCGTCGACCGCCCGCTCGACGAGATCCGCCGCCTCGCCGCGCAGGTCGACCATGTCGTCGGCACGTCCGACGATCCCGCCCGCCATGAGGCGCTGCGGCAGGAGGCTCTGGCGGCGGCGGCAAGGGCCGACACCGTCATCGTCTTCGCCAACACCATCGTCGGCTATGACGGCGAAGGCTCGGATCGCCGCGACCTCGCGCTCGCGCCGGGGCAGGATGCGCTGATCGCCGCGCTGGCGGCGGCGCATCCGAAGGTGATCGTCGTTCTCGCCAATCCCGACGCGGTGGCGATGCCCTGGCTCGATGCGGTCGGAGCCGTGGTCGAGACCTTCTTCTCCGGCCAGGGCATGGGCGCGGCAGTGGCCGACATCCTGTTCGGACGCGTGAGCCCGTCCGGCAAGCTCACCACCACCTTCCCCAAGCGGATCGAGGACATCCCGGGCTACCCGACCTATCCGGGCGAGAACGGCCGGCACCTCTATTGCGAAGGCATCCATGTCGGCTACCGCCACTACGACAAGCGTGGCATCGAGCCGCTGTTCCCCTTCGGCTTCGGGCTGAGCTACACCAGCTTCGCCTATGCCGATCTGACCCTCGACCGCACGCGCGTCGGTCCCGGGGAGGGCCTCACCGCCAGCGTCTCCGTCACCAACACCGGCGCGAGAGCGGGCAAGGAGATCGTCCAGCTCTATCTCCAGCCCACGGCCCCGCGCCTGCAGGCGAGCCCGCGCAACCTGCGCGGCTTCGTCAAGGTGGCGCTCGAGCCCGGCGAGACCAGGCGGGTGCGGATTGCCCTGACGGCCCGCGACTTCGAGGCCTTCGATCCGGCGCGGGGCGGCTGGGTGCTCGACACCGACGTGGTCACGGTGGCGATCGGCGCCTCCTCGCGCGACATCCGCCTTGAGGCGCGCGTGCAATGCGATGCCGGCGTCGTGCGTCACCGCCCCGTCGCCTGGGACACGCAGCCGATCTTCATCCTGGAGAACCCGATCGCACGGAAGGCCTTCGCCGGCTTCCTCGCCGGCAAGCTGGCGGTGAACGAAGCCGACGCCGAGCGCTTGCTCGAGCATTGCCGCAACTCGTTCTTCGGCATCGTCACCTCGCTCGACCGGCGGCTGCGCCTGCGCTTCGACCGGGACGAGGTCGAGGCGCTGATCGCCAGCATCAATGCCGGGATGCGGGCGCTGGAGCAGCAGCCGGCTCTGCGCGACGCGGCGGAATAGGGCTGGGGCGCCGCGACTATCGGAATCGCCTCGGCGAGTAGGCGGCAATGTCGCTTTCGCGAGCGGTGCCGGTGATGATGCCCGTCACCAGCCGCGCCGTTTCCGGCGCCGAGGCAAAGCCGACATGCCCATGCCCGAACGCATGGACCACGTCGGGCGAGCGCGTGCTGCGCCCGATGACCGGCAACCCGTCCGGCAGCGATGGCCGACGCCCCATCCACGTGGCCATCTCGCGGCTCCCGGCGCTGCCCAGGATCGGGAAGGCGTCGGCCGCCAGATCCCGCAGGACCTGGAACCGCAGCGGATTGGCGGGTTTCTCCAGCCCGGAGAAATCGACCTGGCCCGTGATCTTCGTCGCATCCCCGACCCTTCGCACGGTGATCTTGCGGTCCGTGAGCAGGAGGCGGTTGCGCAGCGCCGGCGCCGGGCCGGGAATGACGATGTGGTGGCCGCGCTCGGCCTCGAGCGGGACCCTGTCGCCGAGCGCGGCTGCCAGCGTGCCCGACCAGGCGCCTGCCGAGACGACCGCCTTGTCGCAGGCAATGTTTCCGCCCTCGGTCTCGATACCGGTCAGACGATCGCCGTCGAAGCTGAAGCCCAGGGCTCTGCCCCGGCGATGGACGACCCCGTTCGCGACGAGGAAGCGGCCGAGCGCGGCGACGAACTTGCCGGGGTCGACACAATGGCCGCCCTCGACCAGCGCGCCGAACCCGTAGATATCGGGCGTCCCCGGCTCGACCTCGCGCAGGGGCCCCTCGTCGAGCTCGATCCACCTGGCACCGAGCTCCCGCCGCAAGGCCCACGGCAGGGCCTCCCGCGCATAGGCTTGCCGGCTTCTGTACAGGAACAGAAGGCCGCTCGGCTCGATGAGATGCGAGGCGCCGATCTCGGACGCGATCTGGCGGTGCCTGTCCGGGCAGCTGCCGACGAGACGGCTCAGGGCCCGTGACGTCGGCCTGACGCGCTCTTCGGTCGCCCCGTTCCAGATGAACCGCGTCAGCCACGGCATCAAGCGAGGAAGCCGCCGGATATCGACGGTGAGCGGCCCCCTGGGATCCAGCAGCATGCCCGGTATCATCTTCCAGAGCCCCGGCATCGCGCTGGGGATGACCAGGCTCGGGCTGAGCCACCCGCCATTGCCGAAGCTGGCCGCCCGGGCGCTGCCCGGCTCTTCCGGATCGACCAGGGTGACTGCGTATCCGCTCCGAAGCAGCGAATAAGCCGTCGTCACACCGACAATGCCGGCCCCGACCACCGCCACATGGGTCATTTGCGCCATTTCGTGTCTTGTCCAGCCGTTGACGCGCAGCGCGGTCGTCGACCTGCTCAGAGGGTTGCGGGCAGGAGCGCTTGCACGTCGCGGCGCATCGCCTCGAGGGCGGGCTCCGGAGCGACCGTCCGTGCGGCGACCGATCGCAGATGCTCGATCATGACGTCGGTGATCTCCGCGGTGTTGTCGCCGGGATAGCTGTACCAGCCGGTGAGCTGCCTGCTCCGCGCCAGGCCGGCCCGATGGTTGGGATGCTCCGCATAGAACCGCCCGAGCCGCTCCGGCGCCTCGACCGCATCGGGATCGACGGGGATCGCGCCGGTCGCCTTCACGACGAGGGTCTGAACCTCCGGGCTCGACATGAAGCGCAGGAAATCCCATGCGGCAGCCTGGCGCGCAGCATCCCTGGTGAAGATCACGCCGGTTCGCCCGCCTGCCGGCACCCGCCCTTCCGGCGAGGTCAGAGGCCACGGCACCGTGCCGATCCTGAACCGATCGCCGGCCTGTTGTTCCAGGCCGGCGAGCACGTTGTTGGAGGTGGCGAGAACCCCGATCATGCCGGCACCGAAGGCTTGCAGCGCCTGCGACTGGGTCATGTCCACCATGCCGGCTTCGCCAAATCCGCGAACGACCTGAAGCGCGGCGAGGCCTTCCGCTCCGTCGAACGCGACCTTGCGGCCATCCGGCGTCGCCATGCGCCCGCCCTGCGCCGTGACGAGCGCCTGGAACGTCCAGGCGGCGCCGAAGTCGAAGAAGCCACCGACGAGCCTGGAGCCCAGCGCCGTGATCTGCTTGGCCAGCGACAGCAGTCCCGGCCAGTCCTGCGGGATGGCATCCGGAGCAACGCCCGCGCGCGCAGCCAAATCGAGATTCACCATGCAGATCGGCACGGATATCTGGAAAGGTATGCCATAGACGATGCCATTGACCCGGCCGACCCGGCCGACCGCCGATGTCCCGACGGCGGACCAATCGGGATCCGAATTCGCGAAGGCGTCGAGCGGCTGCGCGATCGTGCTGCGCACCAGGCGCGCGACGTGATTGTTGGCCTGGAACGACACGTCCGGCAGGCCGCCGGTGACGGCCCGCAGCAATGTCTGCTTCAGGTGGGCGTCGTGGTTCTCCGGCGTCGGGCGCAGAAACTCGACGATCGTCGTGCCGCGCCGGGCATACAGCGCACCGGCCTGCGCCATCAGCTTGTCGAATGCGCTGGTGGAATAGGAAGCTTTCAGCGTCATCGGCGTTTGCGCGTGGCCGCGCCCGGCCGACATCGCGGCGGGCGCGGCGAGCATCGCGGCAAGGACGTCGCGGCGGGACGGGGACCCCATGGATCTCTCCTCAATCCAGACTGCGCCGGCCTTTCACGCGGCTGTGCCGCCACCGCGAGCGCCCGGCGCGTCGGACAGCCCGCGGTCTCGTGTCGCCTTCACGCCGGCCCAACCGCCGTCGAGATAGATCGTCGGGCCGACGGCGACCCGCCGCAGGACCTGCTCGTAGTCGCCGAGGCCGGCGGTGACCTGTTCCGACCGGACGGCCGGGCTCGCATCGGCCGACGACTCGTCGTCGACGATCTCGGCAAGCACGCGCCCGGTCATGCCGGCCGGTGGCGCGATGCCCAGGATCCGCAGAATGGTCGGCGCCAGGTCGCAGATGCCGGACGGCGTGCTGGACACGAACCCGGCACCGCGGAACGACGAGCCGGCGACGACGCCGACGGTGGCCAATTCCTTCGGATGCAGTCCGCCGTGCACGCCGAGGCCCGCTCGCCGGTCATTGTCGTAGAAGGTGCCGCCGATGAGACCGAACGGATCGACCGTGTCGTCGGCGCGGAAGGCGAAATAGACATCCGGCGCCCTGTCATGGTCAGCGAAGACCAGATGCATTCCCAGGCTGCCCCGGGCGATGCCTTCGACCTCGTTCCTCGGCCTGGTGAAGACCGGTCCGCACCAGGGCAGGCCCACGATGGACTCGACCAGCCGGGTCACCTGCGAGGGATCCGGATCCGTCAGATAGAGCGAGCCCACCTGTCCGGGCACGACGACGACGTCGACGCCGATGCCGGGCGCGACACCCGGCGAATAGCCGGCCCGGCCGAGATCGCCGACGACCGAGGCCCTGGTATGGGCGGTGATGTGGCCATGGTCCGACATGACCATGATCTGGACGCCGGCATCCCGGCCTTCGCCCTCCCACCAGTCGATCAGCCGGCCGAGCTGGCGATCGCAGAACGCGATGATCTCGCGCGTCTTCGGCGCCCCGGTGCCGTTGAGATGAGAGCTGGTGTCGGGCTCGCCGAAGGACAGGATGGTCAGGTCCGGCGCAAAACGCGGCCAGATCAGGCCCAGGAACGCGGAGGTCAGGAAGTCCTGTGCTTCAAAGTCCGGTTCGCCCCGCGGCGGGACCGGCGGCAGCCGGCCGAACTGCGCCTCGGCTGCGGCCAGGACGTCGGCAGGGGTGCACGCTTCCCGGAAATGACCGGAGAGCCTGATATGGCCGAAGTCTTCGGCCTTGTGATGAAAGAGCCGCGTCGTGCCGGCCGTGTTGCTCGCCAGCACCGCCATGCTTCGACCGGCCGTCGCAAGGATCTCCCCCAGTGTCGGGGTCGTCATCAGGCGGCCGGCGCTCTCCCGGTTCAGCCGGTCGAGCAGAACCGCATCGGCGGTATCGACATAGCGGTGGGGCGTCGCCAGACGATCCACGTATTTGTTGCCCACCATGCCGTGACGGCTGGCGGTCGCGCCCGTCACCAGGCTCGGAAATGCCACGCGCGTTTCACTGGGATAGCCGGTCCGGTGCCGCGCGAGCGTCGCACCGACATCCTGCAGCCGGCAGATGTTCGGCGTCAGGACACGATCGATCAGATCTGGCCGGAGGCCGTCAAAACTGACGACGACGACCTTGCGGCTGCCTGGCTTCATGCAACTGATTTCGCTCGCCGTGGGAAGAGATTGGCTCGACTCGAAAGATCATCCAGGCTCGGCGCGGCACATCTTTCAACGTCTTGTTCGACGATTGTGCATTTGCATTTGCAAGTAAAGCATGTTCTCCTAACATGTTGGTTAGGAAAACTGACATGCGGAAGCTGCCATCCCTCAACGCGCTGCGCGCTTTCGAGGCAACCGCCAGGCGGGCGAGCGTGACGCAGGCGGCCACCGAGCTGGGCGTCTCTCACAGCGCCGTCAGCCAGCAGATCAAAAGTCTGGAAGAGTATTTCGGGCAAGCCCTCTTCCTCAGGCGCGGACGCAGGGTGGAGCCGACCGAAGGAGCCCGGCTGCTCCTCGAGGAGCTGAAAATGGCGTTCGATCGCATGGCCACCGCATGCGACCAATTCAATTCCCGGAACGGAAGCACGACGATCACCGTCAATGCGACGCCCTCCTTCGCGATGCGGTGGCTCATACCGAAATCCTCGCAGTTCCAGATCCAGAACCCGTCGGTCAAGGTGGTCGTCGAGACGTCGACGTCGGACGGCATCGATCATCTGAACAGAAGCTACGACTTCATCTTCAGACGGGTTCCCATGGAAAGATTGGACTGCAAATGTCAGAAGATCGTCGAAGACCATTCGACGGCCCTGATGTCTCCGAGCCTCGAGGTGGATTGCCGGGATCCCGGCACGTTTCGTCACCAGACCCTGCTGCACCTCAAGTCGCGACCGGATGCCTGGCGGAAATGGTTCGAAGTCAGCGGCATCCCCCTCGAGGAGACGCCGCCCGGCCCATATTACGAGCATTTCTTCCTGTCCCTTCAGGCGGCCATCAGCGGCCTCGGCATCGCGATCGGACCGCTCTGCCTGGTTCGTGACGACATGGCCGGCGGACGCCTGGTCGCGCCATTCGCCGACCGCACCGTGGCGGGCCCGGGGTTTCACACGCTCTATCCGGCGATCGCGATGCGCAGCAGGCACCACCGCGCCTTTCTGGAAGCCCTGGTGGAAGCCGGCCGAGCGGACGACGCCAAACCCGCCCTGTGACGGTTTCATGTCAGTTTAACTGTCAAGCTTGTTAGAACTTCGGACTGGCGGCCATCCCAGCGGCGCGCCATAGAACTGCGCGAGCACGCGCAGCGAGCCGACGCAAACGCTGCCGGCGGCGGCGCCCCGGCGTTTCAGTCCGCGCCGGCTCGGACCTGGGGGCGAGGCAGGACAAGCCATGACAATCCTTGCGCGTCGCATCGGCCAGATCCGCCCCTCCGAGACGAAGGCGATGACCGCCAGGGCTGCGGCGCTGCGGGAGCAGGGCAGGGACGTGATCACGCTCAGCGCCGGCGAACCCGATTTCGACACTCCCGGGAACGTCGCCGGTGCCGGCATTCGCGCCATTCAGGAGGGCCGGACACGATACACCCCGGTGGCCGGCATCAAGCCGCTGCGGGCGGCCATTCGCGACAAGCTGCTTCGGGACAACGACCTCGGCTATACGCTGGACCAGATCACGGTCGGGTGCGGGGCCAAGCAGATCGTCTTCAACGCGCTCTTCGCCAGCCTCGATCCCGGCGAGGAGGTGGTCATTCCCGCGCCCTGCTGGGTTTCCTACCCCGACATGGTGCGGCTGGCCGGCGGCCGGCCGGTGATCGTGGATTGCGCCGAGGCCGACGGCTTCAAGCTCGATCCGGCGGCGCTCGAGACGGCCATCGGACCCGCCACCAAGTGGCTGCTGCTCAACTCGCCCTGCAATCCCACCGGCGCCGTCTACAGCGAGGCCGAGCTGGTCGGGCTCGCGGCAGTGCTGCGCCGCCACCCGCATGTCTGGGTTCTCGCCGACGACATCTACGAGAAGCTGGTCTACGGACCGGCGCGCTTCGTCAGCATGGCACGCGCGGCTCCCGACCTGTTCAGGCGCACGCTCGTCGTCAACGGCGTCTCCAAGACCAATGCCATGACCGGCTGGCGCGTCGGCTATGGCGCCGGACCGATCGAGCTGATCGAGGCCATGAACGTCATCCAGGGCCAGACGACGTCCCACACCAGCTCGATCTCGCAGCATGCCGCGATCGAGGCGATCGCCGGCGACCAGAGCCATGTGCCGCGCTTCGCGGCCGAGTTCGAGACGCGCCGAGACCTCGTGGTCGAGATGCTCAACCGGGCGCCGGGGCTGACATGCCGCATCCCGGACGGAGCGTTCTACGTCTTTCCCAGCTGTGCCGGCGTGATCGGCCGGCGGACGGCCTCCGGGCGGATGATCGAGACCGACACCGATTTCGCCATGTATCTGCTCGAGGAAGCCGGCGTTGCCGTCGTCCCCGGCTCGGGCTTCCTGGCCCCCGCCTATGTCCGCATCTCCTATGCGTCCGCGACGGAGGATCTCGTCAGGGCCTGCGACCGCATCATCGCCGCATGCGCCAGGCTCTGCGGGGAGAAGGCGGCCTAAGCCAGGGCAGACGGTCGGGCTCACGGATGAGCCGCCGCGCTCCCCGGCGCCGGCAGCCGGATGCGCAGACCGAGGCGGCGCCCGCAGCCCTGCGTCGCGATCCACGGCTCATGCCGGCCTGTGAGCCCCAGCGACCGATGTCGCGATTCGCGCGAATTGCAGCGCGAGCGGCACCGGATTGGCCGGGAGGGCGACGGAGACCTTGCACGGGGGCATGTCCGCGATCGTCGGGAAGGCCAGCCCGGGCCTTGCATAGAAGCGCCCCGCCGCCGCGGCCGTGATGCTGATGCCGCGCCCGGCGGCGACGGCCTGAAGCTCCGCCTCGAATGTCGGAGCCTCGTGCACCACGTTCGGCGGCCGCCCGTCACGAAAATCGCAGGCGAGCCAATAGTCCCGCCAGACGCCGTGCCCCGGTGCAGCGACGATGGGCTCGTCCAGGAGCTTGAAGACGCTGACCGTGGGAGCCCGTGCCAGCGGATGCCCCGCGGGCAGGCAGGCGACGCAAGGCTCTTCGAGCAGCGTGACGAATTGCAGCGCACCATCTTCGATCGGCGGCCGCAGGATAGAGACGTCGACTTCGCCGAAGATGCCCGCCTCCGGCATCGAGAAATCATATTCCTTCAGGATCAGATTGACGTTCGGAAACTGGTCTCGAAAAGCGCGAATGACCGACGGGACGAGATCGACCGCGGCGCCGATGAGATAGCCGACCCGCAAGGTCTCCCGCAGTCCGCGGCCGAGGGCGCGGGAGCGGTCGACGAAGGCCTGGTAGCGGTTCAGGATATCGCGCGCTTCCTCCAGGAGGGACGCTCCCGCGTCCGTCAGGCGGACCTGCCGCGTGTCGCGGTCGAACAGCTGCACGTTCAGGATCGCTTCGAGCTGCCGGATGGTCTGCGACAAGGCCGGCTGGGAAACATGCAGGCGCTCGGCCGCTCGAACGAAGTTCAGCTCCTCGGCAACGGCTGCGAAGGCACGCAAATGCCGGAGATCAGCGCTCATAAGCGGGGCAAATAAGTCAGGTGGAAAATCGTCTTTCTCACCATGCAGCACGCATGCCTACCGTGCAACCCGGCCATGCAATTGCGCCGGCCGGAGGGAAACATCATGTTGCAAACATCTGCTCTTCGTCGCCCGGGACTGGAGCCGGGCAAGTCAGATCCGGTCGGCACGGCGGAAAGACCGGAGAAGCTGACCCTGGTGAAGGCGCTGGGGTCTTACGTCTGGGACGACCAGGGCCGGCGCTATATCGACTGCACGTCCCAGGCATGGTCCAACAATCTCGGCGCCAATGATCCTCGGGTGATCGAGGCGGCGATCGCGCAGATCCGCCAGATCACCCATGCGCGCCCCAACTTCAACTCGGTTCCGCTGCTGGCCTTGTCCGCCAAGCTGCGGGAGATCGCTCCGGGCGCCCTTCACCAGGTCGGCTACTGCCTCCATGGCAGCCTGGCGACCGAAATGGCCATGAAGCTCGCCTTCAAGAACCGGCCGGAGGCGAAAAACCTCATCGTCCTCCAGGACGGCTATCACGGCAGGTCGCTGGCGACGCTCGCCGCGAGCTGGCCGCATCCCGACAATCCGTTCCTGCCGATCCAGCCGCGCTTCGCCCGCGCCCCGCGTCCCGATACCTATCGTCCCCGCAAGGGCCTCACGCCTGAGCAGGACGCGGCCCTGTGCCTCGACCTGATCGACGACATGATCGGCAAGGGGCTCGACGGCCCGGTCGCGGCCGTGATGATGGAGCCGATCCAGGGCAATGGCGGCCACAACGAATTCCCCCGCTCCTTCTACACCGGACTGCGCGATCTCTGCGATCGGCACGGCATTCTGCTGATCTGGGACGAGATCCAGTCCGGCTTCGGACGCCTGGGGACGATGTGGGCGTCGGACTATTACGGCGTCGTGCCCGACATCCTCACCTTCGGCAAGGGCGTCGGCGGCGGCTTCCCCCTGGCAGGCATCCTGGCCGACGAGAGGCTGACATGGTTCGACGAAGGCGAGGACGCGCTGACCTTCGGCCATTTCCCGGTCTCGCTGGCGGCCGCCCTGGCCACGGTCAACGCCATCCAGAGCGACAAGCTGTGCGACCGTGCCCGGGAGCACGGCGACTATGCCACCTTGCGGCTCAGGGAGATGCAGGCCCGCCGCCGGCTGATCGGCGATGTCCGCTGTCCCGGCCTGATGGTCGCGATCGAGCTGGTGACGGACCGGACGACCAAGGAGCCCGCCCGGCGCGAAGCGCAGGAGGTGTACCGCCGGGGCCTCGCCAAGGGCGTGCTGTTCGGCGAGAGCCGCTATGCCGGCCTCGGCAACCTGATCAAGATCAAGCCGCCGCTCGACATCGCCCGCGAGGACCTGGCCAAGGCCCTGGACGTGCTCGACGAGGTGCTCGGCGATATCGAGGGAGGGCGTCCGTGATGACCTCGATCGATGCCCGGCTGGAGCTCTCCCCGGCGCCCGCCGCGGGGTCGGCCGACGACGCCGATCTCGCCGCTCTCGGCTACAAGCAGAAGCTGCACCGGACGATGGGACCGTTCACGTCCTTCGCCCTGGCCTTCTCGATGGTGTCCATCAACACCGGCGTGGTGACCCTGTTCGCCGATCCCTTCACCCGGGTCGGCGGCATCGGCATCCTGCTCTGGCTGCTGGTCATTCCGCTGGTCGCCTGCATCGTGGCGGTCTACGCGCATCTCTCCGCCCGCATTCCCGTCACCGGCTACGCCTATCAATGGTCGAGCCGGCTGGTGGGCAAGAGCTTCGGCTGGTTCACCGGCTGGGTGGCTTTCATCTCCTTCATCGCCGGCACGGCCGGAACCGCCTCGGCGATCGGCTCGGTGTTCGCGCCGGAGATCTGGGCGGAGCCGACGCAAGGCCAGATCCAGATGCTGAGCATCGCGGCGACGCTGGTCGTCTGCGCCCTCAACATCTTCGGCATCAGGCTCGCGACGAGGATCAACGATCTCGGCGCCGTCATCGAGCTGATCGGGACGGTGGTGCTGATCGCCGTGCTGATCGGCGGCCTCTTCTATTTCTTCGGCAGCACGCAGGGCATCCATCTCCTGGTCGAGACCCAGCCGGTGAGCGGCCTGCCCATCACCTTCTCGACCGTGGCCCTGGCGACGCTGCTGCCGGTCTCCGTGCTTCTCGGCTGGGAGGGCGCGGCGGACCTGGCCGAGGAGACACATGATCCGCGCCGGACGGCCGCCAAGGCCATGATCCGCGCGGTGGCGATCTCCAGCGTCTTCGGCATCGTGCTCTTCACCCTGCTGGCGCTCGCCATACCCGGACCGATCGCGGATTTCCTGAAGGAAGCGGAGAACCCGGTCATTCTCCTGGTCCGGCGCCAGGTCGGCCCGCTCGGCGCCGATGCCATGATCTTCGTGGCGTTCGCCTCGATCTTCGCCTGCCTGATCGCCAACATGGCCGTGGCCACCCGCATGTCGTTTGCGCTGGCGCGAGACAACATGCTGCCCGCCTCGCAGTTCCTCGCGAGCGTCCACGAGCGGACGGGCACGCCGGTTGCCTCCATCCTCCTGATCACCGTCATCGCCATCCTGCTCAACCTGGCGAGCGGCGGCATCGTCACGGCGATCTATTCCATGGTCGGGCTGACCTACTATCTCACCTACTTCCTGACCCTGCTCGCCGCGTTCCTGGCCTGGCGTGCCGGCCGGATTCCGGAGGCGCCGGCGGGCACGTTCAGCCTCGGCCGCTGGCTGGTGCCGACCATCTTCGCCGGCCTTGCCTGGACGCTGTGCGTCGTCGCCACCTTCACGCTGCCGGAGGAGAGCCATCCGGCCGCGATCGTCACGCTGGTCGTCCTGGCGATCGGGACGCTGTGGTGGGCCCTCGTCCTGCGCAAGCGCCTGTCGGCGGGAACCGCCGGCCCGCCCGACCTGCTCTGACGTCGCCTGCCCCGGAAGCCGGCTGCTCGCCCCGCCCGAGCAGCCGGCGATCTGCGGCGGAGCGCCTCTACTCCGAGACCCGCGTCAGATAGGGCGCCACCGCCCGGGGCGTCGGGATCACCGCGACGATCTTCATCTGCGCGATGTTGCGGTTCATCGCCTCTTCCAGATGCGCATCGAGCATGGCCGCGGCCGCCTCGATCGCGCCACGGGCGAGAAGCTCGACGATCAGGCGATATTCGGCGATGGCGATGCGGTCGCGCGGCAGGCCGAGCTGGCGCAGCAGGCGCTCGGAGGCGGTGACCGGCAGCAGATTGTCCCGGATGAGCTCGCGCAGGCGCTCGTTGGGCGTGGCCATGACGCAGGTCTCGACCAGCCGCGTCTCCAGATCCTCCCGGTCCGGCAGCTCGGCGTCGGACGCCGCCCGCTCCGCCTCGGACAGGCTGTCGAGCAGGGCGGTCAGCCCCGAACGGTCGATGCGCGGCGCCGCCGAGACCAGGGCCGGCGGCTCCAGGATGCGGCGCAGCGCGAAGCGGTCCTTGATCGACTTCGCCGTCAGCGGGCCCGCGATCCAGTGGGAGCTCTGGTTCTTGCGCACCAGCCCGCGCTCCTGCAGCCGCCCGAGCACGTCGCGCACCACGGTGCGGCTGACATCGAAATGCTCGGCGAGCTCGATCTCGATGATGCGGTAGCGCCCGAACACCACGCAGGCGGCCACATCGGCCTCGATCGACTCGTAGATGCGCTCCCAGGTCGAGCGGCTCTGCAGCGCCTCGTCGATCGCCCGGGGCAGCACGAGGCCCAGCGCCTTGATGTCGGTGCGCAGCGGCGCGACGGGCCGCCCGGGCGGCCCGACGAGATAGCCGCGCCCCTTGAATCGGCGGACGAGTTGCTCGGCCTCGAGGCGCAGCAGGGCACGCTGGACCGGCGCGCGCGAGGTCTGGAAGATGTCGGCGATCGGCCCTTCGAGCAGCACGAGCCCTTCCGGCAGGCGCCCCGACCGGATATTGGCGCGCAGCACGTCCTCGACGATCTCGTAGCGCCGCTGTGCCGGCTGGCGCGGCTTCGACCCTGGCATCCCGGCAACCACCCTCCCCGCTCGCGTCGTCACCGCCATCGTCCTGTCTACCGCGTTTGCCCCCGGCCCGTCCCGGCGCACTATAAATTGTACTTTGCATACTTAGTTGATTTTTTGAGAGGCATCCCGGGAAATCGCCCAGCGGCGGCGCGCTCGCGCAACAGCCCACGCGCCATCGCGAGCCAGCCTCGGGTCGCACCACTCACGACCACCGCCATTCTCGCCGCGCACGCCCGCACCGATCGCGACCAAAATCACCCATGAATGCCAATACGGGACCGAAGACCGCACGGGAATGCAGCAAATCCCTCGCCGGGCACCCACAGGACCATCAGATCTGCTGCGCGCCCAATCTTTGAGCACGACGCCCAAGAAAGACTGTTGCATACAAAAATCGATTGTCATACGATCCCAAAAATCATTGCTGCAAAAGCAATGACCGGGTGAGCCAGCACAGTCGATTCAAGGACTATCCAATCGCTCGCAACGTCGTTGCGAGCGAAAGGCGACGTCTTGCGTCGAAATGTTCGGCAATCCCGCAAGAACAAGCCTTCTTTCAGGCAAACGACCACTCCGGAGGCCTTTTTGACAGATGTTCTCCACCTGTCCGACATTGGGAAATCCTACGGCGATCTGCAGGCGCTCGGCGGCATCGACCTGACCATCCCCGGCAACGCCTACGTGTCGCTGCTCGGGCCCAGCGGCTCGGGCAAGACGACGCTGCTGCGCGTCATCGCCGGCTTCGAGCAGCCGGACCGCGGCTCGGTACGGTTGAACGGCCGGCCGATCGGCCATGTCCCGGCGCATCGGCGCGGCATCGGCTTCGTCTTCCAGAACTTCGCCCTGTTCCCGCACCTCTCCGTCGCCGGCAACATCGCCTATGGCCTGGAGAACCGGGAGACCGGCGCGCTGACCGATCGCGCCGTGCTGCGCCGCAAGGTCGGCGCGATCATCGACCTGGTCGGCCTCCTCGGCCTGGAGGATCGCGGCGTCGCCCAGATCTCCGGCGGCCAGCGCCAGCGGGTCGCCCTCGCCCGCACGCTGGTCACCGAGCCCCATCTCGTGCTGCTCGACGAGCCGCTCGGCGCGCTCGACGCCAACCTGCGGGCTCGCATGCGGACGGAGCTGCGGCAGATCCGCGAGCGCCTCGGCGTCACCTTCCTGCATGTCACCGGCAGCGAATCCGAGGCGCTCGCCATGGGCGACACCGTGCTGGTGCTGGACAGAGGCCGGATCGCCCAGGCGGCGGATGCCGATACCATCTACAACCGCCCCGCCTCGCCCGCAGTGGCGCGCTTCCTCAATTGCTACAACCTGTTCGACGGCGCGGTCGACGGCGAGGCCTTCGTCGGGCCGGCCGGCCGCTTCGCCATCGGCGGCGGCCCGCGCCTGCCCGGCGGCGGGCCCGCCTATGCCGTGCGCTACGACCGCATCGAGGTCCGCCCGGTCTCCGCTCCCCCCGCGCCCGACGAGGTGCGCGTCGAGGCGGCCTTCGTCGCCTCCGAATATAGCGGCGCCGCGGTGAACGCCTTCTTCGCCCTCGACAACGGCCAGGTGGTCGAGGTGGAGGCCCATCTCAGCCACCGGCCGCCCGCCGACTATGCGCCGCAGCAGCGCTACGGCCTCGTCTGGAAGCGCGACCGCGCGCTCCTGTTCGCGTGAGGGCCGCCATGTCTCTCGCCACCCCCCGGGTCCGCAACGGAGACCGACTGGATGACGACGACCGGCGAAACCGCAGCGGCCGAGCCGGCGCGCTCTGCCCGCGGCAGGACGCCCTGGCTGCTGGCGCCGGGCCTGATCTGGATGGTGCTCTTCCTGCTCGTCCCCATCCTGATGATGGTCTATGTCTCGTTCTGGACCCAGACCACCTTCAAGATCGAGCCGATCCTCACCACCAAGAGCTGGGTCACCTTCTTCAGCAGCGAGACCTATCTCGACGCGCTCTGGACCACGATCCGCATCTGGCTGACGGTCCTGGCGGCGACCATCCTGGTGGGCTACCCCACCGCCCTGTTCGTCGGCCTGTTCGTCCGCAACAAGACGCTGCAGACCTCGCTCCTGGTCCTGTGCGTCATCCCGTTCTGGACCTCGTTCCTGATCCGCGTGCTGGCCTGGCGGCCGATGCTGGGCAAGGAAGGCGCCATCAACCTGATCCTGCTCAAGGGCGGCATCATCAGCCAGCCGATCGAGGCGCTGCTGTTCTCCGACCTGTCGGTGGTGATCGGCATGACGCAGATCTACTGCGTCTTCATGGTCGGCCCGGTCGCCTTCATGCTCGGGCGCATCGATCCCAATGTCATCGAGGCGGCGCGCGACCTCGGCGCCGGGTTCTGGCGCATCTTCCGCACCATCATCCTGCCCCTGTCGATGCCGGGCGTGGTCGTCGGCTCGATCTTCGTCTCGGTCATGGTGCTGGGCGAGTTCGCCACGTCAGCCGCCCTGTCGGGCCGCAAGGTCAATCTGCTCGGCAACATCATCGTCACCCAGGTCGGCTCGCTGAAATGGGCCTTCGCCGCCGTGGTCGGCGTGGTCCTGACCATCGTCATGGGTGCCGTCGTGGCGGGGCTGCTGCGCATCGTCGATCTCAGGAAGGAGCTCTGAGCCATGCAGGCGCGCGGCATCAAGCCAATCCTCGCCGTCTATACCGGCCTGTTCCTGCTCTTCCTCTACGGGCCCTTCGTCGTCCTGGCGATCCTGTCGTTCCAGACCGGACCGGAAGGCGGCCCGCAATTCCCGATCATCGAATGGTCGACCTACTGGTACCGGCACCTGTTCGGCCTGACGCCGCCCTCGCGCATCGCGCCGCTGCCGATCGACGAGAGCCTCGGGCGCTCGCTGGCGCTGGCCGTGATGACGATGGTCGTCTCGACCGTGCTCGGCGTCACCTCGGCCCAGGCCTTCCGCTCGAAATTCAGGGGCTCGGGCCTCGCCTTCTACCTCATCGTGCTCGGCATGATGGTGCCGGGCGTGCTCGTCGGCCTCGGCATGGCGCTGGTGGCCAACGTGCTCGGCATCGACCGGCACTGGTGGGGCACGGCCTTCGTCCTGCACGTGGTCTACACCTATCCCTTCGCCTTCCTGGTGATGCTGGCGATCTTCAACCGCTTCGACCAGAGCGTCGAGGAGGCCTCCTGGTCGCTCGGCGTGTCGCCGGCGCGCACCTTTCGCAAGGTGACCTTCCCGCTGATCTTCCCGGGCGTGCTCTCGGCGATGCTGTTCGCCTTCACCCTCAGCTATGACGAGTTCTCGCGCACCCTCTTCGCCTCGGGGCGGGACCTCACCCTGCCGCTGGCGATCTACGGCACGTTCTCGGTGGAGATCCACCCGAACGTCTTCGCCTTCGGCGTGCTCACCACCCTGTTCTCCTTCGCCCTGCTCGGCGTCTACGCCATCCTGATGGGCCTGTCCGTCCGGCGCAGCAGGCGCATCGCCATCCAGGAGGAGGCATGATGTCCGCCGACACTGTCGCAATCGTCACCGGCGCGGGCTCCGGGATCGGCAAGGCCGTGGCGCAGCGCCTGGCCGCCGACGGTTACGCCGTGCTGGTCAACGACCTCACCCTGGAGCGGGCGCAGGCCGTCGCCGACGCCATCGCGGCCAACGGCGGCCGGGCGCTCGCCGCCGCCGGCGATGTCTCCAGGGAAGATGATGTCGCGGCGATCGTCGCGGCGGCGCGGGCCGGCCTCGGCCCGGTGGGCCTGCTCGTCAACAATGCCGGCCATGTGCACCAGTGCCTGTTCGAGCATCTCGAGCCGGCGGATTTCGACCGGATGTTCGCCGTGCATGTCCGCGGCGCCTTCCTGATGATGCGGGCGGTGCTGCCGGCGATGCTCGCGGCGGGCCATGGCGTCATCGTCAACATCGCCTCGCAGCTCGGCCAGATCGGCGGCATCGAGCTCGCCCATTATTCCGGCGCCAAGGCTGCGATCATCGGCATGACCAAGTCGCTGGCCCGCGAGGTGTCGAGCCGCGGCGTGCGCGTCAATGCGGTCGCTCCGGGCCCGATCAACACGCCGCTGGTGCTGGCCCTCTCGGAGGACTGGCGCAGCCGCAAAGCGAAGGAGCTGCCGCTCGGCCGCTTCGGCGAGCCGGAGGAGGTGGCGGCCACGGTCGCCTTCCTCGCCTCGCCCGCCGCCAGCCTGTTCGTCGGGCAGACGCTCGGGCCGAATTCCGGCGACGTGATGCTGTGAGTGAGAGATCGGAGACCCCCATGACCAAGCCACGCACAGTCCTGATCACCGGCGGCGGCATCGGCATCGGCCGCGCCACCGCCAAGGCCTTCGCCGCGCTCGGCGACCATGTCGTGGTCACCGACATCCTGGAGGCGGAAGGCAAGGCCGTCGTCGAGGAGATCGGGGCGGCCGGCGGCTCGGCCGAATTCACAGCCCTCGACGTGCGCTCCACCGAGCGCGCCGATGCGGTGGTCGCCGACGTCGAGGCGCGCCACGGCGGCATCGACGTCGTCGTCGCCAATGCCGGCATCGCCCACCGCGTGCCGCTCGCCCGGCTCGACGACGACAAGTGGGACCTGACCTTCGACATCGATCTCAAGGGCATTTTCCGCGTGGTGCGCGCGGCGCTGCCCGGCATGCGGGCGCGCAAATCCGGCGCCGTGGTGGCGCTCTCCTCGATCATGGGGGTCGCCTATGGCTGGGACGAGCACGTCCACTATTCCTCGGCCAAGGCCGGCGTGGTCGGCCTGGTGCGCGGCCTTGCCGTCGAGGTCGCCCGCGACGGCGTCCGGGTCAACGGCGTCGCGCCCGGCTACATCCGCACGGCGCAGCTCCTCTCCAAGGAACATTCGCTCGGCCCGGAAGCGGCCGAGGCGGCCGGCGCCTTCATCCCCATGGGCAGGATCGGCGAGCCGGAGGAGATCGCCGACGTCATCACCTTCCTATCCTCCGCCGGCGCCCGCTACCTCACGGGCCAGACGCTGGTGGTCGACGGCGGGCTCCTGGTGGGCCGCTACTGAAAACAAAGCCAATCAACCAGAACCGGAGACGGAACCCCATGTCTGATTTGAGCGAGTTGACGCGCCGCTCCCTCCTGAAGCGGTCCGCGGGAATGATGGCGCTGGCGATGGGCGGCGGCACGCCGCTGCTCTCCTCCCGCGCCGCCTGGGCCGCGGGCACGAGCCTGGCGAGCGAGAGCCTGCGCACCATCGGCCTGTCGGTGACGGTGCAGGAGCGCATCCTGGCCGATTTCAAGGCCGCATCCGGCGTCGGCACGACCTCCGGCACCGCCGCGACCTTCCCGGACGCCCAGACCAAGATCCTGTCCGGCTCGAAGGACTATGACTGCTGGGAAGTGATCGCCGAGCGCCTGCCCTCGGTGGTGATGACCAACAATGTCGAGCCGATCGCGGCGTCCTCCCTCAAGAACTGGGCCAATATCCGCGACACCTTCACCAAGCCCAGCGACAAATGGGACCCCAAGGCCCAGATCACCGGCCAGATCTGGCAGGACGCGGGCCATACCTCGCTGTGGATGGTGCCCGCCGTCTACAATTACGATTCCATTGGCTACAACCCGGAGGTCCTGTCCGACGAGGAAGCCAACACCTGGGCGGCGATCTTCGATCCGAAGTGGAAGGGCAAGTCCGGCCTCAACACCGACCCGCTGATCGCCTTCGGCCAGGCCGTGATGGCGATGAACTCGCTCGGATTGTCGGCGGTCAAGAATCCCGGCAACCCATCCGAGGCCGAGATCGACGAAGCCGCCAAGTTCCTGGTGTCGAAGAAGAAGGATGGCCAGTTCCGCGCCCTCTGGGGTGATTTCGGCGAGCTGGTCAACCTGCTCGCCTCCGGCGAGATGGTGGTGTGCGACGCCTGGCAGCCGGCCGTCATGGCGGTGAAGGCCCAGGGCAAGGCCTGCAAATATGCCCGCCCGAAGGAGGGCTACCGCGCCTGGGCCATCGGCCCCTCGCTGATCGCCGGCTCCGCCAACAAGGAAGCGGTCAGCGCCTATGCCGATTACTGGCTCTCCGGCAAGCCGGGGATCACCGTCTCCGAGCAGGGCTATTACTCGCCGACGACCAACATCAAGGCCGAGATGGCGCCGGAGAAATACGCCTTCTGGTACGAGGGCAAGCCCTGGGTCGGCGCCACCGAGCGCGGCATCAAGGCCGGCGACCTGCGCGACGGCGGCAGCCTGGAGGAGCGCGCCGCCAACGTCGCCTACTGGCACCAGTGGCCCGACGCCTACGACCATCTCATCCAGAAATGGGACGAGTTCCTCAACGCCTGAGGCATCGTCCCGGGAATAAGTGAGCCGGCCCGTCATGGCCGGACTTGATCCGGCCATCCACGCGAACACAAACCAACGTCGAGTTCGCGTGGATGGCCGGGACGAGCCCGGCCATGACGGCGGAAAGCGCAGCGCGCCTGTCTCAGGACGCCTTTCAGGACCCTCGGGCTTTCCCCCTTCATGCCGCGCACGGAGCGATACGCGATGATCCACGACCTCCAACTGATCAAGGTCGGCAAGGTCTACGACAACGGCACCCCGGCCGTGGCCGGCTTCGATCTCGCCGTGGCCAAGGGCGAGTTCATCGCCTTTCTCGGACCCTCCGGCTGCGGCAAGACCACGACCCTGCGCATGATCGCCGGCTTCGAGGCGATCTCCTCCGGCGACGTGATGATCAAGGGCGTGCGCATCAACGACGTGCCGCCGGAGCGCCGGCCGACCTCGATGATCTTCCAGAACTATGCCCTGTTCCCGCACATGACCGTGCGCCGCAACATCGGCTACGGCCTGGAGGTCAAAGGCCTGCCGAAAGCCGAGCGCGACGCCAAGGTCGACCACATGCTGGCGACGCTCGGCCTGGAAGACGTGGCCGACAAGCGCCCGGACAAGCTGTCGGGCGGCCAGCGCCAGCGCATCGCCCTCGCCCGCGGCCTGGTGGTCGAGCCGGACATCCTGCTCCTGGACGAGCCGCTCGGCGCGCTCGACGCCAACCTGCGCAAGGCGATCCAGAACGAATTGAAGCTCTTGCAGAAGCGGCTCGGCGTCACCTTCGTCTTCGTCACCCATGCCCAGTCGGAGGCGCTGGCGCTGTCCGACCGCATCGTGGTGATGAACCAGGGCCGCGTCGAGCAGATCAGCCCGCCGCACCAGCTCTATACCCGGCCGAACACGCCGTTCGTGGCGCAGTTCATCGGCCGCAACACCATTCTCGACGGCGCCGTCGGCGGCATCGAGGACGGGCGCGTGGTGGTCGACACCCCGCTCGGCCGGCTCCGGGGCACGGCGAACGGCGCCCTGGCAGAAGGCAGCGCTGCCAAGATCGTCGTGCCCGCCGAAGCCATCGAGGTGCGCGCTGCCGCGGGCGAGCCGGCGGCAGGCGCGGGCAATGCGGTCGCCGCCACCGTCCGGCGCCTCGATGTCGTCGGCCATATCTCGCATCTCTCCGTCGAGCTGCCCGGCGGCCGCGCCCTCTCGCTGGAAGCGCATATCGACAAATATCCCCCCGGTGCCTTCGCGCCGGGCGCGGACATCGTCCTGGCCTGGAGCCCCGCCGAGGCCACGGTCATCCCGGCGGCGTGACAAGCCGTCCGTTCAAGAAAACCATGTTCTTCAACATGAAATGAGGAGACCTCACCCATGGCAAAGGAAATACTCTGCGGCTTCGGCATCGACGTCGACGCCGTCGCCGGCTGGATCGGCTCCTATGGCGGCGAGGATTCGCCCGACGACATCTCGCGCGGCCTGTTCGCCGGCGAGGTCGGCTCGCCCCGCCTGCTGAAGCTGTTCGAGCGCTTCGGCATCAAGACGACCTGGTTCATCCCTGGCCATTCCATCGAGACCTTCCCGAAGGAGATGCAGGCGGTCGCCGATGCCGGCCACGAGATCGGCATCCACGGCTACACCCACGAGAACCCGATCGCGATGACCCGCGAGCAGGAGGTCGAGATCCTCGACAAGTGCATCGACCTCGTGACGAAGCTGTCGGGCAAGCGGCCGACCGGCTATGTCGCACCCTGGTGGGAATTCTCCAACGTCACCAACGAGCTCTTGCTCGAGCGCGGCATCAAGTACGACCACTCGCTGATGCACAACGACTTCACGCCCTATTATGTGCGCGTCGGCGATTCCTGGACCAAGATCGACTATTCCCGCAAGCCGGGCGACTGGATGGTGCCGCTGAAGCGCGGGCGCGAGACCGACCTGATCGAGATCCCGGCCTCCTGGTATCTCGACGACCTGCCGCCGATGATGTTCATCAAGAAGGCCCCGAACAGCCACGGCTTCGTCAACCCGCGCGATATCGAGCAGATCTGGCGCGACCAGTTCGACTGGGTCTATCGCGAGATGGACTATGCCGTGTTCCCCATCACCATCCATCCCGACGTCTCCGGGCGGCCGCAGGTCCTGATGATGCTGGAGCGGCTCTATGCCCATATGGCCAAGCACCCCGGCGTCCGGTTCGTGACGATGAACGAGATGGCTGACGATTTCGCCCGGCGCTTCCCGCGCCAGAAGTGACGGGAGGGCCGGGTCGGTGATCTCCGGCCCGGCCGCTCCAGCGAGGTGAATCTGATGTGTTCGCTCTGCGGCGTCCTGGGAGGCAACGAGCACTGGGCCGATGCGGTGGCGCGGCCCGGCGTGTTCACGCGCAACGGCGATCCCCTCGAGCGCCGCCGCGAGCGCATGAACCGGGTGCGCATCGCCCGCGAGGTGCTGGAGCCCTTCGGCCTGACCCTGTCGGACTGGCAGGGCGCCTCCTTCCTTCTGTCGACGCGGACCGGCAAGACCGAGATCATCGACGATCTCGGCCATCTCTGGCCCGCGGCGGAGCGGCTGATCGGCCGGGCCTGCGACCCCCTCGCCCTGCCGGTGATCGAAGCCATGGAGCGGCGGCATGGCCGCTGACGCGCCGGCCTTCACGCCGGTGAACCTCCTCACCGGCTTCCTCGGCTCGGGCAAGACCACGCTGTTGCGCCGCCTGCTCGCCGACCCCGCCCTCGCCCGCGCCGCGGTGCTGATCAACGAGTTCGGCGAGGTCGGGCTCGACCACCACCTCGTCGAGCGCATCGACGAGACCATGGTGCTGCTGCCCTCGGGCTGCCTGTGCTGCACCATCCGCGGCGAGCTGGCGCAGGCGATCCGCGCCATCCACGGCAAGCGCGAGCGCGGCGAGATCCCCGCTTTCGACCGCCTGGTGATCGAGAGCACCGGCCTCGCCGATCCCTTCCCCATTCTCACCACCCTCAAGGCCGACCCGGTGCTCCGGCATCACGTCCGGCCGGGAACGGTGGTCGCCACGGTGGATGCGGTGAACGGAGCGTTCCAGCTCGACACCCATGTCGAATCGACGCGCCAGGCGGCGATCGCGGACCGTCTGGTGCTGACCAAGACCGACATCGCCGAAGAGGTCGCGGTCGCCGGCCTGGTCGCCCGGCTGCGCCACCTCAATCCCGACGCGCCGATCCTCGCCGCCACGGAGGCTGATTGCAGTGCCGCGACCCTGTTCGCACAGGAGGGCTCCGGCCCCGACCGCTCGACCCGCGCCTGGTTCCGCCGCGCCTTCCGCAGCGACGATCCGACCCTGGCCGAGGCGCCGGGCGGACCCGAGGAGGGAACGCGGCACGGCGGGCGCATCCGCTCCTTCGTGGTGACGGTGGACGAGCCGATCGACTGGACCGCCTTCGGCATCTGGCTGACCATGCTGCTCAACCGGCACGGCGACCGGATCCTGCGGGTCAAGGGCATCCTCAACCTCGCGGGAGAGCAGGCCCCGGTGGCGATCCACGGCGTGCAGCACCTCGTGCACACGCCCGTGCACATGCGGGCCTGGCCCGACGGCGACCGGCGCTCGCGCATCGTCTTCATCGTGGATGACCTCGATTCCGGCTTGATCCGGCGCTCTCTGGCGGCCTTCAACAGGGTGGCGGCCGTCGAGCCGCAGCGATGATGACCAGGCAGCCCCCGATGCCGTCCTCCCTGCCGTGCCCGAGACGTCCATGACGGGAGGCGAGCCGGAAAGGCCCCCCGCGGCGCCGGCCGTGCGCACGCTCGCGCGGCCGAGACTGCGCGTGCTCGGCACCGAGATCTCGCTCCTGGAGGATCTGCGCCTGCGCGCGCAGGCGGATCTCGGCATCGACATCGCCTTCGAGAGCCGCAACTTCGTCACCGCCCAGCACCAGGCGGCGGCCGAGCCGGGCAGCTACGACGTCTACGACCAGTGCTTCCACAACCTCGACATCGTCTGGTACTGGCGGGCCATCCAGCCCATCGACCGCACGCGCATCACGCTCTGGGACGAGGTGACCGACCTCACCAAGACCGGCCGGATCGATCCCGGCGCCCGCATCGGCTTCGGCGACGCGCCGGTCACCAAGCTGTTCGTCCAGCCCAACCGGGCGCTCGGGCCGGCGCCTTCGCGCTGGCTCTCCATGCTGCCGACCACGCATAATTTCGATGCCTTCGCCTTCCGGCCCGACCTGCTCGGCGACGCGGCCGGGCCGATCGATTCCTGGGGCGCCCTGCTCGACGGGCGCTGGCACGGCCGGGCAGCACTGGTCGACGAGCCGGCGATCGGCGTCTTCGACGCGGCCCTGGCAGTCCAGTCCCTCGGGCTGATGAGCTTCGAGGACATCGGCAACATGTCGACCGAGGAGATCGACACGCTGCTCGGCATCCTGATCGAGCGGCGCAAGAGTGGTTACTTCGCCGGCTTCTGGAAGACGGCGGCGGAGGCCGCCGACATGATGTGCGCCGGCAGCGTCGCCATCCAGAGCATGTGGTCGCCCGGCCTCACCACCCTGCGCCATTGCGGCGTGGCGGTGACCGAGGCGGTACCGCGCGAAGGCTACCGCGCCTGGCACGGCGGCCTGTGCCTCTCCAGCGGCCTCACCGGCCGCATGCTCGACGTCGCCTACGATTATCTCAACTGGTGGCTGTCGGGCTGGCCCGGCGCCGTGATGGCGCGCCAGGGCTACTACATGTCCATTCCCGGCCGCGTCCGGGCCCATCTCACGCCGGACGAGTGGAACTACTGGTACGAAGGCCTGCCGACCCGGACCGACCTGCCCGGGCCGGACGGCGCCATCACCATCCGGGCGGGCTCGGTGCGCGACGGCGGCTCCTATCGCCAGCGCGCCAATTCCATCGCCGTCTGGAACACGACCATGGACGAGCACAACTACCTGGTCCGCCGCTGGGCGCAGTTGGTAGGGTAGGTTTCATCGGGCGTTCATGCAGTGCGTGGGCCCATACGGTCGAGCGAGACGCGGCCGATGTTGATCCAGGCTCAACGCCTGGGCCTTCCCTCCCCCTTGCTGGGAGGGATAAAGGGTGGGGGTCGTACGGAGTGAGGTGGGGCAGCCCTTAAAGGGCGCTCTGTGACGCCGTGCTCCGCTTCGTTCTGCACGACCCCCACCCCTACCCCCTCCCCGCAAGGGGGAGGGGAATGGCGACCGTCGCGTTTGACGGGGTTATCCCCGGACAACGCCTTGATTCAAGCTCGGAGGATTCGTTTTGGCCATCGACATCCAGGGAAAATCGGCGCTCCAGCTCGCGGCCCTGCTGCAGGCGGGCGCGCTCGACGCGGTCGCGCTCGCCGAGGCGACGCTGGCCGCGATCGAAACCTGCGACGACCGGGCGATCGTCATCCGCCCGACGCCGGACCGGGCGCTGAAGGAGGCCCATGCCGCCTCGCGACGGCTGCGCGACGGCCGGGCTCGCAGCCTGCTCGACGGCGTGCCGATCGGCTGGAAGGACCTGTTCGACCTCGAGGGCGAGGTGACGACTGTCGGCTCGCGCGTGCTCGCCGCGGACCCGCCGGCGGCGCGCGACGCGGCGGTGGTCGCAAGGCTCAAGGAGGCCGGCATGGTCTCCGTCGGCCGCCTCAACATGACCGAGTTCGCCTTTTCCGGCATCGGCCTCAATCCGCATTACGGCACGCCGCGCAACCCGCATGGCCGCGACACGCCGCGCATCCCCGGCGGCTCGTCATCGGCCTCCGGCGTGGCGGTGGCCAAGGGCCTCCTGCCCGTGGCCATGGGCACGGATACCGGCGGCTCGGTGCGCATTCCCGCTGCCTATAACGGCGTCGTCGGCTACAAGGCCACGCGCGGCCGCTACCCCATGGACGGGGTGTTTCCCCTCGCCACGAGCCTGGATTCCCTCGGGCCGCTCTGCCGCACGGTGGAGGACGCCGTGCTGGTCGACGCCGCCATGCTGGGGCTGCCGGGGCCCGTCATCGCCCGCGGCGGGCTCGATGACCTGCGCCTCGTCGTGCCCGCCAATGTCGTGCTCGACGACCTCAAGCCGGCGGTCGCGACCGCGTTCGAGGCGGCGCTCGGGCGCCTCGCCGCAAGGGGCGCGCGGATCGAGCGCCTGAACCTGCCGGCCTTCGATGCGCTGGCCGAGCTCACCCGGGCCCGTGGCGCGCTCGTCACCGCCGAGGCCTATGCCCAGCATATCGAGCGGCTGACCGGGCCGGCGGCGGAGGAGATCGACCAGCGCGTGGTGGCGCGGGCCCGGCTCGGCGCCAATATCTCCCTGCCCGACTATCGCGCCATCATCGAGGCGCGCGGCCGGCTGATCGCCGAGACGGACGCCCTGGTCGGCCGCGAGACCCTGGTTGCCTTCCCGACCATCGCCCATGTCGCGCCGCCGATCGCGGCGTTGGAGGAGGATGTCGAGCTGTTCTTCAAGGTCAATGCCAGGACGCTGCGCAACACCGCCCTCGGCAATTTCCTCGACTGGTGCGGCGTCTCCATCCCCTGCGGCACCGGCGAGGCCGGAATGCCCGTCGGCTTCCTCCTCTCCGGCCTCGCCGGTGAGGACGAGCGGCTGCTCGCGGCCGCGCTGGCGGCGGAGGCGACGATCCGGGGGGACTAGACGGACTACCCGCATTATTGACAGATAAGTCAACAACTGGCATGTCACGCGCCATGGCCAGGCCGCGGGAATTCGATCGGGAGGAGGCTCTGGAACGCGCCATGGGCGTGTTCTGGGGCAAAGGCTATGCCTCGACCTCGACCGACGACCTGCTGGCCGCCATGGGGATCGGCCGTCAGAGCCTCTACAACGCCTTCCGCGACAAGCGAGCCCTCTATCTGGAGGCGCTGGAGGCCTATCAGCAAGCGAGCGTCGCCGGCCATCTGCGTCGCCTCGGGGCCCCAGCCTCGCCGCTCTCCGGGCTCGAGGCGCTGCTGGTCGGCCTCGTCAGCGACGACGACGCGCTGCGCAGCCGCGGCTGCATGGGTGTCGGCGCCGTCTGCGAGTTCGGAGCGGAGGATCCGGAGATCCTGGCGCTGCGCGGCCGTGCCTCGCCCGTGCTGCACGACCGGCTGGTCGAACGGCTCGGGCAAGGCCAGGCGCTGGGGGAGATCGACCCCTCGCTCGACTGCGCCGAAGCCGCCGCCTTCATCGCCATGACCATGCAGGGCCTGCAACTCGCGGCCCGCGGCGGTGCCGCCGCCGCCCCGCTCCGGGCCCAGGCCCGCTTCGCGATCGAACGCCTGAAGCCTCGCCGATGACCCCAATAGAACCATCCGATGCTTTGGCTCGGCCAATTATGGACCGACCGATCAAAAATGGAGCAGACATGACCGAGGATCGCAGCCTGGCCGGCAAGGCCGCCATGGTGTTCGGCGGCTCGCGCGGCATCGGCGCCGCAGCAGCGCGCCGCCTGGCACGGGAGGGCGCCGACGTCGCCCTCACCTATGTCTCCGCTCCAGACAAGGCGGCCGAGACCGTGCGCGCCATCGAGGCGGAGGGGCGTACGGGGCTGGCGATCGCCGCGGACAGCGCCGACCCGCAGGCCATCCGCCGTGCCGTGGAGGAAGCCGTGGCGCGCTTCGGGCGCCTCGACGTCGCCGTGGTCAATGCCGGCATCCTGCGGCTCGGCGACGTCATGGCCGTCGGCGTCGAGGAGCTCGATCTGATGCTGGACGTGAACGTCCGCGGCGTCTTCCTCGCCATCCAGGCGGCGGCCGCGCATCTCGGCGAAGGCAGCCGCATCATCACCATCGGCAGCAACACCGCGGTGCGCAGCGGCTATCCCGGCTCCAGCGTCTACGCCATGACCAAGGCGGCGGTGGCGGTCATGGTCAAGGGCATCGCCGTGGACCTCGCGCCGCGCGGCATCACGGTCAACAACATCCAGCCCGGGCCGACGCGCACCGACATGACGGCCGCCCATCTCGATGCCCTGGCGCCGATCATCCCGCTCCGGCGCGTCGGCGAGCCCGACGAGATCGTCGGCCTCGTTGCCTATCTCGCCAGCCGGGAATCGGGCTACATGACCGGGTCGAGCCTGACCATCGACGGCGGCCTCGCCCTGTAGCGGGGGTCAAGGGCAAGGCAAAGCTCGGCATGGCCCGATCGCGTCATGCAGCCCGGACCGGCAGCCTGGCAATGTCCCGCCCCACCTTTTCCTCGGCGAGGCGGATGTCATGGGCGCCCTGCAGGTTGAGCCAGAACTGCGGATCGGTACCGAACCAGGGCCGAAGCGCAGGGCGGTGTCGCCGGTCACCGCGCGCTTGCCCGCGATGATCCGGCTGACCCGGCTCGGAGGCACGTCGATCTGTCGCGCGAACTCGGCCGGCGTGATCCCCAGTTCATCCAATTCGTCCTTGAGGACTTCGCCGGGGTGAACGGCTCTCATGAGCATGGCCCGATCTCCTTTCCTCAGTGGTCGTCCGCGATCCCGACATTGCCCGGCCCGGCCTGGCCACCCGAGCTCCCGACTTGTCAGCGCGGAGCGATCGAGCGCCATCGATGGCGAATTTCGCGGGTCTCCAGCGAACAGGACCAATAATGCCCCTGGAAGGGCTGGTCGAGGTCTCGCGTTATCGGCGCACCGCAGAGGTGGCACAGCAGCAAGGTGCCGACACCGCCATGCGCGACGATGGCGACATCGCCTGCGATCTCGGACGCCAGGATGGTCTCGAACGCCTTGACCACCCTGGCCTGCGCATCGGCTGCGCGCTCCCAGCCTCGCACGCTTTCGTCCGGACTCGCGAAGAACGCGTCGGCAACCCGCTCGAATTCGGGCGGCGGCAGAAATCCCGTCGCGCTTCGATCGTTCTCATGGAGCTCATGCAGGACGGCGAGGGGCAGGCCGTGCACGCCGGCCAGGATCCCCGCCGCTTCGATCGCCTTCGTCTCATCGCTGGCCCATATCGTCCGCACGGCCCGCATCTCGGCCGAGGCGGCAAAGGCCCTCATTCGCTCCACGCCCTTCGGCGACAGATGCCAGCGCGGCACGGGCCGATCGGGGTCGACCACGACCTCCGGGTGCGTGATGAAGAAGACCGTGCTCAATCGAGCCTCCGATAGGTCGTCAAAGCTGCCATAAACGGCTGAGCTTTCGTCTTGAGCAACCGGAAGACTGGTCCAAACCGCCTGCTCTGCAGACCCAGACGAGCCTATCGCCGAGGCGTGTCATAAAAGGGCGGTGATGGCCGGGTTGTCCGGCAGATCATAGAGCGCCATCTCCTCGGCGCCTGGCGGCTCAAACAGCTTCGACCACCTCAGCAGGTCCGCCCGCGCGATGTGGAAAGTCCCGGCTGGAAGCTCGGCGTTTCGCCGAGAGAGACGGTTCCAAAGCTCCTCAAATGGAACGTCTCGGAAGCAGAGGACGACGCGGGCACCATGCGCGCGAGCTTCGTCCCTGCAGGCGTCGCGCTCTGCCCGCGACCACACTCCCCAATCCACCACCACGTTGCACTGAACCCTGATGGCCCGCAGAGCGATCTGCCATTGCAGGCTCTCGACCCGACTTCGGCACGGACCGGTTTCGGCTTCCGGGGTAGAGATGCCGGGATAAAGCTTATGCATCCAGTCGTCTCCGGTGAGACGGAGGGCAGATGCTTCGTGTTCGATCATCTTGGCGAGCGACGTCTTCCCTGAACCGGGAAGGCCGCAAGTGAGGTAGAGCGTGGGCATGAAAATCTCTGATTGAGGCTTGGCAAATGGAAGTGGCCCCGCGTGCGTGCACGGGTGCGCTTCGCTCAATGCCGCCGGGCGCGGCCAATCAGAGGTGTGTTGCCATGCTCTGTCTTGTAGGAATGCCTGCGTGGGAGGTCAAGGTGGAGGGATCCCGGCTCCGTCACATGGCGAGTGCCCAGGCACGCTCGTCTTCCCCAACGGCCGCTTTCTGGTGCTTCCGACAAAAAGCCGCCAGTCCGCAATCCACCCCATTCCAGGCATTCGCTCATGCCTCGATTCCGGAGGGCTATGGCGCGGACGTCGTTCTCCGTTTCATCGTTCTCGGCTCGCCAGCCCGGCCGATTGCACGTCATGGTGCGATAGTCTGCGGGATTGCCCCCTAAGCCGGCAGGAGACCGACCACGCGATAGCTATCGAGCAACGCGTCAAAGACCGCGATGTCCGAGCGGCTCCGCGCCATGAGCTGAGCGCCCGCGACGGCGGCGAAGATGGCGCGAGCCCGCTGCTGGCTCTCATCGGCGCTCATTTCGGTCGCAGCGGACAGGACCTTGGCGAGCCACGCCACATTGACGTCGGCAAAGGTCATCACCTCTCTTTTTACCGGCTCGGGCAGGTCGTCATACTCGGCAGACATGAAGCTGCAGAGGCAGATACGGTTGCCATTCTCGAGCGACTTGCGAAATGTATCGGGATACTGGCGCAAACAGCGGACCGGATCAGAGGATTCGGCCCACAATGCGTCCAGAACAGCCGCCGACTCTTCCCAATAGCGCTTGGCTACAGCCACGCCCAGATCGGCCTTGGTTGGAAAATGATAGTGGACACTCGCGCCTTTGATGCCCACTTCGGCCGCGAGTTCGCGGAAATTCAAGCCGCTGTACCCATGCGCCTGTGCGGTCCGTCTGGCGGCCTCCAAGATGGCTTCCCTGGCACTCGTGCCCATTCCTGACCTCACTCCCCTCGATTTCCCTACCAAGTGACAGATAGACGTTGACGCGGAAAAATGAAAGGCCTAAGCATCACCTATCAAGTGACAGGTAGGCAAATTCAAAATGACCGCTTCAATCTTTTACTCCGACGCAACCAGGCTGGCCGAACTGATCCGGCACCGCGAGATTTCGCCGGTCGAAGTCATGCAGGCGCATCTCGATCGCATCGAGGCCGTCAACCCCAAGGTCAACGCGGTCGTCACGGTGGCCGATGACGTGCTGAAAGCCGCGAAGGCCGCGGAGGCCGCGGTTCTGTCGGGAGAGAAACTCGGCCCGCTTCACGGCGTGCCCTTCACGGCGAAGGACTCCATCGACACCGCCGGCGTGCCGACCCAGCGTGGATCGCCGATCTTCAAGGGGCGCGTTCCCGACGTCGATGCGACCAGCGTGGCGCGCATGAAGAAGGCGGGCGGCATTCTGCTGGCCAAGACCAACCTTCCCGAATTTTCCTACTGGATCGAGAGCGACAATTTGCTCTCCGGCCGGTCGAACAACCCTTGGGATGTGACCCGCACTCCGGGCGGTTCGAGCGGCGGCGAATCGGCGGCCATCGCGGCGGGAATGTCTCCGATCGGTCTCGGCACCGATCTCGCCATCTCCGTGCGTGGGCCCGCCGCGCAAACCGGCATCACGTCCATGAAGGCGACGCATGGCCGCGTGCCCATGACCGGTATCTGGCCGCGCGCGCCGCGCCGCTTCTGGCATGTCGGGCCGATGGCCCGCTCGGTTCGCGACATCGCGCTCGCTTTTTCGCAACTGGTCGGGCCCGACGGCCAGGACGCGCTCGCCACGAGCACCGTCCAATTCGATGCGGGCATCGGCCGCCAGCCCTATCGCCAGCTCCGGGTGGGCTGGATGGTCGGACCCGGCTTCGGGCCGGTCGATCCCGAGGTGGCCGCGACGGTCGAGGCCGCGGCCGAGGCGCTGAAGGACATCGGCGTCTTCGTCGAGCAGGTGAGCATCCCGGCGCTGGAGCGCGATTTCGCCCTCGACGTGTTCAACCGCCTGCATGTGATGGAGATGAAGCCCGCGTTCGCGGAAGCGACGGCGGGCCACGAGGACGAAATGTACAAGATGGCCAAGACCATGCTTTCGCTGCCCGACACCTCGATGAAGGACTATATCGACGCCGAGCAGGCGGCCGAGCGGCTGCGCGATGGCTATGCCGACTACTTCTCGGGCTACGACGCGCTGATGACCCACGTGCTGCCGATCCCGGCCCACAAGCATGGCGTCGAGGAATTCATCATCGACGGCCAGACCGTGGACGCCACCTACCTCCAGGGCGCGACCGTGCCGCTCAACGTCACCGGGCTGCCCGGTGTCGCGATGCGGTTCGGCACGAGCAAGGAGGGGTTGCCGATCAACGTGCAGATTGTCGGCAAGTGGCAGGCAGAGTCCACGATCCTGCACCTGGCGTCGCTGCTCGAGGGCGTGAGCCCGGTTCGCAGCCTGCACCCGGACATCTAGTATTGTGCTTCCAACGCGTGTCGCCTGGCATCGTATTGGAAACATAACACAATGCATGGATCGAACTCGCTTCTCCTTGTTTTTGCATTGTCTTCACGCGAACCGATAAACGGCCCGCTGGGCGGCTTGTCGACTATCCCTGCCTCGCGTCGCTGACCAGGTGCATCTTCGACTTGCCGGGCGTTGCTGGCACAGTGCGGTTCGATCACATCCCGACGCATGACCATGATGGCGATTGGGGCGTTGCCAGCCGTCGTGGCATTGCGCCGGAGCCACCGACGATCGATTTCCGCGGCGTTGGCACATGCGGCCGAGAGCGACGATCTATCCGGGATCAACTCTCACGAAGACGGCGCGCGGTGTTCGCGAAAGGCCGCGGCAAGCGTGCGCAAGGCGCCGCGTGACCGCGCGTCCGACAAGCTGGAGTGAAGCACGATCTCGGATGAAGGAAGCGCGGGAAGCTCAAGCCGTTCTCCGACCTCGACAACACCGACCGGCACGACACGATGCGCCAGCGCGGCGACGGCGAGGCCAGCCGACACGGCGGCGACGACAGCCGCAGCGCCGCCGCCCACGAAGACCTCGATCCAACGCACGCCGGCGGCGTCGAGTGCCCGGGTGGCGATATTGCGGACACCGCATGAGACGGCCAGCGACGCCAGCCGAAGGGCTTCGCCCTCCCGGTGCGCGAAGCCCGGCAGTGCAAACCAGCCAAAAGGTTCCTGCGCCAGAACCTCGCCGTCGCGGCGATCGTCCTCGCGGCGAACGATCGCCGCATCGAGCGCGCCGCGGTCGAAGGCATCCAGCAGATTGCGCGATGCCTCGATCTGCACCTCGATCAACAGGGCGGGGTCGTAGGCATGGAGGCGGGCCAACAGGACCGGCAGCTCGGGACCCGCCGCCTGATCCGCGATACCGAGCGTAAAGCGGCGCGGCGCCGAAGTGAGGCCGGCGACGGCACGCTCATGCGCCGCAATGAACTCGCGCGCGACGCCCAGAAAGGCCGCACCACGCGCCGACAGGCGCACCAACCGCGGGGTCCGCTCGATCAGCTTTTCGCCCAGCCGATCCTCCAGCCGCTTCAGCTTCACGCTGATCGCAGCCTGGGACGTATCAAGCGCCTCGGCCGCGCGGGTGAAGCTCTGAAAATCGGCCACAAAAACGAATGCCTGCACGGCATCGACATCCAGGCTCGCCATGGCAATCATACCAATATGTTATCTCTAAAATAGAGAAGCATACCATTACTGTATGGTCAAGCTCCGCCTATGTTGGTCTCCAGACGCAATGTGGCGATCGGATCGACGCTGTCGTGCGATCGATCGGAGGGGCTTGATGAGTACGCAGACCGAGGAACGTGCAGATCAGACCGCACCCGCCGCCGAGATCGGTATGCGCGGGTGGCTCGCCCTGCCCGTCCTGCTCGCCGGCGCGTTCCTGCCGCCGCTTGACTTCACCATCGTCAATCTGGCGCTACCGGCGATCCGGCAGGATCTCGGCGCGACATCGAGCGATGTGCAGTTCGTGATCTCCGCCTACGCGGCCACCTATGCGGTGTTCCTCATCACGGGCGGACGCCTCGGCGACCTCCATGGACGCAAGACCACGTTCCTGACCGGCGTTGCGGGGTTCACCTTCGCTTCGGCGCTCTGCGGCGCAGCCTGGTCTCCGGCAGCCCTGATCGCCGGCCGTATCCTCCAGGGCGTCATGGCGACTGTCATGGCGCCACAGGTGCTGGCGTCGATCCGCGTTCTGTTTCCCGGCGCAGCGCAAGGACGGGCGCTCGCACTCTATGGGGCGACTTTTGGCCTGGCCAATCTCTGCGGCCAGGTTCTCGGCGGCGTCCTGGTCTCGTCTCATCCCTTCGGCTTCGCCTGGCAGGCGATCTTCTTCGTCAATATTCCGATCGGGCTCGCGACGCTGCTCGGCGGAATGGCCTTCCTGCGTGATTCACGATCACAGCATGCGCAAAGCCTCGATATCGGCGGTGTCGTTCTGTTGTCGCTGACTCTGGGTCTGCTGATCTACCCGCTGATCGAGGGGCGCGAGATGGGTTGGCCGTGGTGGGTCGTGGCCATGCTCATGGCCTCGCCGGCCGCGCTGGCAGGCTTCGTCCTGTTCGAGCGGGGGCTGGCCAGGCGCGGCGGCTCGCCACTGGTGGAGTTGTCGCTGTTCCGAGACAGGCGCTTCGCCACGGGCATCGTCATGGCGCTCGCCTTCTACATACAGAACGCTTTCTTCCTGACCTTCTCGGTCTTTCTGCAAAGCGGGCTCGGCATGACGCCGATGCAGGCGGGCGTCGCGACATTGCCTTATGTCGGCGGAAGCTTCGTCGCCTCACTGGCATCGTCCTATCTCATGCAACGCCTCGGCTCCTACGCGCTGACGCTCGGCTTTGCCCTTCAGGCGCTCGGTTTCCTCATCATCGCATTGGCGGTGGCATCCATCCTGCCCGGCTGTCTGGACATCGGTCTCATCGCCGCAGGGATGGGCTTCGGCATCATCATGCCATCCGTCATCAAGGCGGTCATCGGCAGCGTCGATCCTCGCCACGCCGGATTGGCGTCGGGCGTCGTCATCTCCGCCCTGCAAATCGGCTCCGCGATCGGCATCGCGATCATCGGCGGCGTGTTCTACGGCGCGCTGGGAGGCGGGCAAACCAGCGAGGCCTATCCCTTTGCCTTCTCGCTCGCGCTCGGCTGCATCGTGGCGGTGCTGGTGCTCGGCGGCGCCCTTTCCGTGTCGGTGGCCAGAGATCCCGCGCGATCCGCCAACCGGTGATGACAACCCGCGAAGCACCACACGTCCCATCAAGCACGAACAGATCGTCCGCGCGAAGAGAGCGGCGCGGCAACGATCAGGAGCAAGCCATGAGCGCAGAGGCTGGAGCAGTGGCACGGGAAAGCGTCTTGCAGGCAGACGGCGATCCGCGGCGATGGTTCGCCCTGCCCGTCCTTCTGACCGGCGCGTTCCTGCCAGTGCTCGATTTCAACGTCGTCAATCTGGCGCTGCCGGCGATCCGCCAGACTCTGAGCGCGACATCGAGTGACCTTCAGTTCGTCATATCAGCCTATGCGGCGACCTATGCGGTGTTTCTCATCACCGGCGGCCGGCTGGGCGATTGGCTCGGCCGCAAGCGGATGTTCATGCTGGGCGTCGCGGGCTTCACCATCGCGTCCGTGCTGTGCGGCACTGCGTGGTCACCCGCCATTCTCATTGCCGGCCGTAGTCTGCAAGGCCTGACCGCGACGGTGATGGCGCCGCAGGTCCTTGCCTCGATCCGCGTCCTGTTCCCGGCATCGGAGCAGGGAAAAGCGCTGGGCCTTTATGGCGCCACCTTCGGTTTTGCCAACATTGCAGGCCAGATCTTCGGCGGCGTGCTGGTGTCGTCGCATCCCTTCGGGTTCACCTGGCAGGCGATCTTTCTCGTCAACGTGCCGATCGGACTCGCCGCCTTCATCGGCAGCCTGCTCTTTCTCGGCGATTCGCGGGCCGATCACGCACACAAGCTCGATATCGGCGGCGTGGCGCTTCTATCGGCAACGCTCGGCCTGCTGGTTTACCCGCTGGTCGAAGGGTGGGAGATGGGATGGCCGTTCTGGCTCGTCGCCATGCTCGTCGCGTCTCCCGTGGCGCTGGCCGCCTTCATCCGGTTCGAGAAGCGACTGATGGATCGCGGCGGCTCGCCGCTGGTCGATCTGTCGCTGTTCCGCGAGAGAGGCTTCGCAATCGGCGTCGCGATGGCGCTCGTCTTTTACATGCACGCGGCCTTCTATTTGATGTTCTCGGTCTATTTGCAAGGCGGCCTGCATCTGACGCCGCTCGACGCCGGCTTGCGGACGCTCCCCTTCGGCATCGGCTATTTCATGGCGTCGTTTGCCGCGGCCGGCGTCATGCGGCGGCTCGGACCTCGTGCGTTGACGCTGGGTTTCATCGGCCAGGTTCTCGGCTTCAGCGTGGTGATCTTCGCCGTGGCGGGGGCGCTTCAGGGGTGGCTCGAGATCGGCCTTTCGGTGGCGGGATTAGGGTTCGGCATCTTGACGCCTTCGGTGATCAAAGCGGTGATCAGCGGCGTCGATCAGCGTCACGCCGGACTCGCATCAGGCATCGTCATTTCCACCTTCCAGATTGGCGCAGCCCTCGGCGTTGCGATCGTCGGCGGCGTCTTCTTCAGCATTCTCGGCGCCGGACAGGATCTCGCCGCCTACGCAGATGCCTTCGCCATCGCACTCGGCTGTAACGTCGCGCTCCTCGCTCTGGGCGGCGTGCTGTCGCTGTGGCTACCGGACGACAAACGCGCAGCAGCGCGCAGGCCGGGTTAGAGCAATATCAAATAAAACGGCTTCACTTGATCTGAATATTTGCGTTCTTAACCACGACTCCAAGTATCGTAGGGCAGGTTATCGAAGCGATTTGTGGGGTAGTTGCGAGGGCTCGCAACACCAGATTCTTGCGATTTCTCGAGAGGACTATACCAAAGCCGGCAGCGTAGCCGGCGCCGACGCGCCAATGTCTGGTGTGAGCCGGAAGCAGATGGTTTGCTCTATCGCGGGCGGCTCAGGCTAACTGCCGTTCAAGGGAATTCCGAAACTTGATGAAGTCAATGAAGGCTCTCAGTGCCAACGGCATGCGGGGCCTGTTGGGATAGTAGAGATAGAAGCCCGAAAAAGGCTTGCACCAAGGTTCGAGCACTCGGACGAGTTCTCCGCTTTCAATATAAGGCGCCACGAAACTTTCAGGAGTGAAAGCAAGGCCTGCTCCCTGCAGCGCGGCCGCAAGGAGCAGGTCCGTGTCGTTGGCGGTAACGATGCTGTCGACGTCGACGTCGACAGACCCGCCGGGACCGTCGAAACTCCAGCGGTACAAAACCCCAGTTTCGCTCCACCGATAGGTGATGCAACGATGATCTCGGATATCCCGCGGCACTTCGGGCAATGCCCGACCCGCGAAATAGGCCGGAGAGCCAACGACAGCCATCCTCAGATCGGGCGTCAGTCTCACCGCGATCATGTCTTGCTGCACGAGTTCGCCCGATCGAATCCCAGCATCAAAGCCCTTGGCCACGACGTCGGTGAGTGTGTCGTCGATCACCAGATCGAGCCGGATCTCAGGATATTCCCCTAGAAAATCGGCAAGGATCGGCGTTACGACAAGACGAGCGGCAATGCGCGGCAAGTTGACGCGAACAATGCCCCTGGGTTGCGTCTGGTAAGCACCGACGTCCCGAATGGCGCCTTCCATGTCATCGATCGCGGGGCGCAACCGGTCGAACAAGGCCTGCCCCGCTTCGGTCGGTGCAACACTCCGGGTCGTCCTGTTGAGAAGCCTGGCGCCGAGGCGCTCCTCCAGCGACCGGATCATATGGCTGAGCGCGGACGGTGACATCCCAAGCCGTTGGGCGGCGCGTCTGAAGTTCCTTTCGTCCGAAACGGTTAGAAAGGCCGTCAGTTCGGCGAATTCAGTGCCCTTCAAATTGATGCTCCA
The DNA here is from genome assembly GCF_030814995.1 of Labrys wisconsinensis. Lineage (GTDB taxonomy): Bacteria > Pseudomonadota > Alphaproteobacteria > Rhizobiales > Labraceae > Labrys > Labrys wisconsinensis. The sequence continues at coordinate 127,061 of NZ_JAUSVX010000011.1, read as the reverse complement.
CACGCAACGACCTATGCTGATTATAGCGGATTATCACGCATAATCGACGGCGCGATAGTGCTCGCGCCCAAGGTGCGGGCCGTCCTGTATCGCCGTCGGCGCAAGGGTGGCGCCTGAATCGCGAAGGAATATTGAATGACGGAGACAATGCGGCGCTGGGAGATGGACGCCATCGGCCGGGAGCGGCTCGAACTACGGGAAGTCTCGTTGCCGTCGCCAGCGCGGCGTGAAGTCTTGGTGAAGGTAGCGGCGGTCGCACTCAACTATCGCGACAGGATGGTGATCGAGAGTGGCAGGGGCCTACCGCTGGGATTCCCTTTCACACCGGGGTCCGATCTTGCCGGAACGGTCGTAGCCCTCGGCGAGGACGCCACCCGTTTCTCCCGAGGTGAACGGGTCATCTCGACTTTCGCCCCCGGCTGGATCGACGGCGCTCGGTCAGGCGACGCCCGCACGCCGTCCTATCGAACGCTCGGGGGGTACTATCCCGGTGTGCTGGCGGACTATGTGGCCTTCCCGGAGGAATGGTTCGTGCCGGCGCCAACCACATTGGATGATGCACAAGCCAGCACCTTGCCGTGCGCCGGGCTCACCGCCTGGTTCGCGCTCGTCGAGCGCGCCCGGGTGCGTGCGGGCCAAACGGTGCTGATCGAGGGGACGGGCGGCGTCGCGCTGTTCGGCCTCCAGATCGCCAAGGCGCACGGAGCCGGGGTGATAATCTCCGGTAGCGCCGACAAGCTGGCGCGTGCCGAGGCGCTCGGCGCCGACCATTGCATCGATCGCCGAAAAGCCGACCTGGTCGAAGCTGTCTACGAGATCACTCTCCATCGGGGGGCGGACCACATCCTGGAACTGATCGGCGGCCCGCATCTGGGCAAGGCGGCGCAAATGGCCGCCGTCGGCGGCCACATTTGTTTGATCGGCGCGTTGGAGGGTTTCGAAGTGACCGCTCCGCTGATGCCGTTGCTGCTCAAGGACGTAACCGTCCATGGTATCGGCACGGGGCATCGTCGCGCTTTGGAAGACCTTGTTCGCGCGGTTGACCGGACGGGACTGAAGCCCGTCATCGACACCCGCTATCCCATGAGCGATCTGCCGGCGGCACTTGGTCATCTGGATCGCGGTGCTTTCGGCAAGATCGTTGTTGAAATGGTGTGATCGCATCGATTTCGAATTCGGATCATGGTTCCGGCGAACCCGGGAGTGAACGCGGGATAATCGCAGCTCTCAGGGCGACCATCCCGATGCGGAGAAGACAGGTCCGCCAACCGCCCTCCTCGCGGGGTTGGTGGCGGAGCAGGGCCAAGCTCGCCAGGCCTGACCCAGCGACCAAGGATCGCGCGCTGGAGAAAACTCGGGGGCACCGGATCGTGGAGGAGAGTGGTTGCGGGGGCTCGCAACACCCGATTCTTGCGATTTGCGGAGAGGACCATTCCACGGTTGGCGGCGTAGCTGGCCATTGCTCTCCGAGGGTGCGGACCATTCGCCCCTTCCTCGCGGGTCATGCATCAACAAGTCTGTCACGGACTCTGCGGCGCCGATCCCTCGTCGGCGCTTCAGCGTGGAGATCCAATCCGCCGGAGGAAGACGGCGCTGTTGGGCTTTCGCGATGGTCTTCGTCGGCCGCCCTACAATATTGCCGCGGCGAACATCCCATGAAACGTTTGAAGGCCGCGCTGAATGCGCTCTCGGACTCGTACCCGAGAGCCTCGGCGATTATTGCAACCGGATCGCCAGCATGCTCCAGCCGGTCGCAGGCCAGAAGCATTCGCCAGCGCGTCAGATATTGCATGGGCGTCTCGCCCACCACTTCCTTGAACCGGAGTGCGAAAACCGAGCGCGACATGCCCGCCTGCATTCCCAAGTCCCGCAATGTCCACCGTCGGGCCGGATCGGCGTGCATGGCGGTGATCGCGAGGCTGAGGTGTTTGTCCGCCAGGGCGAAGAACCATCCCGCGCCCTCACCGAGGCCTTCCGCGAGACGCGCGCGCAGAGCTTGCACCAGCATCATGCGAGCAAGATCCTGGGCAATGAGATCGCCGCCGGGCTGTTTCTCACGCAGTTCCTGCATCATGCGCTCCACAGACCACCGCAGCGCAAACCGATCAGCGTCCTTGCGGAGATGCACAATCGGCGGAAGCAATCCGAGCAGCCTCTCGGCGTGCTTGCCGCTGACCGCGAAGCGGCTGGCGAGCAACGAGAACTCGCCGCCTCCAGCGACAGTCACCACACCGCCGGCCCGAGCGTCAGGGAAGATCGCCGAGGCTGCGATCGAGGGTAGGGCGAGATCGCTGGCCAGCCGGAACGAGGGTCCGCTCGGCAGGACAAAGCAATCGCCCTGCTCGAGGCGCGCGACGTCTGCGACGCCGTCGACGGCCAGCCAGCACTCGCCGGCCAGGATGACATAGCACTTGATGTGTTTGCGCTGGCCGCCGAACTGGATCGACCAGTCGCCTCCCGCGTCAAGGCGAGACGAGACGGCCCCGCGAGGCCGTAGCAGCGAGAGAAGCTCCGAGAGCGGGTCCATCGGGCTATCCGGACGATCGCGACGGTATCGCGGACCTTACGACATAGACCGTCCTCAAGGCGATACCCTATCTTCGGCGCAGCCCCAAATGTCGACCGCGCCACGCAGACGTCCGTGTCGGGCGTCGCCCGGTCCCCAGCGAAAAGGATGAGCACCCGTGATTGTCGTCACCACCCCCACCGGCGATATCGGCCGTCAAGTCGTCGCCAATCTGCTCGACGCCGGTGCCCCCGTCCGCGTCATCGTGCGCGATCCCTCCAAGCTCAGTGACGATCTGCGTGCGCGCGTCGAGGTCGTTCAGGGCTCGCATGCCGACGTCGAGGTTGTGAACCGCGCGTTCTCGGGCGCCAACGCCGTGTTCTGGCTGGTGCCGCCCGATCCTCACGCCGACAGCCTGGAAGCCGCCTATGTCGATTTCACGCGTCCGGCGGCTGCGGCGCTGAAGACGCGGGGGGGCAAGCGCGTCGTCTGCATCTCGGCGCTGGGACGCACTACCCCGTTCGCCGGCAAGGCGGGCCATGTCACCGGCTCGCTGGCGATGGCGGATCTGATCGCCAGCACAGGGATTGCTCTGCGGACGCTCACGCTGCCGGCGTTCATGGACAACATGGCTCGGCGGGCCGGCGCCATCAAAAGCCAGGGCCTGTTCTCCTCGCCGATCTCAGGCGACTTGAAGCAGCCAACCTGCGCGACCCGCGACATTGCCGCCGTGGCGGCGCGCTGGCTGCTCGACGAGAGCTGGAGCGGCCAGGAAAATGTCGCAGTGCTGGGACCGGAGGACCTTTCCTTCAACGACATGGCGGAGATCATGTCGGAGGTGCTCGGCAAGCCGGTGCGTTTCGAGCAGGTCACCCTGGAAGAATACAAGGCCCAGTTCCTCCGGTTCGGTTTCTCCGAGGCCATGGCGCAGGGCATGACCGACATGATGGACGCGAAGAGCCAAGGTCTGGACCTGGGTGTGCCACGCACGTCGGAGAACACGACCCCGACGAGCTTCCGCCAATGGTGCGAGGACATCCTCAAGCCCGCCGTGCTGGGCTAGGGATTCAGATTTCGCCGGCCGTCTCGGGAATGACCGCCCCGCGCCGCGCCGGCGACCTCCGCCTCATGATGAGGGCGGCCGCGTCGCGGCCCGGCGCGGACGGCCACGCAAGGAGCCGCGGATGAAAGTCATCGAGGGCAAGCGGACCGCGACAGTTGGAGGCGACTTCGACGCTGACGATCATTCTGCGCGCCGATCTGGGCGCGGTGTCGAGGTTTGCTTCAGGCGACAAAAAACCCGTCAGAGCAAAGCTGGCGCCTTGCTCTGACGGGGCTGGGTCTTTGGTTGCGGGGGCAGGATTTGACCCTGCGACCCGTCGCCGGCGGGAGATCGCCGTCCATCGCGCCCCATCCCCATCACCCCCGCTCCGCCACCGGCCCGCGTGCCAGCGCCTCCAGCACGCGCTGGCGCGACAGGTCGAGCAGGCGGCGCATCGCCTCGGCGGCGGCCTCGCCCCGGCGTTCGAGGATGGCGGAGAGCACGGCCTCGTAGGGCGCGAGGTCGGTCGTCTTGGCGCTGCGCTGCGTCAGGGAGAAGGAGACTCGCAGGGCCGTCTTCACCGCGCCGCCGATGGTGACGAACAGACCGTTATGGGTGGCGGCGATGATGGCGAGGTGGAACTCGGTCTCGGCGCCGGCCGCCAGCGCCGGCTGGTTCAGCATCGCCACCAGGTCGGCATAGCGGCGCCTGATGCGGTCGAGGTCCTCGGCCGAGCCGTCGCGCGCGGCGAGGAAGCAGGCCCTGGGCTCGAAGCACTGGCGCATCTCGTAGAGGTCCTCGACGATGCGCTCGTCGAACTGGGCGTTGAGGCGCCAGGACAAGACGTCCTGGTCGAGCAGGTTCCAGTCGGCGAAGGGCAGGACGCGGGTGCCCACCTTGGGTGAGACCTCGACCAGGCGCTTGGCGGCGAGGTTCTTCACCGCCTCCCGGATGGTCGAGCGGCTGACGCCGTAGGCCTGGCACAACTCGCTTTCGATCGGCAGCGTGTCGCCCGGGCGGAACTCGCCGGAGGCGATGCGGGTGCCGATGATGCGCGCCACCTGCGCGCTCATGGTTGAGATCGCCGAATCGCGCTCGAACATACTCATCTCCCGGGCGCCCCGCCGAAGCGCGGCAACCCTGCGCAGCCCCTCCCCATCGCATCAGGCGCCTTCACCGGCGTCGATGCCAGGGTCCTCCTGCGCCCCTCCCCGCCATTCAACAGGAAACGCAATCGCTTGTCCTCTCGCCCGCCGGTCTCCGCCGTGGCGGATTGACAGGCTGCTTGCCACGCGCTTAGTCTTATCATCAGATGATAAGAGAAAAAGACCATTGGAGGAAGCGGTGAGTTCGATCGAGCTCGACAGGGTCTCCAAGCGCTTCGGGGCGGTGAACGTCATTGCCGATCTGTCGCTGGAGATCCGCTCGGGCGAGTTCGTCGCCTTCCTCGGGCCCTCGGGCTGCGGAAAATCGACGCTGCTGCGCATGATCGCCGGGCTGGAGCGGGTCGACGGCGGCCAGATCCGCATCGGCGGCACGCGCGTCGACACCCTGCCGCCCGGCGCGCGGGGCGTCGCCATGGTGTTCCAGCACTATGCGCTCTACCCGCACATGACGATCTACGAGAACATGGCCTTCGGCCTGCGCAACGTCGCCGTGCCCAGGGGCGAGATCGACCGGCTGATCCACGAGGCCGCCCGCATCCTGGAGATCGAGCCGCTGCTCGAGCGCAAGCCCGGCCAGCTCTCCGGCGGCCAGAAGCAGCGCGCCGCCATCGGCCGGGCGCTGGTGAAGAATCCCCGCGCTTATCTCTTCGATGAGCCGCTCTCCAATCTCGACGCGGCGCTGCGCCTGCGCACCCGCGTCGAGCTGGCGCGGCTGCACCAGCAGGTCCGCGCCACCACCATCTTCGTCACCCACGACCAGGTCGAGGCCATGACGCTCGCCGCGCGCATCGTCGTGCTCAATGCCCGCCAGGTCGAGCAGATCGGCACGCCGATGGAGATCTATGCCCGCCCGGCCAGCGAGTTCGTGGCGCGCTTCGTCGGCTCGCCGGCCATGAACCTGCTGCCGGTCACGGTCGGCGAGGCCGGCGGCTTTGCCAGGGCCGTGCTCGGCAGCGGCTTCAGGCTCGAGACCCGCGTCCCCGCGGCGGGGCTGCCGGCCGGCCCGCTCAGGCTCGGCCTGCGCGCCGAGGCGGTGCGGCTCGACGCGGACGGCACGCTGGCGGGGCGCATCGAGGTGGTCGAGCGGCTCGGCGACCGCACCCACCTGCATGTCCGCCTCCCCGACGGCGCCACGCTGGTGGCCGAGGACCGCGGCAGCTCCACCGCCGCGCCGGGCGAGGAGGCGCGCTTCCGGGTCGAGGCGGAGAGCGCCCATCTCTTCGATCGCGAGGGGCGGGCCTACCATGCTGCTTGAGGGGCAGGCGATGCGCGAAGGCCGCGGCCTGGCGGCGAAGAGCCCGGCGCGCCTGCGCCGCCGCGGGGCGGCCATCGGCCCGGACTGGCGCAACGGCCTGTTCGTCCTGCCCTTCCTCCTCGTCTACCTCGCCCTGCTCGTCTATCCCCTGTTCCGCGGCATGTGGATCAGCCTGCTGCAGTTCGACATGTTCGACCAGACGGCGTCCTTCGCCGGCTTCACCAATTTCCGGCGCCTGCTCGCCGACAGGATCTTCCTCGGCACGGTCGGCAATACGGTGCTGTTCGTGGCCATGACCGTGCCGGCCTTCGTGGTGATCGGCCTCGCGCTGGCGCTCGCCCTCAACCGCGAGGGGCGCGCGGGCGCGGTGCTGCGCGCCATCTTCTTCGGCACCTCGGTGCTGTCGGTCACCATCGTCACCATCATCTGGAAGATGATGTACCTGCCCGACCGCGGGCTGATCTCCGGCATCCTCGGCGTCTTCGGCGCGGCGCCGGTTCCCTTCCTGACCAGCCAGGACCTCGCCCTGCCGGCCATCGCCGTCTGCACGGTGTGGTGGATCATCGGGCTGCCGATGATGCTGTTCCTGGCGGCGCTGCAGCAGATCCCGGGCGAGCTCTACGAGGCGGCGGCGCTCGACAACGCCTCACGCTGGCGTTCCTTCGTCAGCATCACCCTGCCCTCGATCCGGCGCACGCTCCTCGTCGTGGTGATCTACGAGATCGTCGCCCAGTTCCAGCTCTTCGGCCAGGCGCTGCTGCTCACCAAAGGCGGCCCGAACAACGCCTCGCGGCCGATCGTGCTGTTCATCTACGAGCAGGGCTTCCGCGATTGGAACCTCGGCTATGCCGCGGCCGCCTCGGAGATCCTGTTCCTGTTCATGGCCGTGGCGGCGATCGCGCAATATCTGGCGTCGCGCCGCCGGGCGGAGGGCTGAGCCATGGCGGCGGGCAGCATCGTCGGACGCAGCGCCGGAGACCGGCTGATCCTCGGCGCCGTCATCCTGCTCGCCATCGTCTGGCTGGTGCCTGTCGTGTGGGTCACGGCCCTGTCCTTCAAGCCCAATGCCGAGCTGATGTTCTCCACCGCCTCGGTCCTGCACCCGCCCTATACGCTGAAGAACTATACCGACATCCTTGCCTCCTCCGGCGTGTTCCGCTGGCTGTTCAACAGCGCTGTGGTCGCCGCCGGCACCACGGCAGGCACCCTCGTCCTCTCCTCGCTCGCCGGCTACGGCTTCGCACGTACCGAGTTCCCCGGCCGCACCCTCGTCTTCGTGCTGGTGCTGATCGGCCTCGCCATCCCGGAGCAGGCCGTGATCATCGCCCGCCACCAGATCTTCAGCGACCTGAAGATGCACAACACCTATGCGGCGCTGATCCTGCCGGGCCTGTCCATCCCCTTCGGCGTCTTCCTGATGACGCAATATTTCAAGGCGATCCCGCGCGAGCTCGACGAGGCGGCCATGCTCGACAACGCTTCGCGCTTCCAGATCTTCTGGCGGGTGATCCTGCCGCTGACCATTCCGGCCCAGGCGACGCTCGGCATCTTCACCTTCCTGACCGCCTGGAACGACTATCTCTGGCCGCTGATCTCGGCGACCAGGCCTGAGATGTTCACCCTGACGGTCGGCATCGCCTCGACCCAGACCAATTTCGCCCAGTCCGAAGGGCTCGGCTTCCTGATGGCCCAGGCGGTCTTCGCCGGCCTGCCGGTCTTCGTCGTCTACCTCTTCTTCCAGAAATACATCATCCGCGCGGTCGCCGGAGCGGCCATCCGCTGAGGTCCCATCAAGCCGGCGCGCCGGCCGAACGCCCCGGCTCTGCAAAGATTCGGTCATGGAGGGAAACGCATGAGGGGTTTGACACGAATGCTGGGCGCCGCGGCGCTGCTGGCGGCGTCGACCGCCGGCGGGTTGGCGCAGGACAGGACCGAGATCTCGGTTTCGCGCTTCTTTGGCGCCTGCGAGGCCGATTACGGTGCGGTGACCGACGTTGCCAAGGCCAATGGCGAGTGCGGCATCATCACGGCGCTGATCAACAAGTTCAACGCGCAGAGCAAGACCACCCATGTCAAGGTCGACATCGTGGAATGGCCCGGCTACGACCAGCTCACCGCGCGCATCCGCTCCGGCGAGCCGCCGACCATCTCGGTGATGCACGAGGCGGTGATCAGCGACTATTCCTCACGCGGCCTGCTCGAGCCCCTGGACGAGGGCTTCAAGGCCGCCGGCATCGACGCCGCCGACTTCACCGCCGCGGCGCGCGACGGCGTCACGAAGGACGGCAAGATCTACGCCCTGCCCTTCGACACCCATACGTGGCTCTGGCACATCAACCTCAACCTGTTCAAGCAGGCCGGCCTGGTCGATACCGCCGGCAAGCCGATCCTGCCCAAGAGCGCCGACGAGCTCCTGCAACAGGCCGCGCAGTTCAAGGATAAGACCGGCAAGCCCTATTTCGTCTCGACGCTCGCCAACGAGCAGGCCTTCTACACCCGCACCTTCGACACGCTGCTCTACCAGCAGAATGCCGAGTTCTTCGCCGACCCCGCCAAGGTCGACTTCGCCACGCCCGAAGCCAAGGCGGCGCTGACCCTGCTCAAGACCATCTTCGACAAGGACCTCACCACCAAGAACCAGGACTATGCCGCCTCGGTCGCCGCCTTCTCCGCCGGCGAGGGCGGCGTCTTCATCTGCGGCACCTGGCTGATCGACAGCTACGACCAGGAGTCCAAGAAGGCGACCAGCGCGCTGCATGCCGGCTACGACGTCGTGCCCTTCCCGCAGCTCTATCCCGGCAGCCCGCGCGTCTGGGCCGACGGCCATAGCTGGGTGATCCTCAAGGCCGACCTCAGCGACGCCCAGCGCAAGTCCGCCTACGAGTTCCTGAAGTTCCTGTGGGACAACGATTTCGAATGGGCCCGCACCGGCCATCTGCCGACCCGCACCTCGGTCGCCGACAGCGCCGCCTTCAAGGCGCTGCCCTTCCGCGCCGGCCTCCTGCCGCTGACCCGCAACGGCACCGCCCTGCCGGCCGCGGTGAAGCGCCAGTTCTCGGTGCAGGACATCGAGGGCGAGGAGATCGGCGCCGCCATGCGCGGCGACAAGGACATCGACGCCGCCCTCAACGACGCCCAATCGCGGATCAACGAGATGCTCGCCACCAGCAAGTGACGGGCCGCGGGGCGTTCGACCTGCCGTGGACGCCCCGCCTTTTTCATTCCCCCTTTGCGAAAGCCGCTCCCGCCATGCTCTCCGCCCGCCTGATCGTCGACCGCGACTTCGCCATCTCCGAGCTCGACCGCCGCCTGTTCGGCACCTTCGTCGAGCATATGGGGCGCTGCGTCTACACCGGCATCTTCGAGCCCGGCCATCCCAGCGCCGACGAGCACGGCTTCCGCGAGGACGTGGCGGCGCTGACCCGCGAGCTCGGCGTCAGCATCGTGCGCTATCCCGGCGGCAATTTCCTCTCCGGCTACAATTGGGAAGACGGGGTCGGGCCGGTGGACCGGCGCCCGCGCCGCCTCGACCTCGCCTGGTTCTCCACCGAGACCAATCGCTTCGGCACCAACGAGTTCGTCGACTGGTGCCGCAAGGTCGAGGTCGAGCCGATGTTCGGCGTCAACCTGGGCACGCGCGGCCCGGACGAGGCCCGGCGCTTCATCGAATATTGCAACCATCCCGGCGGCACCGAGCTCTCGGAGCTGCGGCGCAGCCACGGCTGGGACAAGCCGCACGACATCAAGTTCTGGTGCCTCGGCAACGAGATGGACGGGCCCTGGCAGATCGGCGCCAAGCGGGCCAGCGAATATGGCCGCGTCGCGCACGAGACGGCCAAGGTGATGCGCTGGGTCGACCCGTCCATCGAGCTCGCCGCCTGCGGCTCCTCCAACCGCGACATGGCGACCTATGCCCGCTGGGAATACGAGGTGCTCGACCATTGCTTCGACCATGTCGACTTCATCTCGCTGCACACCTACTTCATGAACCCGCACGACAGCACCGAGGAGTTCCTCGGCAACATCGAGCTGCTCGATCTCTTCATCAAGGAAGTGGTGGCGATCGCCGACGCGGTGGCAGCGACGCGGCGCTCGCCCAAGCGCATCATGCTGTCGCTCGACGAGTGGAACGTCTGGTACAAGGCCCGCACCCACGCGCATCTGCGCAAGCCCGGCTGGCCCGAGCATCCGCCGCTGATCGAGGAAGTCTACAACACCGAGGATGCGCTGCTGGTCGGCGGCGCGCTGATCACGCTGCTCAACAATGCCGACCGGGTGAAATGCGCCTGCATGGCCCAGCTCGTCAACATCATCGGCCCGATCATGACCGAGCCCGGCGGCCCGGCCTGGCGCCAGACCATCTTCCATCCCTTCGCCCTCACCGCGCGCCATGCCCATGGCCGGGTGCTGCGCACGCTGGCATCCTCGCCGGGCTATGCCGGCAAGACCGCGCCGGAAATCCCCTATCTCCACGCCTGCGTCACCGAGGACGAGGCCACCGGCCGGGTGGTGGTGTTCGCGCTCAACCGGCACCTCGGCGAGCCGATGGATCTCGACGTGCTGCTGCGCGGCTTCGGCGGCGGGCGGCGCATCCTCGAGGCCTCGCAGATCCATCACCCCAACATGAAGGCGGTCAACACCAAGGACGCCCGGGACGAGGTCGCCCCGGCGCCGATCCGGTCCGTCGCCATCGACGGCGACCGCCTGCGGGCGACGCTGATGCCCGGCTCCTGGAACGTGATCGTCACCGCGCCGGCGTGAGGGCTGCGCCCGGGTCGGCTCGGAGCCGCTGGTCGGGGAAGGCCGCGACGAGGGCGCCGATGAAGGCCGTGACCCTGCTGCTCGCCAGCCGGCGCGAAACATGCAGCGCCCAGGCGGAGACCGGCCTGTCTTCGACGACGCCCCAGGACGAGAGGCGCCCGGCCGCCAGGTCGCCGGCGATCAGGGAGCGGGGCAGCATGGCGGCGCCGGCGTTGGCGAGCACGGCGTCGCGCACCATGAACAGCGAGGAGAGGCGCAGCAGCGGATCGGGCACCAGCTCTTCCGTCCCGGCGTCCCCCCGGATCCGCCACGTCACGCCCGGCGGCGCGGTGTTCAGCACCACGGCCGGGACGCTCGGCGCATGGCCCGGGGCGGCGGACGGACGCGCCATGGACGGCGGCGCCACCACCAGCGTCTCGTCGTGCAGGAAGCAGCGGCCGACCAGGCGGTCGTCGGGCGCCGGATTGATGCGGATCACCACGTCGTAGCCTTCCTCGACGGGATCGACGAACCGGTCCTCGGCCGTGATCTCAAGCCGCACCTGCGGATAGGCGGCGGCGAACTCCGCCGCGATGCGGCCGAGGGCGATATGGGCGAACAGCACCGGGGCGCTGACGCGCAGGCGGCCGCGCGGCCGGCCGAGACCGGCGCCGATCGTCTCGCCGGCTTCCGCGATCTCCCGCAGCAGGCCTTCGGTGCGGGCGTGCAGGGCGGCCCCTTCCTCGGTCAGACGCAGGGAGCGGGAGCCGCGCTCCACCAGGCGCAGGCCGAGGCTCTCCTCCAGCTCGCCGATATGCCGCGACAGCGTTGCCTTGGGCTGGCCGCTGGCGCGGCTGGCCCGCCCGAAACCGCCGTGCATGGCCACCAGGTTGAAGTCGGCGAGCGCGCGAAGGTCCATGGATCGATCCACCAGTGAAACGAAGTGATCCGAAATCGATGACTGCCTCGCCCATATGGAACACTCTATACCTGTCTGCGGCAAGGGGCCCTGCCCCTCATCCAACAGGCAAAGGAGCCAAGACCATGACCATTCTCGTGACCGGCAGCACCGGCACCATCGGATCGCAGATCGTGACCCGTCTCGCCGGCCAGGGGGCCGGAATCCGCGCCCTCACCCGTTCGCCCGAGCAGGCCCGGTTCCCGGCCGGCGTCGTCCCGGTCAAGGGCGACCCGTCCGACGTGGAGGCGCTACGCGCGGCGCTGGCGGGTGTCGACACGCTGTTCCTGCTGGTCGCCAACGTGCCCGACGAGCTCACCCAGGCCTTCGTCACCCTGAACCTGGCGCGCGAGGCGGGCGTGCGCGGCGTGGTCTATCTCTCGGTGTTCAAGAGCGCCGAGTATGCGGACGTGCCGCATTTCGCCGGCAAGCACACGGTCGAGCGCATGATCGAGGCCACCGGCATCCCGGCGACCATCCTGCGGCCCGGCTACTACATCCAGAACGACCTGCGCCAGAAGGATGCGCTGCTCGGCCACGGCGTCTACGCCATGCCGATCGGCTCGGCCGGCGTCTCCATGGTCGACACGCGCGACATCGCCGAGATCGCGGCGCAGGAGCTGCTGCGCCGGGACCGGTCCGAGGCGAGCCTGCCCAGCGAGACCATCGACCTCGTCGGGCCCGACATCCTCACCGGCCCGGCGCTGGCCGGGATCTGGGCCGAGGTGCTGGGGCGCCCGGTCCGCTATGGCGGCGACGACCTCGAGGCGATGGAGCAGCGCATGAAGGCCTTCGCGCCGGGCTGGCTCGCCTATGACATGCGCCTGATGCTGCGCCGCTATCAGCAGGATGGTGCCGCCGCCACCCCGGCGGCCCTCGAACGCCTGACCGCGCTGCTCGGACGGCCGCCGCGCTCCTACCGGGACTTCGCGGTCGAGGCGGCCGGCCGATGGGCGGCGGCATCCGGTCCGGACGCCGCGCCTTGACCAATCGACGCGCCCGTCCAACGCGACGGGCGCCGTGCATCTGCCATCGGCCGTCGTCTCCACGGAGGTTCGCCATGAAGATCCTGATCCTGGGCGCCACGGGCGGCACCGGCCGCCTCATCGTCGGCGCGGCCGCGGCCGGGGGTCACGAGGTCGTCGCCCTGGTCCGCTCCAAGGCCAAGGCGGCCGGCCTCGTCGGCGCCACCCTCGTGGAGGGCGACGCTCGCGACGAGGCGGCGCTGAGCCGCGCCATTGCCGGCTGCGATGCCGTCGTCAGCGCGCTGGGCACCGCCGTCAGCCCATTCCGCAAGGTCACGCTGCTGTCGACGGCGACACGCGCGCTCGTCGCCGTGATGGAGCGCCAGGGCGTGCGCCGGCTGGTGTGCATCACCGGCATGGGTGCCGGCGACAGCCGCGGCCACGGCGGCTTCTTCTACGACCGGCTGTTCCAGCCCCTGCTGCTGCGCCAGGTCTACGAGGACAAGGACCGCCAGGAGGCCGCGATCCAGTCGAGCCAGCTCGACTGGATCATCGTCCGGCCGACCGTGCTCAACGACGAGCCGGCGCGCGGCCGCGTCCGGGCGCTGACCGACCTCACCGGCGTGCACGGCGGCAGAATCGCGCGCGCCGATGTCGCGGATTTCGTCGTACAACAGCTCGCCGCGGACACGTGGCTGCACAGGACGCCGCTGATCACCTGGCAGGACGGCGCCCGCCCGGCTCGCACGGCGAGCGACAGACGGATCTGACAAGAGGATTTGCCATGACCAGTTCTTCGCCGGCCGGTTCTCCCGCGGACCAGCCCATCCTGCCCGACGATCCCGGTCGCAGCCTGACCGTCGCCGACCCCGACGGGCGCGGCCTGCGTCACGTCTCCGTCGCCGGCGGCACCTACACGATCCTGGTGTCCGGCGCCGAGACCGCGGGCCGCTACTGCCTGGTCGAGATGCTCGTGCCCGCCGGCGGCGGGCCGCCGCCGCACCGGCACGACTTCGAGGAAATGTTCACGCTGCTCGAAGGCGAGCTCGAGTTCACCTTTCGCGGCGCGTCGCAGACGGTGCGCGCGGGGTCGACCGTCAACGTCCCCGCCAACGCCCCGCATGCCTTCCGGAACGTGTCGGGCACGACCGCCCGCATGCTCTGCATGTGCACGCCGGCCGGACAGGACGAGTTCTTCCTGGCGGTCGGCATTCCCGTCGCGAGCCGCACCGCGCCGCCGCCCGTCCCCACCCCGGAACAGCGGGCCGAGACCGGCAGGCTGGTCCAGGCGCTCCTGCCGAAATACCGCACCGAGATGGTGAAGGCCTGAATCCCCGCCCCCGCCGCTCCGGCGGGGGCATCTCATGCAACGCGCTGTCGGACGCGGCCGGAGCGGCTCAACCCGCCTTGCGGCCCGTCACCAGCGCCTTGGTGATCTCGGCCACGTGCCGGCCCTGGAAGCGGGCGCCGTCGAGCTCGTTGGCGCTCGGCTGGCGCGAGCCGTCGCCGGCTGCGATGGTGGTCGCGCCGTAGGGCGTGCCGCCGGTGACCTCGTCGAGGCGCATCTGGCCCTGGAAGGCATAGGGCAGGCCGACGACGACGAAGCCCTGGTGCAGCAGCACCGTGTGGAAGGAGAGCAGCGTGCTCTCCTGGCCGCCATGCTGGGAGGCGGTGGAGACGAAGACGCTGCCGACCTTGCCGACCAGCGCGCCCTTCATCCACAGGCCGCCGGTCTGGTCGATGAAGTTCTTCATCTGCGCCGCCATGTTGCCGAAGCGGGTCGGCGTGCCGAAGATCACGGCATCGTAGTCGCCGAGCTCGTCCGGCGTGGCGATCGGCGCCGGCTGGTCGAGCTTGTAGTGGAACTGCTGGGCGACCTCGGCGGGCACCAGCTCGGGCACGCGCTTGATCGTCACCTCCGCGCCGGGAACCGAGCGGGCGCCTTCGGCGACGGCGTTCGCCATGGTCTCGACATGGCCCCAGGACGAATAATAGAGCACCAGGATCTTCGGCATCGGATCATCCCTTTGGCTGCCGCCCGGACGGACGGTTGATCGGCGCCACCCTAAGCAGGGCAGCCATCGAGGCAATCGGCCAATTTCTGATGGAATCCATCGGATGCGGTGATGGCTTGTCGGAGGCCGGGATGCGACCGGCTTCATGCCATCGGCTCGAGCGAAAGACCTTTCCAGACGGCATGAAGCCGAGCATATCTCCCATCCACCGACGGTCCAAGCCCGTCGCGGCGACAGCATCCGGGAGCGGGTCTTGGATCGGAATTCGGCGCTGGCAGCGACCTCAGGCAACGGCACGGACGTCGCGCCGGCCGCGAGCGCCGGGTCGCCCGCGCGGAACGGCGGCATCGACGCCCTGCGGGCCGCCGTGACGCTGCTGGTCGTCCTTCACCACGCGGCAATCACCTATGGCGCCAGCGGCGGCTGGTACTACAGGGAGGTCGCGCCGTCCGCCTCTCCCGGCGGAATTCTTCTGATTCTCTTCTGCGCCACCAACCAGGCCTGGTTCATGGGCCTGTTCTTTCTGCTGGCGGGCACCTACACGCCCGACGCCCTGCGTCGCCACGGCGCCTGGGGGTTCATCCGCAGCCGGTTGCTGCGGCTCGGCATCCCCCTCCTCGCCTACGTCTTCCTCCTTCACCCGGTGACCGTCGCCTTGGCCCAAACCGCCCAGGGACGCTCGTTCGTCCACGTTCTCCTCTATCTCTTCGAGCATGGAAAGTTCGAGCCCGGCCCCTTGTGGTTCGTCGAGGCGCTGCTGATCTTCACTGCGGCATGGCTCTTGTGGCGGTCGGTCGGCGGGGCCGCGCCGTCTGCGGCTGGCGGCCGGTTCCCCTCCGACACCACGCTCCTGGCCGCAGCGCTCCTGACCGGAGCCGGCGCCTTTCTCCTGCGCCTGGCCTGGCCGGTCGGCGAGACCGTCGCCTTTCTGCAGCTCGGCTATTTCTCGTCCTATGTGGTCCTGTTCGCCGCGGGCTGCATGGCGGCGGACGGGGCGTGGCTGGAGCGGATTCCGCAAGCCAGCAGGGTCCTGTGGCTGCGGGTCGCGGCAGGCGTGTTCCCGATCCTCCCCGCCGTCGTGCTGCTGGCGCCCCACTTTCCCCTGCCCGCCGGCAGCAGCGACGGCGGCTGGAGCATTCAGGCGCTGACCTACGCGTTCTGGGAGCCGTTCGTGGCCTGGGGCGTCATCCTCGGCCTCCTCGGCTTGTTCCAGCGGCGTTTCGCGCATCTGACCGGCATGTGGCGGAGGCTGGCGCGCCGCGCCTTCCTCATCTACATCATCCATCCGCCCATGCTCGTCGGCACGGCGCTGGCCTGGCGCGACATTCCGGCGCCCGCCCTCGTGAAGTTCGCCGTCACCGGCTCGGTCGCCTGCGCCCTGTGCTATCTCGCCGCAGGCCTGCTCCTGCGCCTCCCCGGCTTCGCCAAGGTCGTCTGATCGAGGCCGTTCAGCGATCCCGCTCGTCGCGAGGTGCGCGGCGCGGCTGCCGCAACGGCCGGACATAGATCTCCAGCCTGTGGCTGACGATCTCGAATCCGTGCCGGCGGGCGATCTCCTCCTGGAGACGTTCGATCTCGTCGGACCGGAACTCGATGACGTCGCCGGTGTCCATGTCGATCAGGTGATCGTGGTGCTCCTGCTCGGCGCTCTCGAAGCGAGCCGGCCCGTCGCCGAACACGTGTCTTTCCAGGACGCCCTTCTCCTCGAGCAGCCTGAGGGTCCGGTACACGGTCGCGATGGCGATGCCGGGATCGATCTTCGTGACCCGCCGGTGCAGCTCCACCGCATCGGGATGGTCGATTGATTCCGCCAGCGCCTTCATGATGATCCGCCGCGGTCCGGTCAGCCGCAGGCCATGGTCCCTGCACAGGGTCGCGATGTCGCTCTTGAACCGCACGCCGGCCGACCTCTCCCCGCAGGCATCCTGCCTGATGCGCCCAATCCTCGCTGCCGCGTTCTCTACCCCATTGCGTCGCAGCTGCAAAAATTTTCGCGACGCACGCTTCTAGCCGCTCCCTGCCGCCTCGGACGCTTCGATCCGCGCGGCCTTGCGGGTGGCATGCACGAAGGCGGCGACGAAGACGATCGACAGCACGAGCACGATGGTCGGGGCCGGCGCGCTGTCGATGAAGAAGGAGAGGTAGACGCCGACGACGGAGCCGGTCACGGCAAGGACCGGGGCCAGGACCAGCATCGTGCCGAAGCTGCGAGTCAGGAGGAAGGCGG
The DNA here is from genome assembly GCF_030814995.1 of Labrys wisconsinensis. Taxonomy (GTDB): domain Bacteria; phylum Pseudomonadota; class Alphaproteobacteria; order Rhizobiales; family Labraceae; genus Labrys; species Labrys wisconsinensis. Next base: position 110,187 of record NZ_JAUSVX010000011.1, on the reverse strand, counting down.
TGGCCCCCGGCGCGATCAGCATGGCGATCACCAGGATGATGCCGACCGCCTGCAGGGCACCGACGATGGTCAGCGCAATCAGGGCGAGCAGCCCGTAGTGGAGCCGGTTGACGGGCAGGCCGACCACCCGCGCCTGCGCGGGATCGAAGGCATGAAGCAGGAAATCCTTCCATTTCATGCCGATGACGCCCGCTGCCAGCGCCGCGATGAGCGCGGCTTCGCCGATGTCGCCCCAGGAGACGCCGAGCATGTCGCCGAACAGGATGTGGTCGAGATGGATGTCGGGCTGGATCTTGGCGTGGAGGACCAGGCCGAGGCCGAACATGCCGGCGAACACGACGCCCATGACGGTGTCCTGCTTGATCCGGCTGTTGTCCTTCAGGAAGCCGGTGGCGACGGCGCAGACCATGCCGGCGACGAAGGCGCCCACCGCGTGGGGAAGGCCGACGATATAGGCGACGACCACGCCGGGGAAGACCGCGTGGCTGATCGCGTCGCCCATCAGCGACCAGCCCTTGAGGACGAGAAAGCAGGAGAGCAGCGCCGTCGGCACGGCCACCACGGCCGAGACCACCAGCGCATTGACCATGAAGTCGAACTGGAAGGGCGAAAGCAGCGTGTCGAGGACGGTCATCGCGCCGCCTCCAGGACCCTGGAGGCGCGCCGGCGCGCCGCCAGCATTCCGTGCCGGGGCGCGAAGACGAAGGCGGCCAGGAAGAGGGCCGTCTGCAGCACCACGATGCTGCCGCCCGTCGCCCCGTCGAGGAAATAGCTCGCATAGGCGCCGGTGAAGCTGGTGACGGATCCGATGACGACCGCAATCACCAGAAGCCGCGGGAAGCGGTCCGTCAGGAGATAGGCGGTGGCGCCGGGCGTGACCACCATGCAGATGACGAGAAAGGCACCGACCGTCTGGAGCGCCGCGACCGTCGAGGCCGAGAGCAGCGCGAAGAACAGGATCTTGAGGGCCGCCGGATCGAGGCCGATCGAGCGGGCATGGCCCTCGTCGAAGAAGGTGACCATCAGGTCCTTCCATTTGGCGAGCAGGACGGCGAGCGACACGAACCCGATGACCGCGAGCTGGATCGTGTCGCCGGGCGTGATGGCGAGGACGTTGCCGAGCACGATGGTCTGGATGTTCACCGAGGTCGGCGAGATCGATACCATGAACAGGCCGAGGCCGAAGAAGGCCGAGAAGATCAGGCCGATGACGGCATCTTCCTTCAGCCTGGTGCGCCGGCTGAGGAAGACCATGGCGCCGGCCGCGAGCCCGCCCGAGAAGAAGGCGCCGATCGAGAAGGGCAGGCCCAGCATGTAGGCTCCCGCCACGCCCGGCACGATGGCATGGGACAGCGCGTCGCCGATCAGCGACCAGCCCTTGAGCATGAGGTAGCAGGACAGGAAGGCGCAGACGCCGCCGACGAGGGCGGACACCCCCATGGCGTTCAGCATGTAGCCATACCCGAAGGGCTCGAGCAGGACGGCCGTCATGTCCGCACTCCCCCATCCGCGCCGGCCGCGCTGGCGATCGCCTTGCCGCCGCAAGGGATCAGCGGGCGCTCGTCGTCGCCGGCGACGCCGATCGGTGCCGGCCCCCCGTTCGGCGCCTGCTCCAGCACGACGTGCCGCAGGACGCCGTCGAAGGCCCTCTCCAGATTCTCCCGGGTGAACGTCTCGGCGGTCGGCCCGCAGGCCAGCACCGTGCCCTTGATCAGGATGGTCCGATCGCAGAATTCCGGAACGGACCCGAGATTGTGGGTGGAGACGAGCATCACGCGCCCCTCGTCGCGCAGCTCGCGAAGCAGCGTGACGATCTGGCTCTCCGTCTTGACGTCGACGCCGGTGAAGGGCTCGTCCAGCAGGATGACGCGGCCGTCCTGCGCGAGCGCGCGGGCGAGGAAGACGCGCTTCTTCTGCCCGCCGGACAATTCGCCGATCTGGCGCTTGCGCAGCGCGCCGATGTCGACACGGGCGAGCGCAGCGGCCACCGCCGCATGATCGGCCGCCTTCGGGATGCGCAGCATGCCCATATGGCCGTAGCGGCCCATCATCACGACGTCCTCGACGAGAACCGGGAAGGTCCAGTCGACCTCCTCGGCTTGCGGCACATAGGCGACGAGGTTTCGGCGCAGGGCCTCGTCGATCGGCACGCCGAGCACGCGGATCTCGCCCTTCGCGAGGCGCACGAAGCCCATGATCGATTTGAACAGCGTGGACTTGCCCGATCCGTTGACCCCGACGAGCGCGGCGATGGTGCCGGTCGGGATCTCGAAGCTCGCATCGCGCAGAGCGGTATGGCCGTTGCGGTAGGTGACCGTCGCCCCCCTCACCGCAATGCCCGAGCCCGCATCCGGCAATGCGGGAAGGCGGCGGACGGGCGCGCTCACCGCGTCAGCCCCTTGGCGATCGTTTCGGCGGTGACGCGAAGCAGGTCGATATAGGTCGGCACCGGCCCGTCGGCCTCGGTCAGCGAATCCACGTAGAGAACGCCGCCATAGTCGGCGCCGGTCTCGCGCGCGACCTGCTCGGCCGCGGCGGAGGAGATCGTGCTTTCGGAGAAGACGACCGTGATGCCGTTCGCGCGCACCGCGTCGATGACCTTGCGGACCTGCTGCGGCGTGCCCTGCTGATCGGCGTTGATCGGCCAGAGGTAGAGCTCCTTCAGGCCGAAGTCGCGCGCGAGATAGCTGAACGCGCCCTCGCTCGACACCAGCCAGCGCTTCTGCTCCGGCACCTTGGCGAGCTCGGCCTTGATCGGGTCGACGACCGCGGTGATCGCGGCCTTGTAGGCCTCGGCATTGGCCTTGTAGGTCTCGGCATTCTTCGGGTCGTGCTTGGCGAATGCGTCGCGGATGTTGTCGACATAGATCAGCGCCGCGGCCGGCGACATCCAGGCATGCGGGTTCGGCTTGCCGGTGTAGGGGCCCTCGACGATGCTCATCGGCTCGACGCCGTCCGAGACCACGACCCCGGGAACGGCCTTCAGGGTCCGGAAGAATTTCTCGAACCAGACTTCGAGATTGAGCCCGTTCCAGAGGATGAGCCGGGCGCCCTGCGCCCTCTGGATGTCGCCCGGCGTCGGCTGATAGTTGTGGATCTCCGCTCCCGGCTTGGTGATCGATTCGACGATCGCGGCATCGCCCGCGACGTTGCGCGCCATGTCGGCGATGACCGTGAAGGTCGTGACCGCCTTGAACTTTTCCTCGGCGGCGGCCGGAGCCGCCATCGACACGACCGAGAACGCCGCCCCCATCAACCCGGCCAGAACCGACCGCCTCACTGCGTCGAGCATCGACTATCCTTATTGATAATAAGTTTCACTTGCATCATCCGAACGAGCGTCGGCACGATGCAATCAAGAATTATTTGCAATATGTGCCCTCGCCCTCATGCAGTTTCTGCAATTGAGATTGAATTGCAACAAAAATCGACGAAGCCCGCCGAGCCCGCCGGCGCGCTCTCAGGGAGCGCCCGCTCCTCTGCATGATGAGACTGGGGAGCATTCGCCGTCGGCCGCGGCAACGCGCGAGGCCGATCCGCCGGGACGGCCGGCGCGGCGGCATTGTCGAGCCCGAGCGCTGCCGGATCTCGACCGTGGCCCGACGGCATCGGGCAGGCCAGCGGTGTCGGCGCGGAAGGTCCCGGCGTCGGCGTTCCGAAGCTGCGGTTCTTCCTCGAGTTCCCGTCGCGCGCGCCGCGGACGGAGCATGACGCGACGGTCCCGACTGGACCGGACCCGCCGGGCTCGCGGCGCCGCGATCAGGGCGCCAGGAAGATCGGGTTGGCGATCGCCAGCGCCGCGCCGTCGGCGTCACGCAGCTCGACCATGATCCAGCTCGGGCGATCGGCCGACAGCCGCAGGCTCGCGCCGGCGCCGTCGCCGGTCCACAGCGCCGTCCCGTCCTGGACGACCCGCAGCGTCGCGCCGGCGGGAGCGTCCGGCGCCGCGACCCGCAGCTCAGCAGTCCGCCCCTCGATCACATCGCCGACGCCGGCCTTGGCGCCGTCCGCGCCCGTGGCGGAGACCGCCAGCGACGGGCCCGCGGTGAGGATGTTGCGGCCCGCGGCGATGCCGGCGAGGATGGCCGCCTCGCTCAACCCGGCGGCGCGCACCAGGTTGAAGCCATGCCTGCGCCCGGCATCGTCGGGGCCGTGGATGTCGGTGCCGGCGGTCGCGACCAGGCGACGCCCCTCCCCCTGCCAGGTTTGCGTCAGCCAGTCCCGGAAGACCGCGAGCCCGTCCTCGTTGTAGTCGCTCCACGGGCCGTTCCAGATCTCGACGGCGCCGGCGGGGCCGGGCCGCATGTCGGCGTAGTCCCAGCGGCAGCCGGTGCAGGCCGGATCGCCCGGCGACATCGGATGGGCGATGACGAAGAGCTTGCCCTCGCGCGTCCGCGCCTCGCACAGGGCCGGCATGGCAACGCCCGCCATCGAGTTCGCCCGCCATTCCTCCCAGGCGCGCGTGCCCAGCACCAGGGCGTGGCCGAAATGGGTGGTGAGCTCGACCCCGCCCATGGGCAGGATGTCGCCCGCGGCCAGCCCTTCCAGCTCGGCGATGCCGGAGACGGTGTTGTGATCAGTCAGGGTCAGGAAATCGAGCCGCTGCGCCCTGGCGAAGGCGATCAGGCCGGCGACATCCCAGTCTCCATCCGAATGCAGCGTGTGGGCGTGCAGGTCGCCGCGATACCATCCCGGCCCGCGGTCGTGGACCAGCGCCCCGCCGGGCAAGGGCGACGCGGTGACCACCTCGTCCGACGCCGTCACCTCGAGCCGATAGCGCACGGGATCGGGACCGAGCAGCCGGAAGACGTCGAGCCATACGGTCCAGGTGCCGGGCTCGATCGGGCCCGGCCTGAAGCCCGGCGTCGCCGCCCCGGCATCGAGGCGGATGGCGCGGTCGGGGTTGTTGTGCCGCGCCCCGCGCCAGCCGCCGGGCGCCTCCACGGCGAGGCTGATCAGGTTGTCGAACAAGGCTCCCGCCGCCCGCTCCGGCTCGGCCGTGAACACCGCCTCGAGCCGGGTCGTGCCCGGCGGTACCTGGAAGCGCAGCGGCACGTGGCCCTTGTGGTCGCCCGTCGACAGGACGCCGTCGATGGTGGTGGTCGTCTGCATTGCCGGGCCCTCCGATGCGCGGGGCTTAGCCGCTTTCCCTATAGCTCGTGTGTCAGCCGCGACGCACGGCTGTCATCGAACCATCATCGATTCATCAAACGAGCGTCGCGCGCAGCGCCGTAATTTTGAGGCCTCGGCCTCCAGCGACGGAGTTGCGACATGACGTCCGGAATCTCGCGCAGGCACTTCCTCCGGTCCGCCGCTGCCACCGCGACGGTGCCGTTCCTGATCTCGGTCGCCGATGCGGCGGACACCACGGTCATCGATGTGATGACCGACGGCGACAGCAACGTCTCCGACTGGTGGACCAACACGCTGGCCCCGATGTTCGAGAAGGCCAATCCCGGCCTCTCCCTCAACGTGGTGATCACCCGCGCCAACGGCGCCAACGACGTGGTGGCGCAGCGCGTCGTCGCCGCCATGCAGGCCAAGGCCGACCCCAAGGTCGACTATTTCGAGGAGTTCGACCCGCGCAACCTGCCCGGCGCCGTCCAGTCGGGCGCATTCGAGCCGGTCGATGCCGCCAAGATCCCGAACTTCGCGCTCGTCAATCCGCTCGGCAAGGAGATCGCTGAGGTCATCCCCTACCGCGCCAGCCAGGTGCTGCTCGCCTATGACGGCGCCAAGGTGCCGGCGACCGAGGTGCCCAGGACCTTCCCCGAGCTCGTCGCCTGGATCAAGGCGCACCCGGGCGAGTTCATCTATGGCCGGCCCGACAAGGGCGGCTCGGGCAAGAACCTGGTGGTGCGCGCCGTGCACGAGGCCAATGGTCGCGATCCCTCGCTGTTCCTGCCGACGAATTTCGATGCCGAGACCGCCAGGAAGCGTTTTGCCGGCGGCTGGGAGATCCTCAAGGACCTGCAGGCCTCGCTCTACGACAAGGGCGCCTATCCTGCCGGCAACAACCCGACGCTGCAGCTCTTCGCCGGCGGCGCGGTCTCGATGATCACCGCGTGGTCCGACATGGCGCTGCAGGGCCTCGCGCAGGGCGTGCTGCCGGAGACGACGAAGCTGGCGCAGCTCCAGGACCTGCCGTTCTGCGGCGGCTTCGCCTTCTCCTCGATCCCCTCCCGGACCGTGCACAAGGCGGCCGCCTTCAAGCTGGCCGACTTCATGCTGTCGCCGCCGGTGCAGGAGCGCATGATCGCCGATTTCGGCGCCTTCCCCGGCGTCGAGTGGAAGCACCTCTCGCCCGAGCTCGCGGCCAGGTACAAGGACGTGACGGCCTCCAGCATGCCGGCCTTCCCCGGCGGCGACTGGACGGCGGCGCTGAACGACGGCTGGTACGCCAATGTTGCGACCCATATGACGCGCAGCTGATGGCCTCGACCGCCGCGGGCGCGCAGGACCGGCGCATCGCCGCGCCGGGCGCGGCCGTCATGGCTGCCCGGCGCGGCCATGCGGCTTTCGGCCTGGCGCTGGTCGGGCCGGCCTTCGCGCTGATGGTGCTTGTCGTGCTCGCGCCGGCGGCCGCCACGCTGGTGCGGACCTTCTTCGTCGACGGCGGGTCCGGACCGACGCTCGCCAACTACGCCGCGTTCTTCTCGGATGCCCGAAGCGTCTCCAACCTGCTGTTCACCGTCGAGGTCACCACGGCCACGCTGGCGATCCTCCTGGCGATCGGGCTCATGCTGGCCCTCTATCTGCGCTTTTCCCACAGCCGGCTGATCGGCGCGATCCAGATCCTGGCACTGTTTCCGCTGTTCGTGCCGGGCATCGTCATCTCCTTTGCGCTGATCCGCTTCCTCGGCCCGACCGGCGTGGTGCCGATGGTGCTGCGCAGCCTCGGCATCGCCGGCTACCAGACGCCCTATCTGCATCCGAGCGGGGCCGTCATCGGCCTGGTCTGGGAGAACATCCCGCTCACCGTCATGCTGCTGACGGCCGGACTGGCCCAGATCCCGCAGAGCGCGATCGAGGCCGCGCGCGATGTCGGCGCCGGGGCGCTGCGCATCCTCCTCTCCATCATCCTGCCGCAGCTGACGCGCTCGATCATCGTGGTGATCTCGCTGAATTTCCTCGGGATCTTCGGATCCTTCACCGTGCCCTACATCCTGGGGCCGGCGGCACCGCAGATGATGTCGATCTTCATGCAACGCACCTTCTCGGAGCTGCATCTCGGCTCGATCGCCGAGACCCAGGCAGCCATCACCTTCCTGGTCTGCCTCGTCGCCGGCGCCATCTACACGGCGGCCGTGTTCCGCGACACCGCCCGCGGCGGAGCGGCCGCGTGAGACGTCGTCGCGCCGCAGAACTCTCCGACGACGCCATCGGCGCGATCCTTCTGGCGGCCCTTGCCGTCTTCGTGCTGGCGCCGCTGGTCTGCGTCGTCCTCTGGGCCTTCGCCGAAGCCTGGCGCCCGCCGGCGCCGCTGCCCACGGCCTGGGGCTTCAAGTACTGGGGCCTGCTCATGGCGCGCGCCGACGTCGCCGCCGCCATTCCGACCTCGCTGCTCATCTCCACGCTGGTGACGCTGCTCTCCGCCGCCGTCTGCCTGCCGGCGGCCTATGCCTTCGCCCGGCTCGACTTTCCCGGCCGGCGCTGGCTCCTGCTCTCCTTCATCGCCGTCAATGCCTTTCCGCGCTTTCCCCTCTACGTGGCGATGGCGGTGCTGTTCCTGTCGGCCGGCCTGATCGGCACCGTCACCGCGGTGGTGCTGGTGCAGCTCGTGTTCACGCTGCTCTACATGATCTGGATCCCGGCGGCGGCCTTCCGCGGCGTCGATCCCCGCATGGAAGAGGCGGGGCGCGATGTCGGCGCCTCGCACCTGACGGTGCTCACCCGCATCACCCTGCCGCAGGCGGCGCCGGCGCTCGGCACGGCGCTGCTGCTCACCTTCGTCAACACCTTCTACGAGGTCGAGGGCGCGCTGCTCGTCGGCGTGCCCGATGTCCGCACCCTGCCGGTGGTGATGCTGTCGCTGATCACCGGCCAGATCATCATCCAGTACGGGGCGGTGCTGTCGGTGATGCTGTGGGTGCCCTCGCTGGTGCTGCTCGTCTTCGCCCGCCGCCTGTTCGAGAGCCGCACCTTCGCGGCCGGCTTCGTAGGAGGATCGCGATGACCGCTCTGGCTCTTCGGACCGTGACGCGGCGCTTCGGCCAGACCCGCGCGGTCGACGGTGTCAGCCTGGAGGTCGATCCCGGCGAGTTCATCTGCCTGCTCGGCCCGTCCGGCTGCGGCAAGTCGACGGCCCTGCGCATGATCGCCGGCTTCGAGACGCCGGACGACGGCGACATCCTGATCGACGGTGCCTCGATGCTGGGCGTGCCGCCGAACCGGCGCCCCACCAGCATGGTGTTTCAGAGCCACGCGCTCTGGAGCCACATGACGGTGGCCGGCAATATCGGCTTCGGCCTGAAGCTGCGCCGCCTGCCGGCCCGGGAGGTGACGGACAAGGTCGCGGCGGCGCTCGAGCTCGTCGGCCTCGCCGGCTTCGAGAAGCGCTACCCCGCGCAGCTCTCCGGCGGCCAGCAGCAGCGCGTGGCGCTCGCCCGCTCCCTGGTGCTGCAACCGAAGATCCTGCTGCTCGACGAGCCTTTTTCCAGCCTCGATGCGCATCTGCGCCTGCGTCTGCGCGACGAGCTGAAGGCGATCCAGCGCCGCCTCGGCCTCACCACCATCTTCGTCACTCACGACCAGGAGGAGGCCATGGCCCTGGCCAACCGCATCGTGGTGATGAACCGCGGCGCGGTCGAGCAGATCGCCGCGCCCGGCACCCTCTACGACCGCCCGGCGACGCTGTTCACCGCCGGCTTCATCGGCACGATGACCATGCATCCCGCCCGCAGGGAAGGTGGCTGGCTGGTGGCCGGGCCGATCCGCCTGCGCTTTTCACCCGAAGCCGAAGCGCGCGAATGGACCCTGGCGCTGCGCCCCGAAGATTGCGAGCTGGCGGCCCCCGGCGCGCCGGACGGCGTGCCGGGCACCATCGAGCACGTCGCCGATCTCGGCCCGATCCGCATCGCCACCATCGTCCTGGCCGACGGAACGCTGGCCAAGGCGCAGGTGGGCCGGCGCCGCGCCGCGGCCAAGGGCGACGCGGTGACGCTGACCCTCAGCCGCGCGCTGCTCTATGGCGATGACCGCGCGCCGATCGAGCTCGTCTCGCCGCGATTGGAAGCGGCCGCGGCCCGACCGGCGCCGGTCGCCGCGTAGCCCGGCGCCTCCTTCCGCGGGAAGGCGCGAGCCGTGAGACCCGATCGCCCCACCCCGGCCTCCCTGCGGAGCAGCTCACGGTGGCGCGCAATGTCTGGGCCGGCGGGATCGCCATTGCGGTGGACGACGCGGTGGCAGGGGATGGCGAACGCGATCGGGTTGGCCGTGCAGGCGGCGGCGACGGCCAGGGGCGATGCCAGGGGACTGATCCATCGGGCGAGCTCCATGGCGGTCACCGTCCTGCCGACGGAAACGGCGCGCAGCTTCTCCCACACGCGGCGCTGGAACGCCGTCCCGCGCATGTCGAGCGTGAGGCGAAGACCCGCCGCGGGGGTCTCCACGAAGCGGACCACCTCGGCAAGGTCGTCGCGGACGACGTCCTCGTCGGCGACGAGCATGGCATTGGGAAAGCGGACGGCGAGGCCCGCCTCCAGGTCCCTGCCGCTGTCGCCGAGCGCAATTGCACAGACACCCTTGACGCTTCGAGCCGCCAGCACCACGCCCAGCGTGCACGAGGCGGTTGCGTAGGACAAACCATCGACGGATGTCGCGATGGGCTTTGCCTCCGGCGCAGCCGGAGAAGCAGATATGGAAATCATGAGGCTCATCTCCTTGATCGATCCTCATGGTCAGAATTACTTATCGCCGCACCACAGGATCTCCGATATTTGCTTTTGAATACGATGTATTATTTTTCAATACTGGAATAAAACTGCAATCTCAACCTGGAACAACTCGATTCCTCTCGCACGATCGAGCACTCTCCCCTCCATCGGCGGCGAGGCGCCTGACGACACGAGGCCCGCGCGGGATGCGGGCCTCGTTCGGTGCCATTGCGGAGAACGACGATCAGGCCGCCTTGATCAGCCCGAGCTGGGTCAGCGCGGTCACGCCGTCGTCGAGGCCGATCTCCTGCACGATTCGGCCGTCGAGCACCTTCAGCACCGTGGTGCCGGTGAAGTGCATCCTGCGGCCGGTTGCGGCCGGAAGGGCGCCGACCAGGAAATCGTCGAACGCCGGACCCGTGTGCGTGCCGCCGCCTTCCCACTGGCCGACGACATAGTTGCCTTCGGCGATCAGGTCCGCCGTGCCCCAGAACTCGAGGTCCGGGAAGGCGCTGCGGAAGCCGGTCATGAAGGCCTTGATGTCGTCATGGCCGCGACGGGGTTCGTGCAGCGAGTATTTCAGCAGCATATCCGGCGCTGCGATCTCGTCGACGACGGCGAGATTGCCTTGCTTGCCCCAGAATTCCGTGAACCAGCGAACGACGACGGCCTTGTTGTCCGTGTCCCTGCTCATTGCAATAGCTCCTCTTGAACTGCCTTGTGGATCATCGAAGCCGCTCGATGACCTCCGAGCGAGGACTACGCCGGGGATCGCCGCACCAAACTCCGTTTCCTGTCCCGGAATTGCATGCGGGCAGGACCCGCGGTGACGCCGATCCCTCCCCCCGGTCGATCTCGGCTCGATCTCGGCGCTATCCATGGTCCGGAACCGCCTCTAGGCTCGCGGCATGGACAGGTTCCGTGCCCGGTCGCTCTTCGCGGGTTCGGTTGCGCAGGGGGCGGGAATTCTCCGGATGCGAAAGGAACGGGCCCTTCTCGATTGGATCGCTGTCGCGCGCGACGGATCGACGCCGCTTCAGGAGCAGGTCAGCAGCCAGTTGCGCGCGGCGATCCTGGCAGGGCGTCTGGCCCCGGGCACGCCTTTGCCCTCCTCCCGGACCCTGGCGGCGGACCTCATGGTCGCGCGCGGCACCATCACCGCAATCTACGACCGCCTGATCGGCGAAGGCCTGCTCGACGTCCGGGAACGCTCCGCGATCCTCGTGGCCGATATGCTCCACGGGTCGGCGGTCGATCGGCCGGCCACGAGCCCGGCAGCCGACGACGCGCCGGGCGATGTCGCGGACGAAGACCTGCCGCCGCCCTACAGCGCGTTCCTGCCCGGCATTCCCGCCATCGACATCTTCCCGTCGGTCACGTGGTCACGGCTTCTCGCGGCCCGGTGTCACAACATGTCGCTCGACCTCGCCGGCGAAGGGGTCCATGTCGGCGGCTACCCCGCCCTGCGGGAGGCCCTGGCCGGGCACTTGCGGACGGCCCGCGGCGTCCTGTGCGAGCCGCCCCAGGTGATCATCACGAGCTCGGCGCGGGCGGCCCTGACGATCGTCTGCCGCCTGCTCGCCAAGCCCGGCGACCGGTGCCTGATCGAGGAGCCGGGATATCCGATCGCCCGGCGCATCGTGGCGGGCTGCGCGCTGGAGGCCATCCCCGTCCCGGTCGATGCGCGCGGCATGCAGGAGCCGCCGTCCCTCCCGGCCCGCCTCGCCTACCTCACGCCGACCCATCAGCTGCCGCTCGGCGTCAGCCTCTCGCCGGACCGGTGCGGGGCTCTCGTCGCCTGGGCCCGGCGCGAGGACGCCTGGATCATCGAGGACGATTACGACAGCGAGTTCCGCTATGCCGGCCGCCCGGTCGTCGCGCTCCAGCACCTGGACCCGGACGGCAACGTCATTCACATCGGCACATTCTCGAAGACGATGTTTCCCAGCCTGCGGGTCGCCTATCTCGTCGTGCCGCGAAGGCTGGCCCGCAGCGCCGCCGTCGCCGCTCATCTGCACGGCCACGAGCCCGGCATCCATGTGCAGTCCGCGCTGGCCGACTTCATCGGGCAGGGCCACTATGCCAGGCATATCCGGCTGGCGCGGCGGGTCTATCGGCGTCGCCAGAAGCTCCTCGTCGATGCGCTGAACCATCATCTGGCCGACATCGTCGCGGTCCCGGAGCCGCCGGGCGGCATGAGCCTCTTCCTGGAGCTTCCCGGCGATATCCCGGCGCAGGACGTGCAGTCAATCGGTGCCGCGGAGTCCCTGCACCTGCGCGCGGCGTCCTATTACTGCATGCGCGAGCCGGCGCCGAACGCGGTGCATCTGGGATTTGCGGCCGTTCTCGACCGCCTGATCGAGCCTGCCGTCCAGCGGCTCGCCGGCGTGATCGGGCGCATTCGAACTGGACCACCCAAACCCTGCTGATCTGGCCCTATCCGCGGCGTGAGCCTTCGTAGGAAAGTCCTACCCTACCCTACGCTACGTAAGGTGGCGCGAAAGCCGACGACCTCGCGGAACGAAAGAGCAGGATGCGGTGATCCCGGCGCCGGGCTGAACCGGCTCGGATCCCGCCGGCGGCCCCCGCCCCTCGGTCGGGCTCCTCGATCCGGCCGGCCCCCGCCGCGCGAAAGGATGTGCGCATGACGCTCCCCACCGATCAGCTCTTCACCAGCCAATGGTACCTGCAGGCCATCGACGTCGTCTGGGGCCAGAATGCCGTCTGGGACGACTATACCGGCGCCGGCGTTCACATCGGCATCTTCGACAACGGCGTCCAGCACAGTCATCCCGATCTCAACGGCAACCACGATTCGACGCGAGATTTCGGCTCGCAGAGCGGGCTGGCGCAGGACCACGGCACGGCGGTGACGGGCATCATCGCGGCCGAGCGCAACGACACCGGCTCGGGCGACGGCATCGTCGGCATCGCCTATGGCGCCACCTATTCCAGCGTGCCGATCTGGGGCAGCTCGACGGTGGAATCGACCAGCGCCCGCACCACGGCGGCGCTGCACATGCGCGACTTCGACGTGGTCAACCACAGCTGGGGCTCCTCGGCCTTCTCGGTGGCCCAGACCGACCCCAACTACCTCGCCGTCGCCAACGGCATCCTCGACGCCGTCACCAACGGCCGCGGCGGGCTCGGCACCGTGGTCGTCGCCGCGGCGAACAACACCCGCGCCGGCCAGGCCTGGGACCATGTCGTCGGCGACGCCAACACCACCGGCCCGACGGCCGAGAGCCGCTTCTCGGTGACGGTGGCGGGCGTCGGGCAGGACGGGTTCGTCGCCGACTATTCCTCCCCCGGCGCGAACATCCTGGTCTCGGCCGCCGCGCAAGGCGCTTGGAGCGGCGGCGAGCCCGGCATCTGGACGACCGACCTCACCGGCACGTCGGGCTTTGCGAGCGGCAACCATGTCGAGACGGTGGGGACCTCCTTTGCCGCGCCCCAGGTCACCGGCATCGTCGCCCTGATGCTCGAAGCCAATCCGAACCTTGGCTATCGCGACGTGCGCGACATCCTCGCCCTGACGGCCCACCACACCGGCTCGGCCATCGCGGTCGGCGCCACGCCGGCGCAGCTCCAGAACGGCGAGCTCGACCCCTGGACCATCAACGCCGCCACCAACTGGAACGGCGGCGGCATGCATTTCTCCAACGACTACGGCTATGGCATGGTCGATGCCAGGGCCGCCGTGCGACTCGCCGAGACCTGGACCGACCAGAGCACGCTCGCCAACGAGGAGCACTGGTCCAGCACGGCCAATCCGAACGTCACCGTGCCCGACGCCAACAGCACCGGCATCTCCTTCAGCTTCACCGTGGGCGGCGACATCGACGTCGAGCAGGTGACGCTCAATCTCGGCATCACCCACACCTATGCCTCGGACCTGGAGATCTACCTGATCTCGCCGTCCGGCACGGAAAGCCGCCTGCTCGACAACAGCGGCGGCAGCCGCGACCTCAACGGCTGGACCTTCACCTCCAACGCGTTCCATGGCGAAGATTCGAACGGCACCTGGACGGTGCGGGTGATCGACAAGGTCGGCGGCGACACCGGCTTCGTCTCCACCGCCCGGCTCGACGTCTACGGCAGCGGCGCCACCAACAACGACACCTATGTCTACACCGACGAGTTCGGCAGCAATGCCGCGATCGCAGGCGACGGCGCCCGCGCCACGCTCCACGACACGTTCGGCATCGACACGATCAACGCTGCGGCGGTGACGAGCAACAGCTTCATCGACCTGTCGCGGAGCGTGACCAGCACCATCGCCGGCCGCTCGCTGACGATCGCCGCCACCATCGAGAATGCCTATGGCGGCGACGGCAGCGACATCCTGCTCGGCAACGGCCTTGCCAACCACCTCTCCGGCGGACGCGGCGAGGATGCCATCGGCGGCGGCGGCGGCAATGACTGGATCGAAGGGGGCGCCGCCTTCGACAGCCTGTCGGGCGAGGCCGGCAACGACACCATCGACGGCGGCGAGGGCGACGACTTCCTCCAGGGGGGCGACGGCAACGACAACCTGGAAGGCGGCGAGGGCGACGACACCGCGCTCGGCGGCAACGGCAACGACACCCTGCACGGCGGGGCCGGGCTCGACACGCTGCGCGGCGGCGCCGGCAACGACCTCTACATTCTCGACGACATCACCGAGATCCTGATCGGCCACGAGATCGCCGACTACTACGACACGGTCGACGAGAAGGCCGGCGAAGGCATCGACACGGTCTGGGTCAGCGCGGCGCCGAGCACGCAGTATATCGGTGGCTACTCGCTCGCCTACCAGCTCGGCGACAACATCGAGAACGGCGCCATCATCGGCCATCGCGACTTCTCGCTGTTCGGCAACGCGCTCGACAACGTCATGTACGGCAACGAGCGCGACAACGAGCTCGACGGCGAGGGCGGCAACGATGTCCTCAACGGCGGCTGGGGCTTCGACATCCTCGACGGCGGCGACGGCGTCGACACCGCGGACTATGCCTACGAGACGCGCTCCGTCCTCGTACACCTCGCCGGCGCCAGCGATGCGACCGTCACCATCGGCGGGGCGGCGGAGGACACGCTCCGCAACATCGAGAACGTGATCGGCGGATCCGGCAACGACGCGCTGTTCGGCGACGGCTTGGCCAACGCATTGACCGGCGGTGCCGGAAACGACGTGCTCGACGGAGGGGGCGGCGCCGACACGCTGAAGGGCGGGACCGGCAACGACGTCTACAGGGTCGACGACGCCCACGACCTCGTCGTCGAGCTGACCAACCAGGGCCTCGACCGGGTGGAATCCTCCATTTCGTGGACGCTCGGGGCGAACGTGGAGGATCTGCTCCTCTCCGGCGGCGCCGACCTCAGGGGCACCGGCAACGCCCTGGCCAACACCATCAAGGGCAATCTCGGCGACAACGTGCTGTCCGGCCTGGACGGAGTCGACGACCTCTACGGCTACGGCGGCGACGACGTCCTGAACGGCGGCGCCAGGGGCGACCACATGGCGGGCGGGGCCGGCAACGACATCTACTACGTCGACAGCGTCGGCGATGTGGTCGACGAGGCCGGCGGCGACGGCATCGACAAGGTCTACTCGTCGATCGGATTCAGCCTGGCCACGAGCAGCCGCGTCGCCGGCGACGTGGAAAACCTCGTCCTCACCGGGACGGCCAATATCAACGGCACGGGCAACGGGCTCGACAATGCCCTCACCGGCAACAGCGGCAACAACATCCTCAACGGCGGAGCCGGCAACGACGCGCTCGCAGGCAATGACGGCAACGACCAGCTTCTGGGCGGAGCCGGCAATGACAGCCTGAACGGCGGCGCCGGCACGGATCAGCTGACCGGCGGCGCCGGTGCCGACCGCCTCACCGGCGGCCTCGGCGCCGACCGCTTCATCTTCTCCGCCATCGGCGACAGCAAGCTGGGGACCGGCAACTACGACACCATCCTCGACTTCAGCCATGCGCAGGCCGACAAGATCGATCTGCACCTCATCGATGCCAAGACCGGGGTCGGCGGCAACCAGATCTTCAGCTTCATCGGCACGGGCGCGTTCAGCCACCATGCCGGGGAGCTGCACTATGCCGTCTCGGCCGGCAACGCCACCGTGTCCGGAGACGTCGACGGCGACGGCGCCGCCGATTTCTCGATCCTGCTGCGCGGCGTGACGTCGCTGCAGGCGGGCGATTTCGTGCTGTGACGGCGCAGGGAGCCTGACCCGGAGGCCGCGCGCTTCGTCGCCGCGGGCCAGGGCGCGTCCGTTCTTCAGCCGCGCCATTTTCCGAACAGGATCGCGTCCAGGGCGAAGGCCCCCGACGAAACCCTGGCCTTCGCGGCGTCCTCGACCGCCGTGATCGCCGGGTCCCCGGGAAATCGATAGGCGCCGATCAGCATGTTGGCCTCGACGCCGTTGACGACCTTGCCGTCATATTGCTGGTCGTTGGGGCACATGCGCGCGTTGTCGCGGGTGACGGTTGCGTAGAACCCGGGCGTCCTGCCGTAGCAGGCATAATATTGCAGCGCCATCTCGATCGATTGCCCGTGATTGCCGCGATAGCGATAGGGATCGAAGCCCGCGGTCCGCAGGAGCTCCGCGGCGTCGATCAGCCGCTCGAGCGTGAACATGGGATAGCCGAACGTCTGCAGGACACCGGCGCGATAGCGATCCTGGACTTCTCCCGGAGCGACGTCCGGCGTCGTGAAGCCCAGCCCGCCGTGCAGTCCGTCCGGGCCGGTGTTGGGGTAGCAAGGCATGGGCTTGTCGCCGACGCCGTAGATCGCGCCGTCGAACAGCCTCAGCCACGGCATGATGACGGGGATGCCGCGGTCATTGCCGTAGAGGACCGCATCGAATCGGCGCTGGTCGCCGAGCAGGCGCGCGATGGCGAGCAGCGCCGCCGTGCCGTTCGCATCGCCGTTCGTGTAGCGCTGGCATTCGGGCTGCGGCCGCCCGTCGCTCTGGTTGTAGCCCTCGCGGATGAGCTCGAACAACGCGCCGTGCATGGCGTCGAGGCGCGCCTCCTCCGACGCGTCGAGGGCGTGGATGGCCTGGAGCAGGTCCTCCGCGTGCACGGAATAGACCACGCCCCGGCCGAGCTGCAGCGGCAGGGCCCAGCCGGCATATGGCACGATATGGCCGGCGGAATCGCAGGAGAGCGCGGACAGCGGCAGGAAGCGCCCGTCGCGGTCGCGCGGGAAGCCGTGAACGGCCCAGGCGAGCAGGATCCGCTTCGCCAGCGCCGCCGCCCGATCGGAGCCGGGTGAGCCCCGAGGCGCGACGGCCCCGTTCTCGACCAGGGCCGCGTAGAGCGCCAGCCGGGACGCCACCACGGCGCCCCCGGCGGGCGCCTCGGTCGCAGGGGCGAGCTTCAGGGCGGCATGCGTCTCGGCATCGTGGCCGTCCTGCGGCTCGTAGGAGAAGGCATAGAGATAGGGCTCGATGGAGCAGCCGGCATAGGTTGCGTCCCAGTCCCGAGCCGATGTCAGGTCGCGCGCGACCTGGCCGGCGAGCTGCTCGAACCGCTGCGCCGAATAGCTTCCGGGGCGATCGACCCGTGCCGCCAGGTCCTTCAGCTCGGCCGGCGTGGTGAACACGCGCGGGTGCACGGGGCTCGCGGCATAGGCGCCCGGCAAAGGCGGGACGGTGGCGCTGCGAAACGGCATCGACGGCACGCCGAGATCGCGCAAAGGCTCGCCCGACCCGCCGATCGCGTCATTCGGCACGCCTGCGACGATGCGGATGCCATGGACGTCGTAGAGATCGCGCGCGGTGTCGCCGAACGGCAGGGCCACCAGGAAGCGATGCTTGCCGCCCGCCCCGTCATGGCAGGCCCGCTCGACCGCGGGCTCGCTGTCGAAATTCGCATGGCTGGCGGTGACGAACACCTTTCGCGTCGGTGCGCCGGCCGCGGCGGCATAGATGTGGATGTCGATCGAGTCGGTGCGGCCCTGCTGGCAGGCCCAGCCTGACAGGAAGACCTGCTCGCCGTCCCGGCTGATGCCGTCGATGCGGCCGACGATCCGCCCCGCCGGCTCCCCGGCATGCCCGATCGTCACGTCGGCCGCCAACGGCACGGACAGGCATCCGAGCGCAAGAGCGAGGCAGACCCAGCGGCGCATCCCACCGCGCTCGGCGGTTCCTCGGATCTCGGTCGGGAGGCCGCCGGCCGGCTCGGATCTCGGTTCCATGAGGTCGGATGCTCCGGCGCGATTCTCGCAGCGATCCCCCGCCTCACGGCACGTTCACCATGCGCCGAAACCGCCGCCGATCCCATGCGGCAACGCGCCCCGGAACATCCGCGGCGGCTCGCGCGGGCCTATCGTGATCGGCGGCTTCCCGCGCGATCGGCTCTCCCGAGCCTCGCTACCCCCTCGCACGACAGCCGTCGAGGAAGAGCCGGATGGCCGCCTCGGTGCGCCGGTGCTTTTCGTCGGCAGTCTGAGGGGTGCCGAGCAGAGCCCGCCCCCTGGCGCCCTGCACGACCAGCGTGACGAACAGCTCGGTCGTCAACGCCGCGTCGTCGAAGCGCAGCTCGCCGCGCGCCCGGTAGACGTCGAGCACGCGCGTGACGCTGCCCAGCACGGTGAGCCGCATCTTGTCGGTGAACAGGCGGTTCAGCGCCGGAAAGCGATGGAGCTCGGTGACGATGAGGCGGTAGAGCGCCAGCGCCTCGGGCTGCGTGGCGGCGGCTTCGAGCATCCCGGCGAAGGCCAGCAGCCCCTGCTCCACCGCCGCCGGGCCGACCTCGTAGGCACCGATGAAGGAGAGACGCTGCTCGATCAGCCGCCTCACGGCATCGGTGAACAATTCGCCCTTGTCGCGATAGCGGGCATAGACGAAGCGCTTGGCGACGCCAGCCTCCTCGGCGATCGCTTCCAGGGAGACGCCGTCGAGCCCGTTGGCGATGAAGAGGCGCGCCGCCGCATCGAGCAGCGCCCGGTGCCGCCGCTCCGCTTCCTCCCGCGTCGGCCGTCCGCCCGGGCCGCGGGGGAACGAGGACGGAGGGATGGCGGGGGGTGGTGCGGACATCGGAAACTTTCGAGACGTTTCGCCTTGATTTTGTCAAGAGGCAGCACATATTGCAACGGTATCGATGCGTTGCATTTGGTGCTCCCGTGAGGCGATCGCTCATAGTCTCCATCGTCGCGCTGCTGATCGCAGGCGCGGCGCTGTTCTGGGAGTTCGGGGGCAACGAGGCCGCCCCCGGATGGCAGGGCTATGCCGAGGCCGACTACGTCAAGGTCGGGCCGACGCAGCAGGGCACGCTGGTCGCCCTCTCCGTGGGCCGCGGCGACGAGGTGAAGCAGGGGGACCCGCTCTTCGCCCAGGACGACAGCCAGGACAGCGCCGCCGTCGACCAGGCGCGCCATCAGCTCGACCAGGCCCAGGCCCAGCTCACCAATCTGCAGGCCGGCGGCAAGGAGACCGAGATCAACCAGGCCGAAGCCAACCTCGCCGATGCCATTGCGACGCGCGAGCGGGCGCAGGCCGACCTGCAGCGGGCTGAAACCCTGCTCAAGAGCGGCAACACCACCTTCCAGAACATCGATCAGCTGCGGGCGGCCGCCACCTCCGCCGTGGCGCGGGTCGCGGTGGCCGAGGCTGCGCTGGTCCAGATCAAGGCCCCGATGGGCCGGCCGGGCGAGATCGCCGCCGCGGAGGCAGCCGTGAGCGCCGCCAGGGCCGCCCTGGCGCAGGCGCAGTGGCGGTTCGACCAGCGCCACGTCGCCGCTCCCGTCGGCGGCCGCGTCGCCGACACGCTGGCCCTGCCGGGCGAGACGATGGCGGCGGGAGCGCCCGTCGTCTCGCTGCTGCCGCCGGCCAACATCTTCGTCCGCTTCTTCGTCCCGGAGCCCGATCTCGCCCATCTGCATCGCGGCGACAGCGTGTCGATCCGCTGCGACAATTGCCCGGCCGGCCTGACCGGCACCATCAGCTTCGTGGCGCCGCAGCCGCAATATACCCCGCCGATCATCTACAGCGAATCGACCCGGGCGAAGCTGGTCTACCTCATCGAGGCCCGGCCGCGGCCGGATCAGGCGATGCTGCTCAAG
Source organism: Labrys wisconsinensis (assembly GCF_030814995.1). Taxonomy (GTDB): domain Bacteria; phylum Pseudomonadota; class Alphaproteobacteria; order Rhizobiales; family Labraceae; genus Labrys; species Labrys wisconsinensis. The sequence goes on along the minus strand of NZ_JAUSVX010000011.1, from coordinate 90,253 downwards.
CCCGGCCAACCCGTCGACGTGCACCCCGCGGGCAGCCCGCCGGAACGGGCAGGCCAGCCATGAGCGCGGATGCAGGGCCGTCCCTCGCGATCGACGTCCGCCATCTGCGCAAGAGCTTCGGCGAGCGCAAGGTGGTGGAGGACCTCACCCTGCAGGTCCCCACCGGCGAGATCTGCGGCTTCCTCGGCGCCAACGGCTCGGGCAAGACGACGACGATCCGCATGCTCTGCGGCCTGCTCACGCCGGACGGCGGCGAGGGGACCTGCCTGGGGTTCGACGTCCTGAAGGAGCCGCTGAAGATCCGGCGCCAGGTCGGCTACATGACCCAGCGCTTCAGCTTCTACGAGGATCTCACGGTGGCGGAGAACCTCGAATTCGTCGCCCGGCTTTACGAGATTGCCAATCGTCAGGCCGTCATCGCCGATGTCATGCGGCGCATGGGCATCGCCGACCGGGCCACGCAGCTCGCCGGGCAGCTTTCCGGCGGCTGGAAGCAGCGCCTGGCGCTCTCGGCCTGCATCCTGCACGACCCGAAGCTGCTGCTTCTCGACGAGCCGACGGCCGGCGTCGATGCCAAGGCCCGGCGCGAGTTCTGGGACATGATCCACGACCTGGCGGGACGCGGGCTGACCGTGCTGGTCTCGACCCACTACATGGACGAGGCCGAGCGCTGCCAGCGCATCGTCTATCTCTCGAACGGCCGCATCGTGGTGCAGGGCACGGCGCCGGAGGTGGTCGCCAATGCCGGCCTCATCACCTTCGAGGGCACCGGCCGGGACATCGACCGGGCCTCCCGCCTCCTGCGCCAGACGCCGGGCGTGGAGGCGGCCGCCGTGTTCGGCCGCACGCTCCACGTCGCCGGCTCCGATCGCGAGGCGCTGCGCCGGGCCATCGCCTCGCTGCCGGAGGCGGCCGCCCTTCACTGGGAGGAAGTCGAGCCCAGGCTGGAGGATGTCTTCATCCATCTCCTCAGCCAGTCCGGAGGGTGACGATGCCAGGCTTTTCCTTCGGGCGGTTCATGGCCGTGCTGCGCAAGGAATGGACCCAGATGCGGCGCGATCCCATGACGCTGCGCCTCATCATCGTGCTGCCGCTGATGCAGCTCTTCCTGTTCGGCTACGCCATCAATTCCGATCCCAAGCATCTGCCGACGGGCCTGCTCTCCGCCGACCATTCCCAATATGAGCGCACCCTGGTCGAGGCCCTCAGGAATACCGGCTATTACGACTTCATCCCGATGCGGACGGAGGCGGAGGCCGAGCAGGCCATCGCCCGGGGCGACGTCATCTTCGTGCTCAACATCCCGCCCGATTTCGGCCGGTCGATCGACCGCGGCGAGAGCCCCTCGGTCCTGCTCGACGCCGACGCCACCGATCCCACCGCCATCGGCAATGCCACGGCCGCCCTGTCGTCGCTGGGCTCGATCTTCGATCGCGACCTGCCGCCCAACATGCGCTCGTCCGCGGGCACGCAGCCCTACCAGTTCCAGGTGCATGCCCGCTACAACCCCGAGCAGCTCACCGTGCTGAACATCGTGCCCGGCCTGATCGGCACCGTCCTGGTGTTCTCCACGCTGATCATCACCACGCTCTCCATCACCAAGGAGCGCGAGCGCGGCACGATGGAGAACCTCCTCGCCATGCCGGTGCGGCCGGTGGAGGTGATGCTGGGCAAGATCGTGCCCTATATCGGCATCGGCTATCTGCAGATCATCCTGATCATCTCGATCTCGATCTTCGCCTTCCACCTGCCCGTGCGCGGATCGATCTCGCTGCTCTTCCTGGCGCTGGGCCTGTTCATCGCCTGCAACCTGGCGCTCGGCTTCACCTTCTCCACCATCTCGGCGACGCAGATGCAGGCCCAGCAGATGGCGCAGTTCACGCTGCTGCCCTCGATGATGCTCTCAGGCTTCATGTTTCCCTTCAAGGGCATGCCGGTCTGGGCGCAATGGCTCGGGGAGATCCTGCCTCTCACCCATGCGCTTCGGATCATCCGCGGCGTGCTGCTCAAGGGCAACGGGCTGGCGGAGATCTGGCCGGAGCTGTGGCCCATCGCGGTGTTCGCCCTGTTGACCGGCTTCATCGCCGTGTATTTCTATCGCGAGACCCTGGATTAGCCCGGCGAGGCTCGCTTCGCGAGCCGGTCGAGGCGCGACAGGAACAGCCGGAGGAGCGGCGAGCCGTTCGCCCTGTTGTAGCCGACGACCAGATCGATCGCCGGCCGCTCGCCGGCGAGCGGCCGGCTGGTGACGGCCCAGGGAAGAAAATTCCTGGCATAGTCGGGCAGGAGCGCCACGCCCCTGGTCGAGGCGACGAGCGATATCGCCATCGCCAGGTTGTCCACCCGGTGCGCCTGCGGGATGTCGAGCCCGGAGCGCTGGAGACAATCGTCGATGATGGCCCGGAGCGTCGGTGCCGTGCCCGACATGCCGATGAACGTCTCCCCGACGATATCCCGGAGCGCCACGGCGTCCTGCGACGCCAGGCGGTGATCGCTCGGCAGCACCACGATCAGCGGCTCCGTGAGGACAAGCTTATAGTCGAGGTCCGGCATCCCAGGCTCAGGGCGCATGAACGCCACGTCGAGCCTGCCGTGCAGCAGGGCCTGGGCGAGGTCCGGCGAATGCTGGCTGGAGACGGTCACCTCGATGTTGGGCAGTTCGTCCCGCAGGATGCGCATGGCCTCCGCAAGCCAGTCCACCTCCTGTCCGGTGAGAAAGCCGAGGGCGAGCGTCGGCTTGTCCGGCCGGGCCGCCCGCCGCGCCGCTTCGACGGCGGCCTCGACCTGCGCCAGCGCCAGCCGGGCATGATCGAGGAAGACCCGGCCCGACGGGGTCAGCTCGACGCCGCGCGCGCTGCGCACCAGCAGCGGCGTGCCGACCGCACGCTCGAGGTCCCGGATCTGGCGGCTCAGCGACGGCTGGGCGGTGTGCAGGCGCCGCTCCGCCGCGACCGTGAGGCTGCCCTCCTCGGCGACGGCGACGAAATACCGAAGGTGGCGCAGCTCCACGTCCGGCCTCATGCCTGGGAGATATGCCTGCGAGCCTACAAAGTCTTTTTCAGCCGGACAATCCGCCGCTAAGCTTCTGCGGACACGCTGCTTCCCGACGGTTCCGATGGAGCGCGGCGCCACGCCCGGGAGGTCGTGGATGCCCCGCCCTCGTCGTTTCCGGCAGGGCCGCGGGCCGACCGGCAGGCGGCCGGCCCGGGAAAGGAGCCCCGCCATGGCGAGCAACCTCTTCGACGACCTTCCCGACGTGCTCCGGCAGGTGCGGACGAAGCCGCTCTTCGTGATGCGCCTCGACGTGCGCAGGCTGCAGGTGGTCGGTGCGACGCCGGGCGCCTATCGCCGTGTCGGCGTCGTGCCGGGCGGACTGTTCGAGGGCGAGCGACTGTCCGGCGAGGTGCTGGACGGCGGCAGCGACTGGCAGGCCGTCCGCAGCGACGGCAGCACGACCCTCGATGTCCGGCTGGTGCTGAAGACGACGGACGACGCGCTCATCGGCATGACCTATCGCGGCATCCGCCGGGGGCCGGCCGACGTCATCGCCCGCCTGGAGAAGGGCGAGCCCGTCGATCCCGCCAGCTATTACTTCCGCATCGCGCCGCTCTTCGAGACGGAGGCGCCGCGATACGCCTGGCTGAACGGCGTCATCGCCGTCGGCCTCGGTCATCGCCTCGCCGAAGGTCCGGTCTACAGCGTCTTCGAGGTTTTGTAGCTGCGCCGATGGCCGCGATGCCGCTCCGTGGACGACGGGGGCGGCGCCCCGCCTCAGCCGCCCGCGAAGCGCGCGGATGCGAACGCGTTGAAGCTGTCGACGAGGCCGTGCTCGTTCGGGCCGACATTGGCCCTGAAGGCCTTCGCGCCCTCCACCAGGATCTCGTCGGCATCCGTGCCGAGCACGGCCATGGTCTGCGCGATGAACTGGTCGAGCGGCATGGCCTCCTCGGCCTCGCGGCTGTTCATGAGGTCGGTGCGCACCCAGGGCGGCGCGATCTCGAGCACGCGCACGCCTGTCCCCTTCAGCAGGAAGCGCTGCGACAGCGCATAGGAATGCAGGGCCGCCTTCGTCGCCGAATAGACCGCCGTGGCCGCCATCGGGACGAAGCCCAGGACGGAGCTGGTGTAGGCGATGACGGCGTCGTTCCTGGCCCTGAGGTGCTCGACCAGCGCCGACGTCATGCGGATCGGCCCCACCAGGTTGGTGGTCACGGTGTCGACCAGGAGCTTGTCGTCGATCCGTCCGGCGGCCTGATCCGGCAGCATGATGCCGGCATTGTTGATGAGGACATTGAGATCGGGATGGTCGGCGATCAGCCCGGCGGCAACGGCGTCGATGCTGGCGGGATCGGCAATGTCGAGCTCGACCGCGGCCATGCCGGGGTTGGCGGCGACGACCGCGTCGAGATTGGCGCGCCGGCGGCCGGAGATGATCACGGTGTTGCCGCGCTCGTGCAGTGCCTCGGCGAGGCCGCGGCCGATGCCCGATCCGCCGCCGGTGATGAAGATGGTGTTGCCCGTGAGCTTCATGGCATGTCTCCTGAAGGTCGGTGACGGGACGGTCAGCCCGGAAAGCGGTCGCCGAACATCGGCAACCCGCTCACCGATTGAGCCCTGGTCGCCTCGTCCTGGAGCACGTCCCAATGCTCTGCGAGCTTGCCGTCCTCCATGCGGACGACGTCGGCGGCGACCCAGGCGGCCACCCGGCCATTGCCTGAGAACCGGCCATGCGCAATCACGTGATCGCCCTCGGCGAGGATGAGCTGGTTCTCGTATTTCAGCGTGGCGGGCAGCGTGCGGACCAGGCTGAACAGGCCCTCGCGGCCGGGCGCGATATGGGCGCTGTGCTGGATGTAGCGATCCGACCAGAAGCGCTCGGCAGCGGCATAGTCCCGCCTGTTGAACAGCGTGTCGAAGGCTTCGAGGACGAGCGCCTTGTTCTGTTCCGGTGTGGTCCTGGGCATGGACGGCCCTTTCTCCGGTTGCGTCGGCGGTGGGCGGAAGCCCCGTGCCGGCTCTTGTCGCGAGAGAGAATCGTCCGCGGCCACCCGATGCGGTAGCACCGGATTTCTGCTAGTTTCTATGCATCTTACGCATCAATGGCCGGGCTTGCCTGCCGGTCGCACGCTCCGCCACGCGAGGACGAGAAGGCTCAGGGCGGCATGTCGGACGGCATCCGCTCGAAAGCCGCGACGAGGTGATCGATGGCCGCGCGCGCCGCGGCGCGCGTCGCACGCCCCATCGGGAAATAGGCGTGGACCGGGATGCCTGCCAATGTCCACGCGGGCAGCAGGCGCACGAGGGAGCCGTCCTCCAGCTCGCGCCGGCACGCCCAGCCGCTTGTCGAGGTGATGCCGAAGCCGGCCACGGCCGCGGCAATGGCCCCTTCGTTCTCGTCGGTCGAGAAATGCGGCTCGAGCTTGATCGCGGCGTCCCGGCCGTCCCGCTCGAACCGCCAGGCCGTCGGCACGGCGGCTGCCGAGCCGCCGACGATGCGGTGCCGGACGAGATCCTCGGGCGTCTCCGGCATGCCGCGGCGGGCGAGATAGCCGGGCGAAGCCACCACGACGCGCGGGATCATGGCGATGAGCTTTGCCGTCGCGGTCGAATCGGGCAGACGGCCGAGCCGCAGCGCGACATCGACGGCTCCCTCACGAGATCCTGCCGCCGGTCGGCCAGCTGGATCTGGATATGCAGGTCGGGATACCGGTCCGCAAAGGCGGCGAGACGGGGAATGACGTCACGAATGCCGAAGCTGGTCGGCATGCTCATCCTGACGAGCCCACGCAGCTCGCCGCCCTCGCGAACGCTGTGCTCCGCCTCGTCCAGCGCCGCCAGGATGGGCTCGACGCGGGCCAGGAACTCACTCCCCGCTTCCGTCGGCACGACGGCGCGCGTGGTGCGCGACAGCAGCCTCACGCCGAGCTCGGCCTCGAGATCGGCGACGATGCGGGAGGCCTGGGATTGCGAAAGCCCGCATTCCCGGGCAGCCGCCGAGAAGCTGCCGAGGCGGGCGACCCGCGTGTAGAGACGGAGGGCGAAAGTGTCCTTGATCAAGACCCGCGGCTCCTCCCGGAGCGGACCGGCCCTGCCCGGTCCGCGGCGATTGATGCATCCGATACATGGACACGAACGCAGGCCGCCGGCAAGACGAGCCCGTTCGTGCCGGCACGGCGGGGAGGACGCGAAGGCGGTCGTCACGTACCTCGACGCGATCGATGGCCGCGGCGTCACGCTCCGGGCCGCAATGCCGGGGCAGGTCCTGAACTCGCGGACGCCGTCCCGCACGCCTTCCAATCCGCGATCGCGACGGGCAAGTCATACCCAGCAGGCATGACCATGGACTCACAAAGTCTTTCCGCGGGAAAGGGCGAATGGCTACGCTCTTTTCAGCAAGGCAGACGGGCATCGCACCACCGCCGGCCGTCCGCGATCCGCCGCGGCGATGCATGCCGGTGAGGCATGGTGCCGGAGCCGAGGACACCCGCAATGACCAGCCCCAGGAGACGTCGACCATGACCACGCTTTCGGGAAAGACGGCTCTCGTCACCGGCGCCTCGCGCGGCATCGGCCGTGCCGCGGCCCTGGCCCTCGCCGAGGGTGGCGCGCAGGTCCTCGTCCACTACGGCCAGGCCAAGGCGGAGGCGGAGGCCGTCGTCGCGGAGATCCGCCGGGCCGGCGGCCGCGCCGATGCCCTCGCAGCCGACCTCGCCGCGCCCGATGGGCCCCACGGGCTCGCAAGCCGGGTTCGCGCCGTCGTCGGCGACCGCCTGGACATCCTGGTCGCCAACGCCGGCGTCTCGAAGGCGGCCTCGATCGAGGAGACCACGGTCGAGGATTTCGACCGTCTGTTCGCGGTCAATGTCCGCGCACCCTTCTTCCTCGTCCAGCAGCTTCTCCCGATCCTGCACGAAGGCAGCAGCATCGTGCTCGTTTCGTCGCTGGCCGCGCGGGCCGCCGTCGGCACGCTCTACGCCTATGCCGCGACCAAGGGCGCCGTCGACACGCTCGTCAGGCATTTCGCGGCGGCGCTGGGGCCGCGCGGCATCCGTGTCAACGCCGTGGCGCCCGGCGTCGTCCAGACCGACATGTCGAGCTTCACCAGGACCGAGGCGGGACGCGACTTCACGCTCGGCATCCAGGCCCTGAAGCGTCTCGCCGAGCCTGACGATGTCGGCGGCGTCATCGCCTTCCTCGCCTCCGATCAGGCCCGCTGGATCACCGGCGACACGATCCGGGTCGACGGCGGCTCGAAGCTCTGAGCGCCGGACCGGAGCGGCCGGCATCGCTCCCTTCACCGTCGAGCGTTCGGCCGGCGGCAGGCATGGTCGGATGGTCGACGCCCGCCGGCGAGGGCGGGCCTTGCCAGCGCCAGCGCCCGCTGCCGCCGGCCGGAGACCGCGGGGCCGAGGGTGCGACGGCGGGCGTCGTCCTTGCGATCGGCGCAGAGCTGCGCCGATCGCAGGCGCTACCCCTGCAGGAACACCCCTGCCCGCTCGTCGTGGCGCGCGAGCCGCGCGGCGAGATAGTCGATCTCGGCGATGGCGCGCGCGGTGAGGCAGACCGACGGCTTGCGCTGCGTGTCGGAGGCCAGGATGCCGCGCCGCATCAAGAGGTATTTCCTCACCGCCAGGCCGATGGATGGCTGCTGCTCGCACCGGATCAGCGGCAGATGCGCGTCGAAGAGATCGTGGGCCCGGTCGCGCTCGCCGGCCGCGGCCAGCCGCACCAGGTCGACCAGCGCCTCCGGGAAGGAATAGCCGGTCATGGCGCCATCCGCCCCGCGCCCGGTTTCGAGGTCGAGGAAGAGGCCGCCGTTCCCGCACAGGATGGACAGCGCGCGCATCCGGCCCGTCGCCTGCAACGAGCGAAGCGTCGAAATCTTCTCCAGTCCCGGCCAATCCTCGTGCTTGAGCATCACGCAGGACGGGATCTCGGCAACGATGCGTGCGATGACGCCCGGGCTCATCACGACGCCGAGGGACAGGGGATAGTCCTGCAGGACCCACGGGATGTCCGTGCCGATCGCCTCCACTGCCTGACTGAAATAGCCGACGATCTGCTCGTCGCTGCGCAGCGCAGGGGGCGGTGCGATCATCACGCCGGCCGCGCCGCTCTCCATGCTGCGTCGCGCCAGACGGCGCATCGGGGCAAAGCCGGGGGCGGAGACGCCGACGACGACGGGCAGCGTGGACCGGCGGATCACCTGCTCGGCGATCGCCACGGATTCCTCGGGCTCGAGCTTCGGCGCCTCCCCCATGAGGCCGAGCACCGTGATGCCGCTGCAGCCGGCCTCGGCATAGAAGTCGGTCATGCGGTCGATGGAGCCGTGGTCGATGCGTCCATCCGCATGGAAGGGCGTGGGCGCGATGGCGTAGACGCCCCTTGCGCTGGTGTTCAGGCTCATCGCGTCCTCGAGTCAGGCGACGGCGTTCGCGCGCGGCGCGCGAGACCACAGGTGCACGACATTCCCCTCCGGATCACGCACCACCAGGGTCGTGCCGTGGGCGCCCATGTCGCGCGCTTCGAGGACCGTTCCGCCGCTCTGCGAAACCAGCGCCTCGCAGGCCGTGAGGTCGCCGACCTCGAACACCGCGGCAGCCCCCATCATGCTCGCATGCGCCTCGCCGGCGCCGGCAAGCGCGAAAGGCGAGCCGCCCGCATCATACTGGATCCAGCGTTCGCCATCGGCATATTTCAGCGCGGGTGCGAACAGCGCCTCATAGAAGCGGCGTGCACGGGGCATGTCGGTCACGCCGTAGAACACGTTCTGAAGTCGGGGAAGCCTGGTCATGGCGTTTCCTGCGCTTTGCTTTCGGTTCGCGAGGCCACCGCGCCGGCCGGATGGACATGGGCGAACAGGCCGGCCCGGTACACCAGCGCCGGCTGGCTCGCGCCGACGGCGACGGCTTCGACCCGGCCGATGCAGATGGAGTGGGTGCCGCCATCCAGGACTTCGAGCAGGGAGCAGTCGAAGGCGGCGACGGCGTTCCCGAGCACCGGCGCGCCTGTCGTGAGCGTGCCCCAGTCGCCGTGAAGGAAGCGCTCGGCGCCTCGAACCCCATCGCGCCCGGCAAAGCGCGCCGCGAGCGCCTCGCCGGCGGCGCCCAGCACGTTCACGCAGAACATGCCGTGCTCCAGGATGACGCGGTGGCATTCGGCCTCGCGATTGATGCAGGCCAGCAGGGTCGGAGGCTCGACGGACAGGGAGCACACGGCCGTCGCCGTCAGGCCGCGACGGTGCAGGCCGACGCCCGACGTGACGATGGTGACGCCGGCTGCGAGCTCGCGCATGGCGGAGCGAAAGGCGGCGGGCTCGACGAAACTGTCTCTGGTCTTGCGCCTGGCGGCAGCCATCATTGCATTCACCGGATCATGCCCTGAGCTATGGTCAACCTGGCGCATCGGGCGCCCTGTGCGATCTCGATCGCAGGAACAACTTGTCCGAACTGCCGTCGGCTCTCAAACGTTCTCTTCTAATCGACAGTTCACCTGATTTTGCTTCACGCGCCAGGATTAGATCAGCTAATGCGTCATCCGGAGATAACCAACGCAGAGCGTCATGGCCCCGGGCTTGACCCGGCCATCCACGCGAACATAGGTGCTGGCAGTCATTCGTCCCGGCCGGGTTGCGAAAGCCCCTGCACTGGTTGCGTTCGCGTGGATGGGCGGATCAAGTCCGCCCATGACGGTCGAGGGTGGCGCAACCGCCGCCTCCCGATCTGCGACGGTTCCGTCATGGCCGGACTTGATCCGGCCATCCACGCGAACACCAGCCGATGCTCATGGGGCGTGACGCGTCTCGACGAGGCCCTTGAGCTGGGGGATGACCTCGTAGCCGAAGCGCTCCATCGAGGCGAGCGTCTGGGAGCGGCCGATTCCGGCAAATCCCATGAAGCAGGACATGTGCGTGGGCCGCAGCGTCTCGATTTCCCGCTGCAGCTTCTCGGCGCATTGGTTGGCGGGGCCGATGATGGCGTTTTCCATGAAGTCGTCGAGCGGCGGCTCGTCGTTGAGCGGCATCAGCCGGAGAAACACGCCTTCCTTGGACGGCGTGAGCGAATTCAGATTGACGGCCGCGCGGGCGAGATCGCGCACGCAGAGCGCCGCATGCTGCGCCTCGGTGGGATCGTCGGTGATGTAGATGTAGCGCTGCACGGCGAGCGGCATGGTCTCGGGATTCCCACCACCGAGGGCCCATCGTTCGGCGAGGCGATCTCGAAACGCGGAGGCGGCGGCAAGGCCGCGATGGCCGAAGCTCATGAAGGGCGTGCAGCCGCGCGCCGCCGCCCGGGCGACCACCGCCGGATCGCTGCCCGCGACGAAGATCTCGGGCAGCGTGAAGCCCAGCGGACGCATCGGCAGCTCCGTGTGCTCGATCTGGAAGTGGTCGCCGTCATGCTCGACATAGCCATGGGTCAGGCCCTGCTCGAGCAGGTCCCAGACCTCGAGCATGATCTCGTTCTTGCTGGCGATGTCGGCGCGATAGCGGTCGAATTCATAGGGCTGATAGCCCGATCCCAGGCCGATCACCAGGCGCCCGCCGGCGACCAGCGCCGCAAAGGCCACCTCCTGCACCAGGCGCAGGGGATTGTAGAAGGGCAGCACCAGCACCGCCGACCCCAGCCTGATCTGGCGCGTCTCGGCCACGCAGCGCGCGATCATCAGGAGGGAGGACGGGCAGATCGAATGGTTGGTGAAATGGTGCTCGGCGAACCAGGCGACGTCGAAGCCGAAATCGTCCGCCAGCTTCACGGCGTCGATGGTCGTCTGCATGACCGAGATCGGCGAGACGTTGCGGTCGTGCAGGCCCATCAGGTTGAACAGGCCAAGCTTCATCGCCCGCCTCCTGTGGATTTGGCGTAGCGGACGCTGTGGCCGGCATCGGCATCGAGAGCGAACATGATGCTTGTCCTGTGCAGCGGGCCCCGTGGGCGCCCGGAGGAAACCGCCGACGCGAGGGGAACGCGTCAGGCATAGGTGAGGCTCTTGCCGCCATCGACGACGAGGGTCTCGCCGGTCACGGCGCGGCTGCGGATCAGGCCGAGGACGGCGTCGGCCACATCCTCCGGCATGGCCGCGCGGGCCAGCGGCGTGCTGGCCGCCACGCGCTCGGCCTCCGCCGGCGTCGTCGTTGCGCCGCCGCCGCGCTCGATCCAGCGTGTCTGCACCATCCCCGGCGCGACGCCGTTCACCCGGACCTCGGGCGCCATGGCGACGGCCAGGACGCGGGTGAGCTGGATCAGCCCGGCCTTGGAGACGGCATAGGCGATCGAAGATCCGGCGCCGCGGATGCCGGCGATTGAGGCGACATTGACGATCACGCCGCCGCCGGCCTTCAGCAGGGGCGCGGCGGCGCGGCAGCAATAGAAGGCGCCGCGCAGGTTGGTGTCGAGCGTGACATCCCAGATCTCGTCGCTGAGGGCATCGAGATCGCGGATCGGCACGTAGCGCGTCGTGCCGGCATTGTTGACGAGAATGTCGAGGCGGCCGAAACGCTCCGTGAGCGCCGACACCATGGCCTTCACCTCGCCCTCGCGGCGCACGTCCGCCTGCACCGCGAAGGCCTCGACGCCGAGCGCCGTGAGGCCGCCGACCGTCCCGGCGGCATCGGCCTGCGAGGAGGCATAGCTGATGGCGATCCGGCGCACGCCGGCTTCGGCCAGCGCCAGCGCGGTCGCGCGCCCGATGCCCGTTCCGCCGCCGGTGACGAGGGCGGCCGCCGATCCCATGTCCTTCATGATTCCAGCCTGCTGGTTCTGTGATGCCGGACGCCTCAATAGGTGGAGCGTCCGCCCGAGACGTCGAACGTCGCGCCGGTGGAGAAGGAGCACTCCTCGGTGCAAAGCCAGGCGATCATCGAAGCCACCTCGTCGACCTTGCCGAGCCGCCCCATCGGAATCTTGCCGATCGAGAACTGCTGCTGCTCCGGCGGCAGGCGGCTGAAGAGCGGGCTTTCGATCGCGGCCGGGCACACGCAGTTGACGCGGATGCCCGTGGTGGCCAGCTCCTTGCCGATGCATTTGGTGAAGCCCATGATGCCGGCCTTGGCGGAGGAATAGGCGGCGTCGAAGGCGTTCCCGTCCTTGCCGGCGGTCGAGGAGATGGTGACGACCCGGCCGTAGTCGCGCTGCTGCATGGCGCGCACCACGTACTTGCAGGCGATGAAGGTGGCCGTGAGGTTGATGTCGACCAGCCGCCGCCACTCGGCGACGTCGTAGTCCACCACCGACGCCCGCCTCGCCTCGATGCCGATGCAGTTCACCAGGATGTCGATGCGCCCGAACCGTCGCATCACCTCCTCCGTGCGCGCGGACACCGCCTCGGCGTCGAGCATGTCCACGGTCATGCCGTGCACCCCCGACAGCTCCGCGGCCGCGGCGGCGAGCGCCTGCTCGTTGATGTCCCACAGGACGACGGTTGCCCCGGCGCCGCTCAGGCGCCGGGCCGTCGCCAGGCCGATGCCGCCTGTCCCGCCGCTGATGACGGCGACCTGGCCGGAGAGTTCGATACGGTTCATGACATCCTCTCGTGATGCGGAGCGAATGGCTCAGGCGGCGGCGCCGGCCCGGCCGAGGACCTGTGCCGGCGTGTCGGGATGCGGCTGCGGCCCGTTCCGGGACACCTGCCGGTCGGCGTCGTCCGGCAGCGGCGGTCGGCTGCTCTCGCCGAGCACGGCCGCCAGGAAGGCGGCGGTGCGCGGGTGCGAGGGGCGCACCAGGAGCTGGTCCGGCGGCCCCTCCTCGACGATCCTGCCCTTGTCGAAGAAGCAGACGCGATCGGAGATCTCGCGGGCGAACCGCATCTCGTGGGTCACCATGATCATGGTGAGGTCGTGCTCCTCGGCCAGCTTGCGGATGACGTTGAGGACCTCGCCCACCAGCTCCGGATCGAGCGCGCTGGTCGGCTCGTCGAACAGCAGCACTTTCGGGCGCATCGCCAGGGCGCGGGCGATGGCCACGCGCTGCTGCTGGCCGCCGGAGAGCTGGTTGGGATAGAAGGTTGCCTTGTCGCTCAGCCCCACCATGGCGAGCAGGTCCATGGCGCGCTCGCGCGCTTCGGCCTTGGAGAGGCCCAGCACGCTGACGGGCGCCTCGGTGATGTTGCGCAGCACGGTCATGTGCGGGAACAGGTTGAACTGCTGGAAGAGCATGCCGACATGCTTGCGGATGTTGAACAGATGGGCCTGCGTGGCGCGGAAGGGGCCCTTGCCGTCCGGCATGTGGTAGGACTGGCCGGCGATCCGGATGTTGCCGCCCTCGAACGGCTCGAGCGTCATCAGGATGCGCAGCACCGTCGACTTGCCCGATCCGCTCGGCCCGATCAGCGTCACCTTCTCGCCCTGCCGGACCCGGAAGTCGAACCGGTCGAGCACCGTCAGCGCGCCGAAGGACTTGGTGACGGTCTCGAATTCGATGATGTCGGTCATCGCAGGGGCACCCCTCGTTTCGGCAGGCCGAGCTCGACCAGCCGGATCAGGTAGGAAAACACGCTGGTGACCACGAGCATGAGGATCCCGGCGATGGTCAGCGGAATGGTGTACTGGTAGGTCCGGTCGCCGATGATGACCGCCAGGTTGAGCATCTCCAGAACGGAGATGGTGGACAGGATCGGCGTTTCCTTGAGCATGCCGACCAGGCAGTTGCCGAGCGCCGGCACGACACGGGGAATGGCCTGGGGGATGATGACGACGCCGTAGATCCGGGCCCGGCTCATGTTGAGCGCGGTCGAGGCTTCCCACTGGCCCTTCGCGATGGCCTCGATGCCGGCGCGGTAGATCTCGGCCGTATAGGCGCTGTATTGCAGGCCGATCGCCACGGCGCCCGTGACGAAGGCCGGCAGCACGATGCCGTATTGCGGCAGGACATAGTAGAGGAAGAACAGCTGGATCAGCAGCGGCGTGTCGCGCACGAATTCGAGGAAGGCGACGAGAGGCCACGTGATCAGGCGGGACGACGAGCGCCGCAGGACCGCGAAGAAGAGTCCGGCGACGGCGGCGACGACGAAGCCGAGCAGCGCCGCCGCCACGGTGACCTGCAGCCCCTTCAGCAGCAGCGGCAGCACGGCGAGGAGGAAGGCTAGGGTCGAGCTGGTATCGACGTTGAGATCGCTGGCCATCACGCCCGTCCCAGCAGGATGGTGCGCCGACGCAGGTAGGGCGGTCGCAGATAATGCTCGGCGATCCTGCCGATGGCCATGACGATCAGCGCCATGCCGAAATAGACGAGCAGCGTCACCGTGTAGATCCGCGCACTGTCATAGGTAAAGGTGCGCAGCTCCTGCGCCTTGAAGGCGACATCGGCGATGGAGATCATCGAGACCAGCGCCGTGTCCTTGAGGACGAGGATCGCCAGGTTGCCGAAGGGAGGCACCATTTCGACCGCGGCTTGCGGCAGCGTGATCTTCCACAGGGTCTGCGCCGCGTTGAGGTTGAGGGCGGTCGCCGCCTCGAGCTGATCCTTGGGAACCGCGAGCAGCGCGCCGCGCACGATTTCGCTGCCATAGGCGCCCGAGTTCAACGCAAGACCGAGGCATGCGGCCGTGAGGGGCGCCACGGTGATGCCGAACAGCGGCAGCGTGTAGTAGAGCCAGAAGAGCTGCACCAGGAGAGAGGTGCCGCGGAAGATCTCGACATAGACGAACGCGACGGACTTGAGGACGGGAATCTGCTGCGCCCGGACGATTCCGACCACGAGCGCGATCAGCACCGCTGAAATGAAGGAAATGGAGCCGACCGTGGCCGTCGCCTTCATGCCGACGGCGAGGTAACGCAGGTAGCCGAGCATGTCTTCCATGGAGCGCCGCCTTTCAGCTGCCGAACAACCAACGCAGCGGCGGCCGGATCGCCTCGTCCGGCCGCCCCCCGGGATCGCGGCGGGCTCACTTGCCCGCGCAGCGCTCGGCCGCCGTCATCGCCAGGGCGCGCTTGGCGCTGATCGGGCGCAGGCCGTTCTTGTCCATGATCGCGGCAAAGTCGGGCGTCTTCTCGAAGGCGCCGAGCTCTTTGTTGAAGGCCTCGACGAAGTCCGTGTCTTCCTTCTTGAAGGTCGCGCCGGCATAGCTGATCACCTCCTTGCCGTCGACGACGGGGATCTTGAAGGGATCGGCCACTTCCAGGCCCTTGACCCGGCCGCTGCGCAGCAGAAGGTCGGCAGCCGCGTCCTCGATCGTGTAGGCGTCGACGCGGCCCGACAGCACCAGCTCGGGCGCGTCGGCATGGTTCGAGAACAGCACGATCCGATCGTCCGGGATGCCGTAGGCCTTCAGGTACTTGAGCTGCACCGAGCCCGTCGGCACGGCGACCTTGGCGGTCGGATCGTTCTTGATGTCGTCATAGCTGTGCAGCTTCTTCGGATTGCCCGCCTTGACCAGCAGAGCCTCGGCGGCGGTGCTGGTCGGGTTGCCGAAATTGACCTGCTGGCAGCGCTCGGGGAAGATCGACTGCTGGGCGGCGACCACGTCCCAGCGGCCCGCCTTGAGGCCGGGGATCAGGGTCGAGAACGGCGTGACGACCCAGTCGATCTGCTCGACGCCGAGGCGCTTGAGCACGGCCGTCATGACTTCCGGCCCGACGCCCGCCGCCGTGCCGTCGGGAGTCATGAAGGCATAGGGCGGCTCGTTGTGGATCGCGGCGCGCGCGAAGCCGCGCGCGCGGATGTCGTCGAGCGTGCCGGCCTGGACCGGCAGTGTCGCGAGGCTGGCGACCACGCCCAGGACGAGGGCGCTCACGGCGATGGAGACGGACTTGAGTTTCATTTTTTACCCCTCTGTTTTGCTTATACTACGCGCACTCTGGACGAATTTTATACTTATGTTTTCTCTAGAGTTCCTTCAGATCGGCCATGCCCCGTAAGCGGGATGGATCCGTCACCACGCCGTCCAGCCGGCGTCGATCACGAGGTTCGTGCCGTTGACGTAGCGGCTGTCGTCCGAGGCCAGGAAGGCGACGGCCGGCGCGATGTCGTCGGGCTGAGCGCGCGGCGGCCGGGTGACGATGCCCTTCTCGCGGATCTTCAATCCTTCTTCGGACATGCCGTCCATGCCGGCGAGGCTGGTCTCGACCGAGCCCGGCGAGATGCAGTTGCAGCGGATGCCCGCCGCGCCATATTCGACGGCCACGGCCTTGGTCAGGCCGATCACGCCGTGCTTGGCGACGGTATAGGCAAAGCCGGACCGACCGCCGCGGAAGCCGGAGATCGAAGCCAGGTTGATGATCACGCCCTTGCCCTGCTTGATCATGATCGGCACCGCCGCACGGCAGGCCTTGAAGGGACCGGAGAGGTTGATGCCGAGATGGCGATCCCAGGCCTCGTCCGAGACTTCCAGCATCGTCTTCCAGTGATCGGGCACGCCGGCATTGTTGACCAGGATGTCGAGGCTTCCGAAGTCCTCGAGCGCCGCGGCGAAGGTCGCCGCGATGCCCTCGTTGCTGGCGGCGTCGGCGACGAGAGCGCTGACCTCGGCGCCGCCTGCCCGCAGCTCGGCCTCGGCTCTCTCCACCCGCTCGGCATTGATGTCGCTGATGACGAGGCGTGCGCCTTCCTGGGCCAGCCTCGCGGCGATGGCACGGCCGATGCCGGCTCCCGCGCCGGAGACGACCGCCGTGCGTCCTTCCAAATTCGATTTCATGGCACCCTCGGGCTGATGAGACTGGGGCGACGGCCCCCCGGCCGTTCGCCCGCGGGAGATCAGGCGGCGGCGACGCCCTCGGCGCCGACCTTGCCGATCGCATCGAGCGGGCCGACGGCGCGCTCCAGCAGCGGCACGACGTCCGAGCCGAAGCGCTCGAGCGAGCGGAGCGCCCGTCCGATCGGCATGTCGCCGAACTGGAAGAAGCAGTTGTAGTGAACCGGGTTGAGCAGGCGGACCTCCTCCGCCATGCGCTCGGCCACGTAATGTGCATCGCCGATGATGAGATTGTCCCGGAAGGTTTCCAGCGGCGGCTCGTCCGGCAGCGGCGGCGCATTGAGGAACGTGCCCTCCAGCGAGACCTGCGGCTGGCGCAGCGCCATCACCATGCGGCCGACGAAGCGGGCCCGCTCGGCGGCTTCCAGCGCCTCCTCCTTGCTGTCGGTGACATGGATGTATTGCTGCAGGGCGAACGGCATCGGGCGATGGCCGAGCCCGGCCGCGCCCCAGGCCTTGCGGGCATTGCCGGCCATCTCGATCAGGGTCTTGGTGCCGCGCCAGCCGGCCGTCAGGAAGGGAGTCGCGTCATACTTGGAGACCGCCTTGAGGATGCGCGGGTCGACCGAGGTGACGAAGAGCTCGGGCATCGGCGCCTGGCGCGGACGCAGGGTGAAGACGGTGTCCTTGGCCTTGATGAACTCGCCGTCGAGCGAGGCATGGCCGGTCGTCAGGGCCTGCTCGAGGATCTTCCAATATTCGAGGAAGACCTCGGTCTTCTGGGCGATCGGGCTGTTGAAGCGCTCGAACTCGTAGATCTGGTAGCCGGTGCCGACGCCGAGCACGAAGCGGCCGTCGCTGAGCTGGTCGACCAGGCCGATCTCCTGGGCGACGCGCATCGGGTGGTAGAGCGGCAGGACCACCACGCCGGCGCCGAGGCGGATCTTCTTGGTCACGCCGGCGAAATGGGCGCACATCACCAGCGGCGAAGGGCTGAGGGAGTAGTTGTTGAAGTGATGCTCGGCGAACCAGGCGATGTCGAAGCCGATATCCTCGGCCAGGGCGATCATCTGCCGGGTGTTGGAAATGACGCCGCGGACTCCATCCGGATTGTCGCGCAGGGACATCAGGTTGAACAGACCGAATTTCATAGATCTTTTCCCAGATAGGCTGCTGATGACGATCGGGCGGATCAGGGGATGTAGTATCCGCCGGCGGCGACCACCGTCTCGCCGACCATGTAGCGATTGCGATCCGAGATCAGGAACAGAATGACTTCGGCGATGTCCTCGGGCTCGGCGGCGCGGCCGATCGGGGTCTCGGCTTCGATCGACGGCAGGAAGCCCATCTTCTTGGCCGTCTCCGTCGCGATCGGCCCCGGCGCCACCGCATTGACCAGGATGCCGAGCGGCGCCACTTCCAGCCCGAAGGTCTTCGTCAGGCTGACGACGGCGGCCTTGGTCGCGGCATAGTGGCTGTTCTTGGGATGGGCCTTGAAGGCGTCGATCGAGGCGATGTTGACGATCCGGCCCTCGCGCCTCGGCCGCATGTGCTCGACCGCAGCCACGGTCATGTGATAGAGCCCGCGCACGTTCACGCCGAGGCTGGCGTTCCATTCCTCGTCGGTGATCTCGAAGATCGGCCGGCGGGGATAGATGCCGGCATTGTTGACGAGGCCGTCGATATGGCCGAAGGCCCGCACGGCCTCGGCGAACAGGCCATGGGCGCCCTCCCGCGTGGTGAGATCGCCGACGATCGGCACGGCGTTGCCGCCCAGCGCCCGGATCTTCTCGGCGAGAGCCCGCGCGCCGTCGGGGTTGACGTCCAGCACCGCGATGCCGGCACCGGCCTTGGCCAATGTCAGGGAGATCGCGCTTCCGAGGCCCCCGGCCGCTCCGGTCACGACTACGTTCTTGCCGTTCATTGTCTTCCAGGCTCCTTCATGGCGGTGCACCGAAAGGTGAAGCCAAGAAGACAGCCCTGACAAACGACGAATCCTTAAGCACGCGTAAGCGAAAGCCCGTGCGATGCCTGCGATAAGTATAGCTAACCTGTCGCGCTCCGGCTAAACCTCCATCATGCTGCGGAAGGCCTCGACGAGGGCGAGGCGCGGCGAGCTGCGCATCCA
This sequence comes from Labrys wisconsinensis, assembly GCF_030814995.1. GTDB lineage: Bacteria > Pseudomonadota > Alphaproteobacteria > Rhizobiales > Labraceae > Labrys > Labrys wisconsinensis. The sequence goes on along the minus strand of NZ_JAUSVX010000011.1, from coordinate 71,499 downwards.
GAACAGGCCGATGCGCCGCACGGGAACGGGGGGCGGCAGGGCGAGGCGCCGGAGGGCCAGGCCGGCCGGCCAGGGCGGCGCCCAGTCGGGCACCAGGGCGACGCCGAGGCCGCGATCCACCATCACGGCGATCGCCTCGAGCGAATCCAGCTCCAGCCGGTCGCGCGGCACCACGGCCTGCGCCCGCAGATAGCCGTCGATGAGCCTCCCGCCCCAGTAGCGCCGGTCGTAGCGGATCAGGGGCTGCGTGCGAAGCAGGTCGAGCGGATCCTCCCCCTCCGTGGCCTCCGGCGCCAGCACGATCAGGGGCTCGGCCCTGAGCTCGGACCAGCAGAAGGGCTTGGGATAGCGGAAAGGCGGCTGCACCATCACGCAGACGTCGAGCTCGCCGTCGAGCATCTGGCGATAGATATCGACCGAGCGGCCGGGGACGACATAGACTTCGATGGCCGGAAACGCCTGCATCATGCGCTTGAGGCCGTCGGGCAGGATCCCGGTCAGCGCCGTCGAGATGGCGCCGACGCGCAGCTCGCCGGCCGGCGTCCCCCGCCCGGCCGCGATGCGAAGCTCGGCGACGTCCCGGACGAGCCTGCGGGCGCGCGCCGCCACGGCGACGCCCGCGGCGGTGGGAGCGACCCGTCGCCCGGCGCGCAGGAGCAGCGGCGCGCCGATCTCGTCCTCGAGCGCCTGGATGCGCTGGGCGACGGCGGCGGGGGTCAGGTTGAGCTGCCGGGCGGCCTCGGCGATCGAGCCGCCATCGACGATGGCGATGAAGCTTTCCAGGAACCGTGTATCCATAAGATTTCTTATCTTTCAAAGCTATAAAAAGCGATATTTTATTGCTTCTCGATCCGTGCGAGCCTTCACGATCGCATCGCTTGAGGAGTTGGACTTGGATCTGGGTCTCGAAGACAAGGTGGCGCTGGTGCACGGCGCCGGCGGCGGGCTCGGCGGCGCCATCGCCCGGGCGCTGGCGCGCGAGGGCGCCGCGGTGGCCGTGGCGGACATCGACGGTGGGGCCGCCGAGGCGACACGCGACGCGATCCTCGCCGGCGGCGGCCGGGCGGTGGCGCTCCAATGGGATCTCGCCGACCTCGCCGTGGTGGAGCCGGCCATCGCGCGCATCGAAGCCGAGCTCGGCGCCATCGGCGTGCTCGTCAACAACACCGGCGGCCCGCCGCCGACGCCCGTCTCGGGGCAGGCGCCGGAGCTCTGGCAGAAGCAGTTCCAGGCCATGGTCCTGTCGGTGATCGCGATCACCGACCGCGTCCTCCCCGCCATGCGCGCGGCGCGGTGGGGGCGGATCATCACCTCGACCTCGTCCGGCGTGATTGCGCCGATTGCCAATCTCGGCCTGTCCAATGCCCTGCGCTCGTCGCTCGTGGGCTGGTCCAAGACCCTGGCACGGGAGGTCGGCCGGGACGGCATCACCGCCAACATCGTGCTGCCGGGACGCATCGCCACGGCCCGCATCGGTTTCCTCGACGAGCAGAAGGCGAAGCGCGAGGGCCGCGACGTGGCCGAGGTCATCGCCGAGAGCACCGCATCGATCCCGGTCGGGCGCTACGGCGATCCCAGCGAATATGCGGACGTCGTGGCGTTCCTGGCCAGCCGGCGCGCATCCTACATCACCGGCTCCATCATCCGCATCGACGGCGGCCTGATCCAGAGCATCTGACCAACCCCGGAGCCCGACCAATGTCCACCGAAACTGCCCCGCCCCTGGATCCGAAGACGGTCGAGGTTCTGGAGGGCCTGTCGACAGCCACCCTCACCACCATCCTGCTGAAGAAGGGCCTGCGCTCGGTGTGGATCCGCGGCTCCAAGCCGCTGCAGCCGGACCAGCGCCGTCTTGTCGGGCGTGCCTTCACGCTGCGCTTCGTGCCGGCGCGCGAGGACCTCGCCACCCCGGCCTCCTGGGCTTCGCCGATCTCGACGCGCGCGGCCATCGAGGACATGCCGCAAGGCTGCATCGCGGTGGTCGACGCGATGGGCATGACCGATGCCGGCATTTTCGGCGACATCCTCTGCGCCCGCATGCGCGAGCGCGGCGTCACGGCGCTGGTCACCGACGGCGCGGTCCGCGACATTGCCGGCGTGCTCGGCACCGCTCTGCCGGTCTGGGCGAGCGGGGCGGCGGCCCCCCCTTCCGTCGCCGGCCTGACCTTCGTCGGCTGGCAGGAGCCGATCGGCTGCGGCGGCGTCGCGGTGTTTCCGGACGATGTCGTCGTCGCCGACCAGGACGGGGCGGTCCTGATCCCGGCCGCGCTGCTCGACGCCGTGCTGGCGGAAGGGCCCGAGCAGGAGCGGATGGAAGCCTGGATCATGGACGAGGTGCACAAGGGCGTGCCCCTGCCCGGACTCTATCCGATGAACGAGGCGACCAAGGCCCGCTACGAGGCCTGGAAGGCCGGCCGGTAGGGCTCCGAAGGTCCGTCGTGGTATTTGTGATGCAGCCGTGCGTCTTTTCGCTTTGCACGACGGACTCCTTGGAGCACCATAGCCGATCATCAAGCTGAGGTCCCAGATCGAGAACCTCCGATTGAGAGAAGGAGGGGTTTTAGTATTGGAAGTAGGGCCAATAGCCGATCGAGGAGCGCCCGAAGAGAATTTTTTCAAACCATAAAAACATGACGAGCTGACTTTCAGCTGGGGATTACGGAATGGATACACCTCGAAATCAATGGCTCGAAGAGCTCATCACCGGCGCGCCGAACGAGCATGGGCGGCAGCGGCGCCAGGCGCCCCGCCTGCCCCCGCTCAATCTCTTCCGGGTCTTCGAAGCTGCCGCACGCCATCGCAGCTTTCGCGGCGCGGCCGACGAGCTGTGCGTCACGCCCTCCGCCGTGAGCCAGCAGATCCGCCAGCTCGAGGACTTTCTCGGCGCCCGTCTGTTCCGGCGGCTGCCGCGCCAGGTCGAGCTCACGCGCGACGGCACCACCCTGGCCAATGTCGTGCAGGAGGCGCTGATCCTGCTCAGCAAGGTCTGCGGCCGCCTCGGCGACCCCGCCGCCTCCACGGTGCTGTGCATCAACGTCTCGACATCCCTCGCGTCGCGCTGGCTGGTGAACCGCCTCGGGGATTTCATGGCGGAGCACCCGCAGATCAAGATCACGCTGCTCGCCTCGAACGACCCCGTGAACTTCCGGCGCCAGGACGTGGACGTCGCCATCCGTTGGGGCACCGGCGACTGGAAGTCCGACATCCTCGCCGAGCCCCTGACGCGGGATTACCACTTTCCGGTCTGCAGCCCCCAGTACCGCGACGAGCACGACCTGCGCACGCCGGCCAGCCTCAAGCGCGCCACGACGCTGCACGAGGTCCATGGCAGCCCCTGGACGAGCTGGATCGACGCCGCCGAGGGCGAGCCCCTCTCCTACGGCGACGTGCTCTATTTCAGCGATGCGGCCCTGATGCTCGAAGCGGCCGTCGCCGGCCAGGGCGTCTGCCTGAGCAACTACATCCTGGCGGGCAAGGATCTTGCGGCCGGCCGGCTGGTCGCGCCCTTCGAGACCACGTTCGACCTGGGAACCGAGGGCTACTACATCCTCACCAGCGTCGCCTTCGCCGAGAAGCCGGCGGTCGAGGTGCTGCGCGCCTGGCTTCGGCGCGAGGCGCAGGACACGGTCGGCAGGCTCGCCGGCGACAGGCTGCGCGCCACGCTCACTGTCCGAGGTAAGCAGCCCGCACCCTCGGATCATGCATGAGCGCGGAGGCCGGACCGTCGAGCACGATCTCGCCGGTCTCCAGCACGAAGGCGTGGTTGGAGATCTCCAGGGCCCGATAGACGTTCTGCTCGACCAGGAGAACGGTGACGCCGGTGGCGTTGATCGCGGAGATCGTCTGCAGGACGGTTTCGGCCAGCAGGGGCGACAACCCCATCGTCGGCTCGTCCAGCAGCAGCACCTGCGGATCCGCAACGATCGCCCGGCCGATCGCGACCATCTGCTGCTCGCCGCCCGAGAGCGTTCCGGCCATCTGGCCGGCGCGTTCGCGCAGCCTCGGGAACAGGTCGAAGACCTTGTCGAGGACGGCGCGATCGCGGCCGCCGTCCGGGCGGCCGAACAAGCCGATCTCCAGATTCTCCGCCACCGTCATCCGGCCGAACAGGCGCCTGCCCTCCGGCACCTGCGCCAGCCCCATCGGCACGCGCTCGTGCGGCGGAAGGTGGCTGATATCGCGCTCACCGAGGCACACGCGCCCGCCGGTGAGATTGCGCAGCCCGCTCAGCGCATTGAGGATGGTCGACTTGCCCGCGCCGTTGGCGCCGACGATCGCGGCGATGCTGCCTTTCGGAACGCGGAAGCTGACATTGCGGACGGCTTCGACCATCCCGTAGGACACGCAGATGTTCTGAACATCGAGCGTCTGACTCATGCGCCCCGCACCTCCCTGAAATCCGAAGGCGGTCGATCGTCGGCGGCAGGGGTGCCGAGATAGGCGGCGATCACGCGTTCGTCCGCATGAATCTCGGCGGGCCTGCCCTCGGCCAGGACATGTCCGCGATCGAGCACGGTGATGCGATCGGAGACCGCCATCACCACCCGCATGTGATGCTCGATCATGACCACGGTGACGCCCCTCTCCTCGCGGATGCGCTGGATGAGGCCGACCAGGCGCATGCCCTCCTGCGGATTCATGCCGGCGGCCGGCTCGTCGAGCAGCAGCAGGCGCGGATCGGTCGCCAGGGCCCTGGCGATCTCGAGCCGGCGCTGGTCGCCATAGGGCATGTTGCGCGCGAGGGTGTCGCCGCGATGGCTGATGCCGACGAAGGCCAGCAGCTCGCGCGCCACCTCCAGGGCGGCGGCCTGCTCCTGCCGAAAGCGCCGCGTGCCGGCGATCGCATCCCAGATCCCCGCCTTCAGCAGGCGATGCCGCCCGATGAGGACATTGTCGAGGGCGCTGACATGCGGGAACAGCCGCACGTTCTGGTAGGTGCGGGCCACGCGATGCGCGGCGACCACATGGGGCGCCAGCCCGTCGATGCGCGCGCCGTCGAGCAGGACGACGCCGCTCGTCGGCTTTTCGAACGAGGTGATGCAGTTGAACACCGAGGTCTTGCCGGCGCCGTTCGGGCCGATGATGGCGTGGACCGCGGCATGCTTCACGCCGAAGCTGACCTGGTCGACCGCCAGCAGGCCTCCGAAGCGCTTGGTCAGGCCGCGGACCTCGAGGAGCATGCCGTCAGGATCCATGGCGGGACGTCCGTTCCATGGCCGGCCAGAGGCCCTCCGGCCTGAAGCGCACCATGGCGACCAGGGCGATGCCGTAGAAGAGATAGCGGAACTCGCCGAACTCGCGCAGGAGCTCCGGCAGCCCGATCAGCACCAGCGAGCCCATGACGACGCCCGGCAGGCTGCCGAGCCCGCCGATCACGATGATCGACAGGAGGTTCACCGAGATCAGCAGCTGAAACGAATGCGGATAGACCGCCCCGATCATCACGGCGAAGACCGCGCCGGACGCGCCGGCGAAGCCCGCGCCGATGATGTAGGCGCACAGCTTGACCGCGACGAGGTCGATGCCGAGGGCCTGCGCCACGTCCTCGTCCTCGCGGACCGCCACCCAGGCCCGCCCCATCTTCGAGGACTGCAGGCGGGAGGAGACGAAGGCGGCAATGCCGGCGAGACCGAGGGCCAGGCCGTAGAAGGCGATCGGCGAGCCGATCTCCTCGCCGCCGAGCATCGGGCGGTCGATGCCGATGATGCCCTGCGAGCCCCCGAGCAACGGCCGGGTGAGATCCGAGACGACCAGGACGCGGATGATCTCCCCCAATCCCAGGGTCGCCAACGCCAGATAGTCGCCGCGCACGCGCAGCACCGGCAGGCCGAAGACGAAACCCGAGAAGGCGGCGAGCAGGATGGCGATGGGCAGAGCCGCCCAGAAGGACAGCTGGGCGATGGAGACCGGGCTGGAGGAGCACAGGAGCGCGACCGTATAGGCGCCGACGGCATAGAAGGCCACGAACCCGAGATCGACGAGACCGGCGAGGCCGAGCTCGATATGCAGACCCATGCCCATCAGCGTGTACAGGGCGACCAGCACCAGGACCTGCGCGATGAAGGCGCTGGTGACGAAAGGCGCCAGGACCATCGCCGCGACCAGGACGGCGATGCCGATGCGGCGCCTGCGGAGCGGATCGCGCTCCGTCGCCGGGCGGCCGGCGCTGCGATAGCGCCAGGCCGCGGCGGCGAGCGCCAGCGCGCAGGCCGCCCAGAGCTTCACGCCTTCCGGGCCGAAGGCCGCCAGCTGCACCGGGCGCAGACCGACATTGTTGAGGATGTCCACGGCGATGTCGCGGAACAGGCCGGCCATGGCGACCGTCAGCAATCCGATCAGGACCGCGCCGCGCCAGCGCGCCGACAGGAGGCCGACCAGGCCGCCCAGCAGCGCGGTGGCGGTGCCGGCCGCGACCAGCGTGCCGGCCGCCGGCAGGGAGCCCGGCTCGCCGACGAAGCTGAGCGCACGCACCAGCATCGGATTGGCGGCGACGAGATAGGTGCGCAGCTCCACGGAGCGGATCAGCAGGAGGAAGGCGGCCATCACGGCGCCGTAGACGAGGCCGGCGATCAGGCTGCGCGACAGCGGCAGGGCGGCATCCTGCGTCGGGGGGCCCTTGAGGGCGGCTCCGAGGCCGGCCGCGATGCCGAAGGACAGCATGGCGGCCTGCGAGAGCGTCAGCCAGCCGTCGATGATGAAGCGGGCGTTCATCGCGGCATAGGCGCCGATCAGGGCGAAGAAGATGCCGGCGCCCCCGGCCAGCAGGCCCGCTCGCACCGCCTCGGCAGCCGGTCGACCCTGGCGGTTGGCGAGGCGGAACGAGCTCGTGGTGATCTCGAACGTCATGGCGTCAGGCCCGCTTCGAAGCCAGCCGTTCGCCCAGGAGGCCCTGGGGACGGAAGATCAGGATCATCACCAGCATGCCGTAGCCGATCACGTCCCGCAGCTGATAGGGCGCGGGCACGCCGAAGCCTTCGAACAGCAGGGCCGGCCCGAGCGTCTCCGACAGGCCCAGGACGATACCGCCGAGCAGGGCCCCCGGCAGGTTGCCGATGCCGCCGAGGATGGCGGCGGCAAAGCCCTTGATGCCGAGGGAGAAGCCCATGAAGACCTGGATCTGCTTGAAGACCAGTCCGTAGAGAACGCCGGATGCCCCGGCCATGGCGCCGCCGAGCGCAAATGTCAGGACGATGACCCGAGCCACGTTGACGCCGGACAGGGCGGCGGCGTCACGATCCTCCGAGACGGCGCGCATCGCCTTGCCCAGGCGCGTGCGGTAGACCACCAGCATCAGGGCCGCCAGCATGATCACGGCCGCCGCGAACGCGATGATCTGCTGGATCGGGATGGCAAGGGCGCCGATCTGCACGGAGCCCTCCATCCAGCCGAAGCCGGGATAGGCGCGGTTGCGCGTGCCGAACAGGCCGCGGGCGGAATACTCGATCACGAAGGTGAGCCCGATGGCTGAGATCAGCGGCGCCAGGGACCGCACGTGCAGGAAGGGGCGGTAGGCGACGCGCTCGATGCCCAGCGAGACCAGCGCCCCCGCCGCCATGCCGGCCGCCATGATCAGCGGCAGGAACAGGAGCGGCCCTTCCTGGAGCATGCCCTTGGCCTGCAGCGTGGTCGCCACGAACATGCCGGCATAGGAGCCCACCATCATGACATCGGCATGGGCGAAGTTGATCATGCGCAGGATGCCGTAGACCATGGTGTAGCCGAGCGCGATCAGCGCATAGATGCTGCCGATGATCAGGCCGAACACCGCGAAGGACATCCAGTTCTCGGCGGAATAACGGTTGGCCGAGAGCCCCAGCACGCATCCGCTGATCAGGAAGCCGGCAACACAGAGCCGGATCGCCAGCAACGCATGGTCGACCCAGGTCTTCCGGCGCATCCAGTCCTGGAATGCGCCGGCCGTCGCGATCGCGCTCGTCATCACGGCGCGATCTGAACGGGATTCTTGCCCGCCTCGAAGCTGCCGACCTCGCCGCCGGTATATTTCCAGACGGCATAGGCCTGAGAGCCGCAGTCGCCCAGCTTGGTGCAGGCGATCGGGCCGCTCAGGCCGCTGATGTCCTTGGTCTCGAGCAAGGCGTCGCGAAGGGCCTGCCGGCCGACATACATGGTGCCGTCACCGTCGACCTTCGCCACCTTCTTGATCGCGGCGATGGCCATCACCGCCGCATCGTGGCCGAGCGCGCTGAACGAGCCCGTCGGCTCCTCGCCATAGGCGGCCGCATATTTCTTCAGGTATTCCGGATAGTCTTTGCCGTAGGAGTTGGCCGCGGCGGCCAGCACGCGGAAATCGACGACGGAGTCTCCCGCGGCTTCGATCATGCCCGGGCTGAAGGTGCTGCCGGCGCCGAAGAGCTCGGTTTTGGCGAGATCGGGAATCTCCTTGGCCTGGCGCGTGACGAAGGCGGCCGCGGAGACGAAGATCGGCATGAACACGATCTGGGGCTTGCTGGTGCCGATGCGGGTGAGCACCGGCCGCATGTCGGTATCGCTCGGGGAGATCGCCTCGGCCGCGACGATCTTGCCGCCCTTCTCCTTGAAGGTCTTCTCGAAGGCGCGGACGAGCTGCTCGGTGAAGGGGCTGCCGTCATGGATCGTGGCAGCCGTCGTGTATTTCTGGATGTCCGCGGCATAGTGCGCCGCGAAGGCGGCCTGGTCGATGTCGTTGGGCACGACGCGCATGAAGCCGGCGAATCCCTCCGGCCGGCCGGGATCGGTCAGGGCCGGCGCGCTCGAGCCGATGCCGATGGTGGGAACGCCGGCCTTCCACAGGATCGGGGCGCCGGAGCGCGCTCCGCTGGAGCAGGACGGGCCGAGCGCCACCAAGAGCTGCGACGTGCCCGCGAGCTTGGACGCCGCCAGCTGGCCGCCCTCGGCGGTGCACTGCGCATCCTCGGAGAGGAGCTTGATCGGGAAGCCGGAGATCTGGCTGCCGGCGTCGCTGATCGCGACCTCCATGCCGCGGCGCTCGTCGATGCCCTGGGTCGAGTCGGGGCCGGACATCGAACCCCACTGGCCCAGCACGATGGGCTCGCCCGGGGCGAGCTTGACGACGCCGATCGGGTCCGTCACCGGCCCCGACGTCTGCGCATACACCGCGCTCGACACCGGCGTGAGCAGCGCGAGAGACAAAATCCAGGACTTCATCGTCATTGTGTTCCCCTTATTCTCTGCAGAATTCTGGATGACCGGCCCATCTTTGCCGTGGGCTCGGCTGCTCTCTCTCCATCGGCGTCCATGGTCGGCTGCCGCCGCCCGGAGCGTCAGGAAATGTAGGTCCCGCCCGAGATCGTGACGGTCTCGCCGACGAGATAGGTGTTGTGGTCCGACAGGAGGAAAAGGATCAGGTCCGCGATCTCGGCGGGTTCGGCGGCGCGGCCGATCGGCATCTCGGCCAGGGCCCAGGGCTGGAAGATGTTGCCGGCCTCCTTGGCCTTGTCGGTGGCGATCCAGCCGGGGGCGATGCCGTTGACCAGCACCTTGTCCTTGGCGAACTCGAGGCCGAAGCTCTTGGTGAGGCTGATCACGCCGGCCTTCATGCAGGCATAATGGGCATTCCCCGGGTGCGGCTTCAGTCCGGCGACGGAGCTCACGTTGACGATGCGCCCGCCGCCCCGCCCGCGCATGTGCAGCACCGCCGCGACGCTCATGTGGTAGAGGCCGCGCAGATTGACGGCGAAATTGCTGTCCCAGGCCTCGTCGCTGATCTCCAGCAGGGGGGAACGGGGATAGATGCCGGCGCTGTTGACCAGACCGTCGATATGGCCGAAGGCGGCGACGGCCTGATCGAACAGGGCGTCCGCGCCCTCCTTGCGGGTGATGTCGCCGATGATCGCAGCAGCCCGCCCGCCGGCGGCCTCGATGTCAGCGACGGCGATCGAGGATGCCTCGGCGTTGAGGTCGACGACGGCGCAGGCTGCCCCGGCCTTGGCAAGGCTCAGGCAGACCGCCTTGCCGACGCCATTGGCGCCGCCCGTGACGACCACGTTCTTTCCCGTCAGATCCATCGTGCTGCACTCCTCTCGCCGTAACTTCGGGAGGGAGGGGCGCAAATGGCAAACGCCTTTTTCTAAACTGCCCGTAAGACAGATTTAAGCGCCGATCATGGATTAGAGAAATTTATCGGACAGTCCGGTCTCGGCGTCGTCGGCGAGGCTCGCCGCGCTCCGGCCGGCCTGGCCCCGAGGAAGAAATGCCAAAGCATGCGCCTCCAGGGCAAACGCTCATGAAGCGGATGCTGGCCGTTGTTGGGCCAGCTTCTCGATCAGATAGCTGCCGAGGACTTCGACGCGCTTGGGCAACGGCCCCTCGGGCGGCGTCACCCAGTAGACGGCGCCGAGCGGAATCGACCAGTCGGGCAACAGGCGCTCGAGCCGATGGGATTCGATCGCCTCGCGCAGGAAGAATTCCGGCAATATGCCGAGGCCGGTGCCCGCGATCAGCGCCGGCATCATCGCATCGCCATTGTTCACGCGAAGCGGGCCCGAAGGCCGCACGCTGGCGGATTTGCTGCCCCTGGTGAAGCGCCAGGCCTCCGTGTTCGTGGTGTAGCTGTAGCCGATGCAGCGGTGCTCCGTGAGGTGGAGCGGGTGCCTGGGTCTTCCATGCCTGTCGAGGTAGGCGGGCGAGCCGACGAGATAGCGCGGCATCTCGCACAGCCGCTGCGCGGCGAGCGAGGCTCCGGGCTGGACGGCGATGCGGATCGCAGCGTCGAACCCTTCGCCGATCACATCGGTCGTCGCGTCGCTCAAATGCAGATCGATCGATATTTCGGGGAAGGCGGCAAGAAAGTCCGGCAGCAGCGGGGCCACCTGCATCGTGCCGAAGGACATGGGCGCCGCCAGACGCACCAATCCCCGTGGCGATCGGGCCTGGGCCCGGGTCGCATCCTCGGCAGCCTCCCCTTCGGCAAGGATGTGGGCCGCGCGCCCCACCAGCTGCCGTCCGGCATCCGTCAGCTCGAAGCGGCGGGCCGTGCGGATGATCAGCCGCGCGCCGAGCCGTGCCTCGATCCTGCCGACCGCCTTCGACACGGTTGCTTTCGCAAGCCGCAGCTCCGCGGCAGCCTCGGCGAAGGAGCGGCACTCCGCGACCTTCGCGAAGATGGCGAGCCCCTCAAGGTCCGGCAGCCTGGCCATGATTACAAATTTCGAAACCTCGGATTTCCATAGTTTCTATTTCTAAGTTCATCGGCTGTCCATAGATTCCACGGCGGGATCGCTGCACCGCGCGACAGCTGCGGGAACGCGATCCGCCATGGATGCAAGCCGCCTCGGAGGATTCGATGGAGCTGCAGACACACGGCGTCAGAAAATATCCTCCGACGTCGGCATTGCTGGCCTCGTCCGCCGGGCTTGGCTGGTCGACGATATCGGTGGAGCTGCGAGCGCATGGGGTAGCCGAAGCTCCGGCGATCGTTCCCCAGCATGTGGAGATCTGCCTGGTTGTCGCCGGCAACGAAGACAGTCTCGTCAGGCGAACCGGCGCCGGATTCTGCCAGGAGGCGATGCCGAGAACCGGCGCGATCTGGTTGAGCCCAGCCGGGGTCGGCAAGGAGATCGTCATAACCGCGCCAATTCCCCAGACACTGCATCTGTACCTGCCGACAACGCTGTTCGATCGGTTGAACGACGATTTCAACCTTCCGGCCGCACCGGCCCATTCGATCCGTCATGCCGTCGGCATCGACGACGATGTCATTGATCAGATCGGACGTTCAATCCTCTCCGAGCTCACGGTCGGGACGGCCGCAAGTCGCGTCTACGTCGAAACTGCCGCTCTGATGCTCGCGGCCAGGCTTCTTCGAAAGCATTGCGACAGCGGGGCATGCGCATCCACCGAATCGTCCGCGCACAACCTCGACCAGGGCCGGCTTCGCCGCGTTCTCGACTATATCTCGGCAAATATCGACGACGACATAACGCTCGTGAATCTCGCGGGAGTTGCGGATTATAGCACGTTCCACTTTGCGCGGAAGTTCACGCTCGCCATGGGCGTCCCGCCGTATCGCTATATCAGCCGCATGCGGCTGGAGAATGCGATGGCGGAGTTGGCCGCGGGCAAGCTGCCGCTGGCGGAGATCGCGCTCAATGCGCACTTCTCGTCGCAGGCGAGCTTCACGCGAGCGTTTCATCGCGCGACCGGCATGACGCCCAAGGAGTATCAGCGCCGTCGACTCTAGCCCGCGGGAGAGGCCGCCTCCGTGGGTGCTCGCGGCAGGATGGTCGCGCCGGCTTCCAGACCGCGAGGGCACTGGCCAGCAAGAGCGGCAAAAAGATCCGCAAGCCGGGGAAAGACAGAACCAGGCCCGAATGCTGTTGTTCCCGCTCCGGCCTTTCCTTCGCCGAAGCCGGCGAGCACTTCAGCGGGACAGCGAGATGAGCGTCAAGACGACTGAGCACGACCGCAACGAGCAACTGATCCGCCGGCTGTACCATCTCGCGGAGGCAGACTCGAAGGACACGCAGCAATTCGTCTCGCTTTTTGCAGATGGCGGCTACTTCTATGATGTCGCTGCCGGCAAGAAATACTATGGCTCCGACATCGGCGTGACGGTCGACGTCTATGCCGCCGCCTTTCCCGATATGCACAGGCAACTCGACAGCTTCTATTTCCACGACAATGTCGTCATCGTGGAGCTGTCGTTGAACGGCACGCATAAGGGCGATCTGGTGATGCCGGCCGGAACCATTCCTGCGACGGGAAAGCAGATGCACGCGCCGTGCTGCGACGTCTTCCATATCGAGAATGGCAAGGTCACGTCGTTTCATTGCTACGTCGCGGTTCCCATTCTTCTGGGGCAGCTCGGTGTGCTCATGAATCTCGGAGCGGCCCTCAGGCATTGATGGGGAACATCGGCGATATCCTTCAGCGGGACCTCACGCGGTCCCGCATGGAGCATCGCCCGCGACCTCGCGCTTCTCGAGGCGACCGCCGGCCGATACCCGCCCCTTCCTGGCCACGACCGAGGGTGCCGATGATCGAACGCAGGCCCTTCGACGAGCTCCCGGGCGAGGACCTGGGCTGGCTCAAAGCCCGGCATCATTTTTCCCCGGCCGCGCAGGACGATCCATCGCGGAGCGGCTGGGGCTGCATTCGCGGCTGGAACGACGAGGAGATCGCGCCAAACGCGGGCTTTGCTCTGCAGGTGCATGCCGATATCGAGATCATCATCTATGTCCGCGAAGGCATCGTCACCCACAGAGACAGTCTCGGCAACGAAGGCAGGCTCGGAGCGGGAAACGTTCAGGTCGTCAGCGCCGGTACGGGCATCCGACATGCCGAATACAACCTGGAGCAAGCGTCGGCACGAATCTTCCAGATCTGGATCACGCCGACGTCGTCCGGCGGCTCGCCCGCCTGGGGGGCTCAACCATGTCCCGCGACCGAGCGCTCCGGATGTTTCGTGGCGATCGCGAGTGGCTTGGACGGCGACCACGACGCCCTGCCCATTCGCGCCTGCGCCCGGGTGCTGAACGCCAGGTTGAAGGGTGGCGAGTCGATCGAGCACGGGCTCGGCGAACCGCGGCTCGCCTACCTCGTGCCGTCGTTCGGGACCGTCGACGTCAACGGCGTCCGAATTCACGCCAATGACGGCGCCGCCATCAGGGACATCGACATCGTCACCATCACGGCAATCGAGGACGCGGATGTGGTCATGGTCGATATTCTTCAGGGACACGCGTGACGACAACACGATTGGTGGGAGGAGAACATCATGGCGAAGGTTCTGGTGCTCTATTATTCGTCATACGGCCATATCGAGACCATGGCGGCGGCCGTCGCCGAGGGAGCCCGGGAAGCCGGCGCAGAGGTCGACATCAAGCGCGTTCCCGAGCTCGTGCCCGACGAGGTCGCGCGCACCTGGCACTTCAAGATCGATCAGGCCGCTCCCATCGCGAAGGTCGATGACCTCGCGGCCTACGACGCGATCATCATCGGCGCCGGCACCCGGTTCGGCCGGCTGTCGTCGCAAATGGCCAATTTCCTGGACCAGGCCGGCGGCCTCTGGGCGCGCGGCGCCTTGCACGGCAAGGTCGGCGGGGCCTTCACCTCGACCGCCACGCAGCATGGCGGGCAGGAAACGACGCTGTTCTCGATCATCACCAATCTCCTGCACTTCGGCATGGTGATCGTCGGGCTCGATTACGGCCATGCCGGCCAGATGACCCTCGACGAGATTACGGGCGGGTCTCCGTACGGCGCCACGACGATCGCCGGTGGCGACGGCTCGCGCATGCCGACGGCCAACGAGCTGGTCGGTGCGCGCTACCAGGGCCGCAGGGTCGCGGAGGTCGCGAACAAGCTGCACGGCTGATGCCGCGCGAACGCTGCTGGACCCGAGCCGGACGGCATGAGGGCCCGGGAGGCTTCGCGCCTGCCGCTGGCCTTGCGGCTCCCACTCAAGGAGGACCTGTCCATGCAGGGATCGGCCACGGATCACCCATCGACGGACGTCGTCGTCATCCATCCGCTCGATCCCGGAGATGCCGCGATCGCCGCCGCGATGCGCGCCATGGTCAGGCCAGCCAAAGGCGCGCGACGCGGGCTCGAAGCGCGCGGCCAGTTCGACGCCGTCATGGAGAGCGCCCTGCCGCGCGACGACGTGACGTTCGAGGCAGACACCGTCGGCGGCCTATCGGGATTTTGGGTCCGCCCTGCGAATTGGCGGGCGGACGAGGCAATCCTCCATCTGCACGGCGGCTGGTTCAACTTCGGATCCGCCAGGGCCTACCGCCATCTTGTCGGGCATATCGCCGCGAGGGCGGGAACGAGGGCGTTCATCCCGGACTATCGGCTTGCTCGCGAGCACCCGTTTCCGGCGGCCCCGGACGACGTGCTGGCCTGCTACCGCGCCCTTGCCGCGAGCGGCGTTCATCGGATCGCCCTGACGGGAGACTCAGCCGGAGGCAATCTGGCGCTGGGGCTCGCCTCGCGCGTTGCCGGCGAAGCCGCCGCCGTCGACACGGCTCTCCTCGGCATTGCCGTGCTGTCGCCGATCACCGACCTCACGCTTTCGGGCGCGAGCTACGAGACGCGTGCCGATGCCGATCCCCTGTTCACGCGCCCGCAGGTCGCGGAGCTCGTGCAGTCCTACCTGGACGGCGCCGACGCGGATCATCCGCTGGCTTCGCCGCTCTACGGTCGACTTGCCGGCATGCCGCCCGTCCGCATCCACGTCGGTGACGACGAGGTGCTGCTCGACGACTCGCGCCGCTATGTCGAGCGTGCGGCTGCCGCCGGCGTCGACGCCCGGCTCGATGTGTGGATGGGGATGCCGCACGGCTTTCCCGGAAGCATCGGAAGGCTGAAGGCGGCAGCCCAGGCCCTGGATGCCGTCGGCGCTTTCCTCGCCGAGAGGCTGGCGCAGGCGGGTCCGTGAAGCCCTCGCTCGGGAGCACGGCCGAGGTCGCCGGAGACTCGCGGCGCCTCGCAGCCGGTGCTTCCCCGCAAAGGCGGTCAAAACAATCGCAAGTCTGGGAAAGACGCAAGTCGCGCCGCGTGCTTGCCTCGCGCTGCTCTTGCAAGGCGTGAAGGGCCGTCGGGAACAATGATCATGAAAATCGGTGTGAGCGCCGCGAGCGGTCGTCCCGGCAGGGCCAGGGTTGCCGAGGCTTCGGCAACCTGATCACGACCGGCGGCCTGCCTCAGATCGCAGCCTCCGGCGCGGGCGCGATCGGCATCGGCACCCGACAGCTCGCCGGCCCATTCCGAAGCGCTTGGGATCAGGGGCTTTCGGTGACGGCGCCAATCCCACGCCCGCTCTTCAAAGGAGAAATGCGATGTCCCATGCACGTGGCGTAACCGAAGTGAACGGCATCAGGGAATATGAGTACTTCGCGGGCGGCGAATGGCGCACGGCAGAAGCTCACAAGCTGTTCGACGTCTATCGGCCCTATGATCGCGGCCTCTATGCACGCGTCGCCGCGGGCGGCCGGCCGGAAGCGCAGCTGGCGGTCGACGCGGCCGCCAAGGCATTCCCGGCCTGGTCGCAGACGACCCCGGCCGAGCGGGCAAAATTGTTCTTCAGGGCGGCCGAGATCGTCAAGCGGCGCCGCGCCGAGATCGCCGAAATCCTGGCCATCGAAACCGGCAGCACCATCTCCTTCGCCACGTTCCAGCAGGACCTCGTGGCCGCCACCATCGAGCAGGCGGCCGGATGGATGTACCTGCCGAAGGGCGAGGTCCTGGAGACCAACATGCCCGGCACGCACTCGATCGGGGTGCGCCGGCCGCTGGGCGTGGTGGCGAGCTTCACGCCGTGGAACGGCGCCAACGTCCTGTCGTGGCGCGCGGTCCTGTCGCCGGTGGCTGCCGGCAACACGGTGGTGGTGAAGCCGTCCGAGCTCGCGCCGATTTCGGCCGGCCTCATTCTCGCTGAGATCGCGGAAGAGGCCGGCTTCCCGGCAGGGGTCATCAACGTCGTGACCCATGCCCCGGGCGCCGCGGGCGCCATCGCCGATGTCTTCTTCGAGAGCCCGGACGTGCGGGTCATCAACCTGATCGGCGGGGTCAAGACCGCGAAGATGCTCGCCAAGCGCGCCGGCGAAACGCTCAAGCGCACGACGATGGAGCTGGGCGGCTACAACCCGATGATCATCCTCGATGACGTGGATGTGGACTATGCGGTGCGCACCGCGACGTTCGGCTCCTTCTTCCACCAGGGACAGATCTGCCTCAACACGCGCCGCATCATCATCCAGCGCAAGATCGCCGACGAGTTCCTCGAAAAATTCGCCGCCCGGACCAGGACGCTGCCATCCGGCGATCCCCAGGATCACAAGACCATCATCGGCCCGCTGATCACGCCGGCTGCCGTCAAGCTGTGCGACGACCGTGTCAAGGAAGCGCTCGCCAAGGGCGCCACATTGCATACCGGCGGCGTCTTCGAGGGCCAGATCTACCAGCCGACCATCCTCAGCAACGTGCCGCTCGATGTCGCCGTCGCCAATGAGGAGACTTTCGGACCGGTCGTCGTGGTCGAGGTCGTCGATACCCCCGAGCAGGCAGTCGAGGCGGCGAACCGCACCCTGTACGGGCTCACCTCATCCATCCTCGCGGGCGACACCTATCGCGCGTTCGAGCTGGCGCCGAAGATCCTGGCCGGCATCGTCAACGTCAACTCGCCGACCGTGAACGACGAGATTCATGCGCCGATGGGCGGCGTGCGAGACAGCGGCTGGGGCCGCACCGGTCCCGACAGCCTGAAGGAGTTCCAGGACGTCATCTGGATCAACGCCCACAGCGGCCAGCGCCAATACCCGATCTGAGCCGCAATGCACCCGGCTCGACCGCCGAGATGGAGGACCCGAGATGACCAATGCCCACGAAATGATGCAGGTCCTTCTGGACCAGGTGGCGAGCGGGCAATTGACGAGGCGCCGCTTCCTGGCGGTGGCGGGCGCTGCCGGTCTGACCGCCGGGCTTTCGGCCGCGGCGGCGGACCAGGCGTTCGCCGCCGGCGACAATCAGGCGGCCAACCAGGCCAAGCTCGAGGGCGCCTACGACTACATTGTCGTGGGTGCGGGCGCGTCCGGCGCGATCGTCGCCGGCGAGCTGTCGAAGACCGGCGCCAAGGTCCTGGTCGTCGAATCCGGCGGTGCCGATACGGCTCCCACCATCGGCAATCCAAGCATCTGGTTCTACAATGTCGGCGGCCCCCTGGACTGGAAGCTGCCGATCGCCCCCGTTCCCCAGCTGAACAATCGAAAGTTCAACATGGCGCTCGGCCACGTTCTCGGCGGCGGCAGCTCCATCAACGCGATGGTGTGGTCGCGCGGCCTGGCGCGCGACTACGACGCCTGGGAGCGGCGCGGCGCGAAAGGCTGGGCCTTCAAGGACGTCCTGCCGACCTACAAGGCGCAGGAGGATTGGGAGGGCGGCGCGAACCAATGGCGCGGCGCCGGCGGTCCCGTCCACATCCGCAGGCCGGGAGACCCTCATCCGACGGCGCCGGCCTTCATCGAGGCCGCACGCCAGATGGGCTTTCCCATCCTCGACGACACCAACGACCCGGTGCGCGCCGGAGCCGGCTATATCAACATGAACATCGCCGCCGACGGCACCCGGGTGAGCTCGGCGCGCGCCTTCCTGCGGCCGAACCTCGATCGGCCGAACCTCACCCTCGCGCTGAACACCAACGTCACAAAGGTGCTCTTCGAGGGCGATCGGGCAAGCGGCGTGGAGCTCGTCACCGGCGACGGCGTCCGGAACGTGCAGGCAACCCGGGAAGTGATCCTCTCGGCCGGCACCGTCAACGGCGCGAAGCTGCTGATGCTGTCGGGCATCGGCGACGCCGCGCAATTGCAGAAGCTCGGAATCAAGCCGGTCGCGAACTTGCGGGGTGTCGGCCAGAACCTGCAGGATCATGTCCTCGTCTCTGGCGTCGTCTACCAATACAAGGGGAAGATGCCCGACCGTCCCGCGGACAGCAACGCCGTCGAGGCCGAAGTCTACTTCTCCAGCGGCATCGACGGCCATACCACCGATATCAACCTCGTGCTGGAGCAGCTTCCGATCGCGACGCCGGAGGCGGCTGCCCGGTTCGGCGCCACGCCCCCTGGGGAAGGCTTCACGATCGCGCCGGCGCTCATCCAGCCGACCAGCCGCGGCCATGTCCGGCTTGCCAGCGCGGATTGGCGCGATGCGCCCGTCATCGAGGGCAACCATCTCGGCACGGACCGCGACCTCGCCGCCATCGTGCGGGCGATCGAAGCGGCGCGCGAGCTCGGCAGCAAGGCTGCCCTGGACGGCGTCCGCGAAGCGGAGGTGGTGCCAGGCCCCAAGGCCGCCAGCCGGCGGGACCTGGTCGACCTGGCGCGGACGGCGGCAGCGAGCTTCGGTCACGCGGTGGGGACTGCGAAGATCGGCACCGGCGCCGATGCCGTCGTGGACAGCGAGCTTCGCGTCCACGGCCTGCGCGGCCTGCGCGTGGCGGACGCCTCCGTCATGCCGTCGATCATTTCGGGCCCGACCAATGCTCCGGCCTTCATGATCGGCGGCCGCGCCGCCGACCTGATCAAGGCCGCCACATGATGAAGAAGCAGGACATCGCGCGGCCGGAGAGCGCGGAGCCAGGGAGCAGCCGATGACCCTTTCCATGCAACGACCCGACCATCGTGATCTCACCTCGCGAGAGGTTGCCGATCGTCTCGCCATTCGCGAGCTCGTCGACGCCTATGCCCACTGCGCCGACCGCCGCGACGTCGAGGGCCAGATGTCCCTGTTCACGGCGGATACCGAGTTCCTGGTCTACATGGACAGCCGCAACGCCGCCCCGACGCAGGCCATTCACGGTCGCGACGGCCTGCGCCCCGTGTTCGAAAATCTGAGCACGTATGAGGCGACGACGCACTTCAACGGTCAGTGCACCGTGACATGGGCACCGGACTCCGCAACGGGGATCTCCTACTGCCTGGCCCATCACGTCAGATCCGATGGTCCCGGCCGGAGCCTGATGATCGCTTCGATCCGGTACCTCGATCATTTCGTGAAGCTGGACGGCCATTGGTACTTCCGGCAACGAAAGCTGATGGTCGACTGGATCGACACCCGCCCGATGGGCGCGGGCTGACGCGTTCTGCTCCAGCCCGGCTCGCGCCCTTTCGGAATGACAGACCTATGCCGCTTCGCCAGGTAAGGCGGCTTGCAGCGTTTCCCTGGACACCACCCCATCGAGTCCGGTCGATCCGTAGAGCCAGGCGATGGCGTCATACCAATCGGCCGGCGACTTGGCGCGCATGACGGCGTTGCGCAATTGAGCATGAGCGCCGGCGGGGTGGTAGATGTGCTGGCCGATCTCGCGCGATTGCAGCTGGACGCGCGCAGTGCGCAGCGCGCGCTTGCGATTGTAGGACGGAAGCGCCTTTTCCGCGTCCCCACCGGCTGCTTCCATCTCGGCCACGAGGCAGACCGCATCCTCCATGGCCATGCAGGCGCCTTGCGCGAAATATTGCAGCATGGGATGGGCGGCATCTCCGAGCAGGGCGACGCGGCCATCGACCCAGTTGGAGACCGGCTCGCGATCGCACAGCACCCAGAGCTTCCAGTCCCGGCCACGCTCGATGATCTGGCGCGCGACGGGCGCGACATGGGCGAAGCCCTTGGAGACCTCCTCATGCGTCGCGGGCTTGCCGGCCACGGGTTCCGGGGCGTCGTTGTGGCAGGTGACGACGAGGTTGAAGAGCTTCCAACCCGAAAGCGGATAGTGCACGATGTGGCACTTCGGCCCCGCCCAAAGCGTTGCCGCGTTCCAGCGCAGATCCTCCGGCATATCCTCCACCGGAATGACGGAGCGATAGGTCGTATGCCCGGACACGCGCGGTGCCCCGTCTCCGACGACCTGCTTGCGAATGTTCGACCACAGCCCGTCCGCTCCCAGCAGGGCCGAACCCCGGATGCGACCGCCGTCGGCGAGAACGGCGGTGACGCCGGTTCCGTCCTGCTCGTAGCTCCTCACCTCGCAGCCGGCTCGCAGCTCGACCAGCGGGCTCGCTTGGCAGGCTCGCAGGAAAACGCCGAACAGCTCACCGCGATGAACGACGGCATACGGGTTGCCGAAGCGTTTGCGGAAAGCCTCGTCGAGGGGAATGCGGGTCACCTCGTCCCCGGTCATGGCATCCATGAACCGCAGGCTGTCGATATAGACCGCCATGCGGCGCGCCGTGTCGCCCACGCCGAGATAGTCGAAGGCGTGGAAAGCATTGGGTCCGAGCTGGATGCCGGCGCCGATCTCGCCGAGCTGGGGCGCCTTTTCCAGGACGATGGATCTGAACCCCTTTCGGGCAAGGCCCGCGGCGGTCGCCAGGCCGCCGATGCCGCCACCGGCGATGATGATGGGAAGCCGTTCGCTCATGCAGTCTCCTCCCTGAGCATCAGGTGTCCGGCTCCGCGCTGGGGCGCCGGTCCTCGCGGTTATTCGCTGTCCGGCTGGCGCGAGGGATGAGCCGCCGCGAAGGCCGGCAGGGCCTCGCAGGCCGCGCGCACCGCCGTCAGGCGCGGCATGGCGGTGAGATCGATGCCGAAGCGATCGGCGGAGAAGAGCTGCGGCACCAGGCAGATGTCGGCCAGCCCGGGCCTGTCGCCGAAGGCAAAAGACCCGGGCTGGCCTGCACGCGCCAGGAGGGCCTCACACGCCGAAAGCCCTTCGCCGATCCAGTGCCGGCACCAGGCGTCGAGCACGGCCTGCGGCTGCCCGAGCTCCGTCTTGAGATAGTCGAGCACCCTCAGGTTCTGCAGCGGGTGGATGTCGCAGGCGATGGCCTGGGCGAAGGCGCGCGCACGGGCCCGTTCGTTGCGATCCACCGGCAGCAGCGGCGGGTCCGGATGGGTCTCATCCAGCCATTCGATGATGGCGAGCGACTGGGTGAGGATCGCTCCGTCGATCTGCAGGGCCGGCACCAGCGCCTGCGGATTCAGCGCGCGATAGGCCGGCTTCTTCTGCTCCCCGCCGTCTCGGCGCAGATGCACCGGCACGAGCTCGTACGGCACGCCCTTCAGATTGAAGGCGATGCGACAGCGATAGGCGGCCGAGCTGCGGAAATAGCCCCGGAGCGTGATCATTCCGCCGCTCCGATCCTCAGCGAGACCGGCTCGAGGCCATCGATTTCGCCGCAGACCACATGGCCGGCGACGATCGGCCCGACGCCGGCGGGCGTGCCGGTGAAGATGAGGTCGCCGGGGACGAGGTGGTAGTACCCCGACAGATGCGCGATGATGTCCGGCACCGGCCAGACCAGGTCGGCCAGATGCGCATCCTGGCGCACCTGCCCGTCCACTGCGAGGCGGATGCGCTGGGGACCGATGGGACCGAAATCGCCGGCCTTGGTGATCGCGGCAATGACCGCCGATTGCTCGAAATCCTTGCCCAGGTCCCAGGGCCGCCCCTTGGCCCGTGCCTCGAGCTGCAGATCCCGGCGCGTCATGTCGAGCCCGGCGGCATAGCCGTAGACGGCGGACGGCGCATCGGCGGCGCCGATACGGAACGCCGGTCGGCCGATGGCGACGACGAGCTCCATCTCATAATGGTAATTGGCGGTTCCCGGCGGATAGGGCAGCGTCAGTCCGCTCGCGACCGCGGCAAGCGGCGACTTCAGGAAGTAGAACGGCGCCTCCCGGTCCACCTCGACCCCCATCTCCCTGGCATGGTCGGCATAGTTGCGGCCGACGCAGAAGATCCGATGCACGGGATAGGCGCCCTCCTCGCCCCGCACGGGGATCGCCGTGAATTCCGCGGCAGGAAACACTCTCTTGGTTGCGCTCATCGGGCTCGGGTCCTCAGCAAGACGGTGTTCGGGATCATCCCAGACGCGCCGCCGGCAGCGCGAAGGGCGGGCGAGGCCGTCCCTCCGCCTCGACCGCGGCGAGAAGCTCCGGTGGAAGGTCATGGATCGAGCCGCCATTGCCGAGATCGACGGCGTGGATCCAGATCGACGCGGCGCGCTCGCGCACCGTGCCGCGCGGCGTCACGCTCCGCCCGCTCAGCGACTCGACGGGCCTGTCCCAGGCGGCATCCGAAAGATCGCGCCATGCGACGCTCAGGTGAGCCTGGGCATGCTCGAAGAGGTAGCGCAGGGCATGGGCCGGCAGCGTCGCGCCGAGCGCCACGTCGTCCGGCGGCTGGTCCGGATCTCCGAGGCCTTCCTTCTCCCGCCCCTCGTGTGCCGCCTCGGCGATGCGCGCCAGCGCGCGAGCCTGGTAGCCGACATGGGACACGAGAAGGCGGCGGCCGCAGCCCGGCACCAGCGACGGCCCGTCCAGGCCCTCGTCGTCGAGCTCTCCGAGCCGGCGCGCGAAATAGGCCGCGCCGCGCCGGGCCCACAGGAGCTCGCGCGCCGGAGCGGCCGGCGAATCGTAGCGCGCGCCCTTGCCCTGCCGCTCGCGCAAAGCCACGAGCGCCTGCTCCTCCTCGCGCGGCCGCAGCGTCCCGGTCATCCCTGCCGCCCCTCGACATGGCTGCGATCGAAATGCAGCCGCTCCATGATCGGCGCGTCGGAAAAGCGGAAGAGATCGAAGCTCGTCTCGGCCTGCAGGGACCAGGATACCCAGGAGGGAACGACGAAGAGGTCGCCGACATCGAGCACGGTCTCCTCTCCCGCCAGAACGACGGAGCCGCGGCCGGAGAAGACCTGGAAGACCGAGGAGCCGACGTCCCGGCGGGCGGGCGTCCGTGTCCCCGCCCGCAGCCGGTGGAACTCGGCCCGAATTGTCGGCATGACGTCGCCGCCGGTCGTGGGATTGACATAGCGGACCGCCGCGTGGCCCTGCTCCAGCGTCGCCGGTTGCCCTTCGTCCTCCAGCAGCAGCTGCTCGGTCAGGGCGCGATCGGTATGCTCCCAGCGATAGGCCGAGATCGGCGAGCTGACCGTGTTCTGCAGGCCCGACAAGGGCCGAAGGCCGGGATGGCACCACAGCCGCTCGCCGCGCGAGAAGCGGGGCGTCGCGGTGTCGGTCACGCGCTCGGAGCCGAACTCGAAGAAGCCGACATCGTTCTGATAGGAGAACGGAATGTCGAGCCCGTCGATCCAGGCCATGGGCTTGTCGGTCTCGTTGTGATGGCCGTGGAAATGCCAACCCGGGGTCAGGAGGAAATCGCCGCGGCTCATGCGGACGGGATCGCCGTTGACGACGGTCCAGACCCCCTCTCCCTCCACGACGAAGCGAAAGGCGTTCTGCGAATGGCGGTGCTCCGGCGCCGTCTCCTTCGGCCCGAGGAACTGGATCGCCGCCCAGAGCGTCGGACTCACATAGGCCCGGCCGCCGAGGCCGGGATTGGCAAGGCCGATCGCCCGCCGCTCGCCACCGCGTCCGACCGGGACGAGATCGCCCGAGCGGCGCGCCAGCGGATAGAGGCTCGCCCATTTCCAGACATGGGGCACGGCCTTCGGCCGGGGATGAATCGGCATGAGGTCGCCGAGTTGCGTCCAGAGCGGGATGAGGTGCTCCCGCTCGAAGCCGGCATAGAGCTCGCGAAGCTCCGGCGTATCCTCGGGCTGCATCGTATTCTTGACCGCTGCGTGATCCCTGGCGTCCGGCAGGCCGTTCATGCCGGCCTCCCCTGCTCGCTGCCGGCGCGGCGGGCCTTCGCCTGCTCGACCCACAGGTCCCAGGGGCGCTGCACCTGCGCCTCCACGTTGCGGACCGCGGCCTGGCTCTCGCCCTCCGTGAGATAGACGACCTCGCCGAGGCGGGTGGCCTCGAGCTGATAGCGTGCGTTGATCTCCGCGTAGACGGCCCGGTAGACCACCTGCTGCAGGGAGCCGCCGACCACGGTGGAGCCGTGGCCGCGCATCAGCACGATGTCGCTCGCATCGAACGTCTCGGCCAGCGCGGCGCCGAGCCGCCGGTTGCTGATCAGCAGATCGGTCGCCTCTCCGCCCGTCTCCCTGATCTCGAAGACGGGCGCGCCCTGCCCGACGAAGCCGGCCATGTGGAACAGCGCCCTGAGCCTCACGCCCTTGACGACGCTCAGGGGCACGATCGCATGGGAATGGCTGTGCACGACGGCCTGCACATCCGGCCGCCGACGGTAGATTTCGCCGTGGATGAACCGTTCGAGATAGACCTTGCGGCCGCCGGCGTTGACGGCTTCGCCGTCGAGCGTGAATTCGATGATGTCCTCGGCGTGGACGCGGCCCGGCGCCATGTTGCGCGCCAGGAGGAAGCGGTCGGGCCGCTCGTCATGGCGCACGCTGACATGGCCGAATGCATCGACCACGCCCTGGTCGAACAGGATATGGTTGGCGAGGACGAGGGTCTCGATGAGCCGAGGGGAGGCCGCCGCGCTCGCGGGAGCGCTGTCGGCGACGTCGACGGCGATGGGGTGGCCGTGGCCGGCGGATGTGCACATGGCTCGCTCTCAGTTCAGCATGATGTTGATGGTCTTGGCCTCGGTGTAGGAGACCATCTCCTCGATCCCCTCCTCCCGCCCCACGCCGGAATTCTTCATCCCGCCGAAGGGGACGCCCAGGAAGTGGCTCGAGCAGCCGTTGATCCAGATGTGGCCGGACCGCACGCGGCGCGCGACGTTGAGCGCGTTGCGGATGTCGTTGGTCCACACGGCGCCGGTGAGGCCGTATTCGGTGCTGTTGGCGAGCTCGACCGCCTCGTCGACGGTCTTCCAGCGTCCGACCGAGAGGATCGGGCCGAAGACCTCCTCCTGCCACAGCCGCATGCCGGGCCTGACATCGGCATAGACGGTCGGCTCCACCCAGAAGCCCCTGCGGAACGGCGCTCCGTCCGGCCGGCCCCCGCCCGTCATCAGCCTCGCGCCGTCCACCTTGGCCGCCTCGAAGAAGGCGAGCACCTTCTCGAGCTGCACGCGCGAATTCACCGGCCCCATATCCGTCGCCGGATCGGCGGGATCGCCGAGCCTCAGCTTCGAGACGCGCTCCACCACGCGGTCCAGGACCGCATCGTGAATGTCCTCGTGCAGGAGGAGCCGGCTCGTCGAGCCGCAGGACTGCCCCTGCCAGGTGAAATTCATGCCGCGCATGGCGGCCGCCGCGATCACGTCCGGATCGGTGTCGGGAAAGGCGATCAGCGGGTTCTTGCCGCCGAGTTCCAGCGTCACGTGCTTGACCGCCACATCGGCGGCGGCGCGCTGGATGGCGCGACCGGTCCCGGGCGAGCCGATGAAGGCGATGCGCTTGATGTCGGGATGACGCACGATGGCATCGCCGACCGTCGCACCCGTCCCGGTGACGATGTTGAAGACGCCCTGCGGCAGCGCCTCCCGGGCGATTTCGGCGAGCACCATGGCCGAGAGCGGGCTCGTCTCCGGCGGCTTGACGATGACCGCGTTTCCGGCGGCGAGCGCGGCGGCCGTGCGCGCCACGGCGAACATCAGCGGATGGTTGAACGGCGCAATGCGGGCGACGACCCCATAGGGTTCGCGAAGCGTGATGTGCAGATTGTCCGGCGTCGCCGGGATGGTCTCCCCCTTCAGCTCGTGGATCAGGCCGGCATAGTAGTCGAGGCTTTCCACGGCCATTCCCACGTCGCCGCGCATCGGCGTGATGGTGTTGCCGGTGTCCGCCACTTCGACATGCAGGATCTCCTCGGCCCGGGCCTTCAGCGCCTGGCCGAACGCGCGCATCCGGGCCCCGCGCTCGCCGGGCGTCGTGGCTGCCCAGGCGGGCCAGGCCGCCTGCGCGCTCGCCACGGCGCGCGCCACATCCTCCGTCGTTCCGCGCGGCGAGCGCCCGATCACCGCCTCGTTCGCCGGATTGATGGAGGGATCGAATTCGCCGTTCGAGCTGTGGACCAGCTCGCCGCCGATCAGCATGCGGTCCGAGTTCGTGACATAAGCCATCATGGGCTCCTGCTTCAGGGGCGGGCCGCGCCGCCGCCCGCTTTCAATGGGTGATCATGCCGCCGTCGACATTGAGGAGCTGGCCGGTGATCCAGCGGGCCTGCCGCGACAGCAGGAAGGCGATCGCATCGGCGATGTCGTCCGGGCCGCCGGCACGCTTGAGGCATTGCTGCTGGATCATCGCCGCCTTCTGCTCCGGCGTGACGGTCGCCCGCTCGACTTCGGTGAAGGTCGGCCCCGGGGTCAGCGTGTTGACGCGCACGCCGTGATCGCCCAGCTCTCGCGCCATGGCTCGCGACAGCCCCATCACGCCGGCCTTGGACGATACGTAATGCGCATAGTTCGGCCTGCCGAAGAGCAGGGTCGAAGAGGCAATGTTGACGATCGAGGCCTCCCCCGATCCGACCAGCGCCTCGCGGGCCGCGCGGGTCATGTTGAAGACCCCCTTCAGGTTGATGGCCTGGACCCGGTCCCACTCGTCTCCCGGGATTTCCCAGAACGGCCTCATCTTCAGCGTGGAGAAGATCGAGGCATTGTTGACGAGGCCGAAAACGCCGCCGAAGGCTTCCGACGCCCGGTCGGCGGCCTCGCGGCAGCTATCCTCGCTGGCCACGTCCGTGCGCACGAACAGTCGCCTGCCGGTTCCCGGCGTCTCCTCGCGGGCCACGGCCTCGCCCTTTTCGGCGTTCCAGTCCGCAATCAGGACATCGACCCCTTCGGCAACGAGCGTGAGCGCCAGGCGGCGCCCGATGCCCTGCGCCGCGCCCGTGACGATCACGGCGCCTTTTTCGGGATAGCGTTGCATGGTGTATGCCTCTGTCTAAGCCGCAACCGTTGCCGTCTCTCGGCGTGAGGGCGCCTTCCCCGCTTCGCCCCCGTCCCCCGCCTCCAGCAGCACCGTGACGAGAGAGGGATCGCCCTTGCGCACCACTTCGGCCTCGAGGAGCGAGCCGCAGTCCGGGCAGACATGCTCGCGCAGTTCGAGCTCGGCATGGGTGCGGATGTGCGGGCCGTAGGCGTCGGGCTCGACACGATAGCTTCGAGCCTGGTCCTTCCAGTTCTCGCCGGCCGCACCGAGATCGCAGCCGCAGGAGCAGGCGAAGCGTCCCCGCCGAAGGCGCATCTCGCCATCGCCGGGACGGCGGGCGGGCGCCCGCCCGCCGAGACGGCGAATGCGCATCGCATCCCGTGCCCGCTCGGTCGCGGCGATATCGACCTCGCCATCGCGGATCGCGACGCCGAACTGCGCACGCGCAGCTTCGAGGCTGACATGGCCGTTCAGAACGTCGGTCCGCACGGCCGCAGGCAGCCGCTTCAGGGGATCGCCATAGCCGCCGCCGCCCTGGAAGGCATAGCCGAGTATGTCGTGCGAGGTCAGCGGCATCCGGCCGGGCTTCGGCCCGAGCTCCTCCACCCCGGCCGCGAGCATCTCCTCGAGATTGCCGGCCAGGCCCACGATGCGCTCCACCGAACCCGCGCCGCTCAGCCTGAAATTGCGTCCGCAAGCTCCGGGAAGCCCGCCGAACTGACCGGTCGCATTGGGGACCTCGACGCCGTGGCCCAGCATCATGGCCTGCAATCCCGGGGTGCCGTAGGGCACGATGGCCAATGCGGTTCCCGCGCCGCCTCTCTGGCGCCCCGGCCCTCCCGTGTCGCGAACGAAGGAGCGGAAGAGATAGAGGAAGGGGCCGTTCGCCTCGTTCGCCTCGACATTGGCGATTGCCGGGCGGGGCACGCAGTAGTCCCCCGAGCCGTCGAGGCCGTCGTGATCGGGAAAGGCGCCGCCGCCGCCGGCGGTCGAATCCAGCAGGAAGGTGCCGAACGGCGCGCCTTCCCGATCCTTGCCGGCAAGCGTCATCACCATCATGTGGCCCTTGGTGACGGCCTGCCCCTCGTTCCTGTTGTCGGGAGAGAACGCGACCAGGCGCGAAAGCGCTGCGACGACGACGTTCTGCACGATCCACGCCGTCGAGATCGTGCCGGACGAGATCGGCGCCGGCCAGGTCGCATTGCAGAGAATGCCTTCCGGCGCCACGAAATCGACGGCGTGCAGGATCCCCTCGTTCCAGCGGATGCGCGGCGCAAGGATCGGCAGCAGCCCGGACATTGCGGCGCCGCGCATTCCCGAGGCCGTGCAATTGATGAAGCCGGGCGCCTGCGGCGAGGTGCCGGTCATGTCGAGGGTGAGCCGGTCGCCTGTCTTGGTGGCGGTGACGCAGACCTGGTAGAGCGCGTTCTGATGGCCGTCGTGCTCGATATAGTCCCTGGCGCGGAACACACCGTCCGGCAGGGCGGCGAGAACCTGGCGCATCTGCCGCTCGGAGCTTGCGATCTCCTCTCGCATGATGGTCTCGACGGTCTCGCCGCCGTACCGGCCCATGAGCTCGACGAGCCGGCGGGCGGCGACATTGTTCGCCGCGATCATCGCCTTCAGGTCGAGACCGAGCATATGCGGCAGGCGCGTCATGCCCATGATCATCTGCCAGAGGTCCTGGCGCAGCACGCCGCCTTCCACGATCCTGATGCCGGGAAGCAGCATGGCCTCCTGCTGGATCTCGGTGGCGCCGATCGCCCAGGATCCGAAGCTCATGCCGCCGACGTCGAGCTGGTGGGCACAGGAGCCCGCCCAGGCGACATGGCGTCCCTCGTGGAAGACCGGCGCGACGATCGAGACGTCGGGCTGGTGGATGGCGCCGCGATAGGGATCGTTGAGGATGAACATGTCACCCTCGCGGATGCCGGGATTCTCGGCGAAATTGGCGTTGATCGAGCGGATGACCGAGGACATCGTTCCGGTGTGGAACAGGACCTGCGGCCCCATGGTGACGATCGAGCCGTCGGCAAGATAGAGACCGTTGTTGAAATCGGTGGCTTCGGTGACGACCGGCGAGCCGGAGACCGATTTCAGCGTGATCGCCTGCTCCTCGGTGATGGCCTGGAGCTTGTTGCGCACCACCTCGAAGGTGATCGGGTCGATGCTCCTCTCAGCGGCGGCCATCACGGCTCTCCTGGCGTTGCTCGATGGTGATGTTGGAATGGGCATCGAGGCGGGCGACCTGCCCAGCCGCCACGAAGACCGAGGTTTCCGGGTGTTCGATGACGGCCGGCCCCTCGACGGTGAAGCCCATCGGCAGGTCGCGCCAGTTGTGGACGGCGCAGTCCATGCGGCGGCCGACGACGGGCTCGAAGATCGAACGGCGGCCGGGCGCGGGTGCCTCGGTCGGGGCATGCAGGGCGATTTCCGGCCGCCGCGCCTTGCCGAATGCCTCGACGCGCACAGTGGTGAGCTCGATGCCGGCCTCGCGGAAAGCCGAGCCCTTCCCATAGGTCTGCTCGTAGGTCTGCTCGAAGCGGGCCGCCAGATCGGCGAGCGAGCTCGCCGTCACGGCGCCGGCATCGAGGGGAATGATGAGGTCGTTGGTCTGCCGCCGGTAGCGCAGGTCGGCGCTGCGCACGAGACGGATATCGGCGGCCTCAACGCCGGCCCGGCTCATCGCGTCCAGGCACTCGGCCTCCAGCTCGCCGAAGGCGGTCTGGATGCGGGCGGCATCGAGCCCTTCGCTGGCGTCGCGGTCCCCGCCGCCGCCGCGCATGAGCAAGGCCCGCTCGGTGGAAAACTGCAGGTCGGCAGCCAGCGCACCGTAGGCGGAATGGGCCATGGAGGTGACCGGCACCACCATCCTGGGCACTCCCAGCTCCACGCCGTAGCCGGCGCAATGGACCGGGCCGGCCCCGCCATAGGCGAAGATGACGAAATCGCGCGGATCGAAGCCGCGCCCGATCGTCACCTCCCGCAGCGTGTCGGCCATCTGCGCGTCGACGATGCGGCGCATGCCGGCCGCGGCTTGCTCCACCGAAAGGCCCAGAGGCTTTGCGATCTGCTCCTCGATCGCCAGGGCCGCGGCCGCGCGGTCGAGCTTCATCTTGCCGCCCAGGAACGTGTCGGGATCGATGATGCCGAGGACGACGTCGGCATCCGTCACCGTGGGACGGGTGCCGCCGCGCCCGTAGCAGACCGGGCCGGGACGGGCGCCGGCGCTGTCCGGGCCGATGCGCAGCTGGCCATCGACGACACGGGCAATCGATCCCCCGCCCGCACCGATGGCCCGCACCTCGACCATCGGCGTGGCGATGTGGAAGCCGCCGGCCTCGTGATTGGTCGACATCAGCGGCTTGCCCTCGACCACGATCGCGACGTCGAACGAGGTGCCGCCCATGTCCGTGGTGATGATGTTGCGGTAGCCGAGCTTCTTGGCCAGATGGATGGAGCCCATCACGCCGCCCGTCGGCCCGGAGGTGACGAGAGTGACCGGCCGGCGGGCTGCTTCCGCCACGGGCATGACCCCGCCGGCCGAATTCAGGATCGAGAACGCGCCCTTGAAGCCGCGCTTGCGAAGCATCTGCTCGATGCCGTCGAGATAGGAGACGACCTTCGGCGCCAGGTATGAATTGAGCGCCGCCGTGGCCGTGCGCTCGTACTCGCCGAGAACCGGCGCGATCTCGCTGGAGAGGCTGACGAAGGCGCCGGGCGCCTCCTCGCGGATGACGCGCCCCACCCGGTGCTCGTGCTCGGGATTGCGGAAGGACCACAGCAAGGCGACGGCGAAGGTCTCGACGCCGGCGGCAACGAGCTCGCGGACGGCCTTGCGCACCTCGTCCTCATCGAGCGGCAGGAGGATCTTGCCGGCATGATCGACGCGCTCGCGCAGTTCACGCACGAGATGGCGCGGCACGATGGGCGCGGGATATCGGCGGCGGGAATACCAGCCCAGGCGATCCACCGGCACGCCGGCGGTGAAGCCCATCAGGCGCTGGATCGCCAGCGTATCGCCAAAACCGCGGGTGGCCAGGAGCCCCGTCCGTGCCCCGTCCCGCTCGATGACGGCGTTCGTGGCCTGCGTCGTCCCATGGCCGAAGGCCGTGACCTTCGCCAGCAGCTCCTCGCCGGTCATCCCGCGCTGGGCCGCAGCCTCCGCAACAGCGGCGAAGACGCCGAGCTCGAGCTCGCCCGGTGTCGACAGCGCCTTTGCCGTGACCAGGCCGCCATCCCCGTCGAGCATGACGAGGTCGGTGAACGTACCGCCGATGTCGACACCCAAGAACATAGGTTTCCTCCCAGGCTCCCGCTGCGGATCTGTTTTTTGCCGCTCGTCCAGCCACTTGGGCCGGGAAGCGTCAAATCGTCCGTCAGAGGAATCCTGCTTTGCCGCGGTCCGAGGTCCCGCATCCATGTCTGGACGCTAGCGGGAGGAATCTCTTCGATCCAATATATATTTCTCAGAAATCCATAGTCATTTGACTATGAATTGAACCCGCCCATTCCCTCGGGAAGCCGGGCGCATGGGCAGGATCGTGGGGCAGACGCCACGACGGACGCGCCGCCCTTCATTGGGGCTTCGTCACGCCGCCATCGCCAGGCGGACGCTCCGCGACGACGGCATCGCGCACGAACGCCATCAGCCTGGCCTGAAACTCGGAGAAGCCCTTGCCGCGTCGATGCACGAGAAAGACCGGGATGGGCAGATCCAGGCCCGGTGTGCGGACATGGCGCAGCAAGCCCCGCTCCAGCTCGTCGCGCACCGAGGTTTCCATGACGAAGGCGACACCGGCACCGCTGCGCACGGCCTGCTTCATCGCCTCGGGATGCCCGAATTCCAGCATGATCCGCCTGTCGACGATGCCATGCGCCCGCAGGCCGTCTTCCTCCAGCTCGCGGCGGACCTGGTTGCGCGGCGAGGAAACGAAGGGCAGCCTGCCGATCTCGTCCGCCGTTGCGACATCGCCCACCAGGGTGCTGCCGGCGGCCGCCACGAGGATGAGCTGCTCGATCCACAGGCGCTCGACATCGAGCCCGTCGACATCGTGCCGCGGATCGAGAATGCAGACGCCGAAGTCGCATGATCCATCCCGCACGGCGGCGGTCACCAGTTGCGGATTGGAGATCTGCACGCTGATCCCGCCATGGCGATGGCGCTGCCGGAACGCGGCGAAGAGCGGCGGCAGCACATAGGACGCAACCGTCATCGACGCCGCGACGATGGCATTTCCCGCCTCGCCGTCGACCGATAGGTCGAGCTCGCGCTCCAGCTCCCGCGTCCGCGTGATCACGTCGTTCGCCCAGACGTGGACGCGCTTGCCGGCCGGCGTGAGGACCAGTCGCCGGCCGCTGCGCTCGAAGAGCCGGACGCCCAGCTTCTCTTCCAGGAAGCGGATATGGGCCGTCACGACCGGCTGGGCCACGCTCATGCGGTCGGCGACGCGCGTCACGCTCTGCAGCTCGCACACCATGCAGAACAGCTCGAGCTTGTGCAGAGTGGTTTGAGACGCGAAGACACGTTGCATGGAGCGCTCCAACCATAGTCGAACGGCTATGTATCGTGTGGGAATTATATATTTTTGCGGAGGCAGATCCACCTGTACCGTCCCCGGATGGACGAGCCCGACCTCAGAGGCCGCCACTTCGGGAGGAGACCATGTTGAAGAGGGTGTGCGGCGCGCTTCTGGCGGGCGCCTGCGTGATCGTATCCGTCGCGGCAGCCGCCGCCGATCTGTCCGTCGATCAGGCTCGCCAACCCCTGGCAGCCTGGCCCGGCCCCACCCAGGCCGTCCAGGTCAAGGCCGGCAAGACGATCTACGTGATCACCTGCTCCTCGCAGGGCATCGGCTGCGTGCGGGCTGCCAATGGCGTCGTTGCGGCCGGCCAGGAGCTCGGCTGGAAGGTCCAGGTCATCGACGGCCGGGGCGACCCCGGCGCCTGGAACGGCGCGATCCTGTCGGCGATTGCCGCAGGCGCGGACGGCATCGTCCTCGCCGCGGTTCCGCCGATGCTGGTCGGCGACGCTCTCGACCGGGCGAAATCCGCCGGCATCGTCGTCGTCTCGGTCTTC
Source organism: Labrys wisconsinensis (assembly GCF_030814995.1). Classification (GTDB taxonomy): domain Bacteria; phylum Pseudomonadota; class Alphaproteobacteria; order Rhizobiales; family Labraceae; genus Labrys; species Labrys wisconsinensis. The sequence goes on along the minus strand of NZ_JAUSVX010000011.1, from coordinate 38,283 downwards.
AATCCGGTGCCTGCCGAGGCGGGTGGCCTGTTCGCCTGGGTCCGGCCGGATCACGAGGCTCAGGGCAGGCTCGTCGCCGCCTGGGTGGCCAAGGACAGCGGCGGGGCGGCCAAGGTGCTGCTCGTGGAGGACAATCAGTTTCCCGAGCTTGCCCAGCGATCCAAGGGATTCCGGGAGGGCCTCGCTTCCTGCGGCGGCTGCACGATCATCGAGAGCGTGGAGTCGACGATCGGCACCATGGCCCAGCGCCTGCCGGGGGCCGTCGCCTCGGCCTTGAGCCGGCATCCCGACGTGACCTATCTCGTGGCACCGTTCGATTCGAATGCCTTCTTTGCAGCCGAAGGCGTGCGTCAGGCCGGACGGACGGGCGCGATAAAGGTTGCCGGCTACGAAGGAGACCCTCAGAGCATTGCCGCCATCCGCGACGGCAATCAGGCGATGACCATCGCCAATCCGGCGGAATGGATGGGGTGGGAGGCAGCCGACGAGCTGGCGCGGGCCTTCGCGGGTGCCTCCGCCGCTGACGTATCGGTCCCCTTCCGCTTGATCGATGCCGGCAATGCCCCTGCCACCGCAGGCTGGACCGGCGATGTCGATTACGCCGCCGAGTTCCGCAAGCTGTGGGTCAAGCAGTGACGACGGGCGCTCTTCTCTCGGCGAAAGGCATCGTCAAGAGCTTCGGCGGTGTTCGTGCTCTCTCCGGCATCGATCTCGACTTGCAGGCGGGCGAGGTTCACGCCCTTCTCGGCGAGAACGGCGCCGGCAAGTCCACGGTGATCAAGGTGCTCGCAGGCATCCATCGGCCGGACGAAGGCATGGTCGCGATCGGCGGGCGGACCTTGCCGGTCGGCTTCGGACCCTCCGACGTGGCCGCCGCCGGGCTTCGCTTCGTCCATCAGGACCTCGGCCTCGTCGACACCCTGCCGGTCTACGAGAACATGGCATTCCAGACCGGGTTCGTCTGCCGCGCCGGAATCATCGACAAGAAGGCCTGCATCGCCGCGGCAACCAGGGCGCTCGCCCGCCTCGGAGCCGGCATCGATCCGCGAAGCATGGTGGGCGAACTCTCCCACGCCGACAAGACCATCGTCGCGCTCGCCCGCGCGATGCAGGGCGAGGCGAACGTCATCGTGCTCGACGAGGTGACGGCCAGCCTTCCCTCTCCCGACGCTGCTCGCATCCACGATGCCGTGCGAGCCGCGAAGGAGCACGGCACCGCCTTTCTCTATGTGACGCATCGCCTCGAGGACGTGTTCTCCCTGTGCGATCGGGCCACCGTGCTCGCCGACGGCCGCAACGTGGCGAGCTGCGAGGTCTCGACAATCGGGATGGCCGATATCGTGCGCTGGATTACCGGCAGCGAACCACGGCCGCGCCGGACGGCGACGGCCTCGGCGATCGACGGATCGAGCCGTCTGACCGGCCGGACCCTCGCCGGAAGGGAGATCGAGGTGCCGATCGACATCGATCTGCGCGCAGGCGAGATCCTCGGGGTGACCGGCATCCGAGGCTCGGGCTATGATCGCCTTTGCCGCTGGCTCGCCGGCATCGAGTCCTGCCCGGGCGGGGAAATCCGTCTCGACGGCAGGAGACTGAGCGGCGACCCCAGACAGGCCCGCAGCGTCGGCGTGGACATCGTCTTGGGTGACCGCTCCCTGGCCGCCTTCGCCGATCTCACCGTGCGCGAGAACCTCTTTCCCGCGGCCCTGACTGGCGGGCGCCGTCGGGAAGGCGAACGAGCGGCCGACTCCCTCGGGCGCCTCGACGTCCGTCCCGCGCGTGCCGCGGAACGGATCATGGCGACGTTGAGCGGCGGCAACCAGCAGAAGGTGATCTTTGCGCGGGCGCTGGACCGCCTGCCCAGGGTGATCGTGTTCATCGACCCGACCGCCGGCGTCGATATCGGCGCACGTCGGGACCTGCACGACCTGGTCCGCCATGCCGCGCGGGCCGGCACCGCGATCCTCTATGGCTCGAGCGATTTCGAGGAGATCGTCGACATCGCCGACAGCGTCGTCGTCGTGCGCCGCGGCGCGCCCGCCAGCAGGCTGGCCGTGGGCGAACTCGACTGGAACATCCTTATGAGGGTCGCGCAAGACGCCTCCAGCGATCCCACCGCCCTCCGGGAGCTTTCCGCATGACCGCCAAGGCCGATGTCATAGGGGCCGTCCCGCAGGTGCGCCTGTCGAGCCTCGTCCTGCGATACAGCCTGCACCTGCTGTTCGTGGGGGTCATCCTCGCGTTTTCCCTCGCCCTGCCCAGGACCTATCCCACGCTCATCAACGCGCAGACGATCGCGTCGACGAATGCCGTTCTCGCCCTGCTGGCGCTTGCGGCCATCCCGACGCTGGTCTCGGGCCAGTTCGATCTCTCGATCGGGTTCCAGCTCGCCCTCGCCCAGTCGCTCTGCGCAGGCCTGATCGTCTATGGGGGGCTGTCGCCCCTGGTCGCCATAGGGCTGACGCTGGCCGTCGGACTGGCGCTCGGGGCCATGAACGGCTGGCTCGTCGCCTATTGCGGGCTCAACGCCTTCATCACGACATTGGCCACCGGGATCGTCATTCAGGGAGCGACCCAGTGGTATACGGATGGAACATCCATCTTCGGCGCGATGCCGGGCGCCTTCCTCGGCTTCGGGCGGGCCACCGTTCTCGGCGTGCCGCTCCCCTGCATCTATGTCATCCTTGCCGGCTGCGCCCTGTGGTTTGCCTATGAGCACACGTCCTGGGGACGTCGTGCCTTCGCGATCGGAGGCAACAGCCGGGCGGCCGAGCTCGTCGGCATTCCGATACGGCGCATGACGCTCCAGGCGTTCGTCCTCGGCAGCCTGCTTTCCGCCGTCGCCGGCGTTCTTTCGGCGGCGATGCTCGGCTCGGCCAATCCCAATATCGGCGTGAACTTCCTGCTGCCGGCCTTCGCCGCAGTCTTCCTCGGCGCAGCGCCGCTGGGCCCGGGACGTTTCAACAGCTGGGGAACGATTCTCGCGGTCTATACGCTGGCAGCCGGAATCGCCGGTCTCCAGCAACTCGGCGCGGCCTTCTACGTGGAGCAGTTCTTCAACGGCGGGGCGCTGCTCGCGGCGATCGTTCTCGCGCGCTGGATGGCCTTGAAGCGAGCCCGGACAATCGCCTGATCGAGGAATGAGGGCTCTCCGGCGCGCCACGCAGAGCCCTTCGGCCGGGAGAGAGGATCCTCGCGCCGCTTCGATCCAGCGAGTCGCCGGCAAATCCTAACCAGCCATCCAGCCGCCATCGACGAGCAGATTGATGCCGGTCACGTAGGTTGCGAGGTCGCTTGCCAGGAACAGGGCCGCGCCGGCCACGTCCTCGGGGCGCCCGAGCCGAGGCCAGGGCGTGCGGCGCACGGAATAGTCGAGGGCCTGGGGATCATTGGCGATGCCGGGCTTGCCGGTGATGATCTTGCCCGGGGCGACCGCATTGCAGACGATGAGGTCCTTGGCGTGATCGACCGCGACCTGGCGCGTCATCTGCACCACGCCGCCCTTGCTGACGCCATAGGGCAGGTCCCCGGGCGAGGCGACCATGCCGTGCTGGGAGGAGATGTTGACGATGCGCCCCCGCACCTCGTTGACCGCCTCCTGCTTCAGCATCTGCCGGACGGCCCGCTTGCAGCCGAAGAAGACGCCGGTGAGATTGACCGCGATCACGCGCTGCCATTGGTCCTCCGCCGTCTCGACCAGGTTGGTGCTGGTATAGGTCGCGGCATTGTTCACCATCACGTCGAGGCGACCATAGGTCTCGACCGCCGCCGTCACCAGCTCATCGATATCGGCCCATTGCGACACGTCGGTGGGACGGCTGATCGCGGTGCCGCCGGATTGCCGGATGAGCTCCAGGGTGGGCAGGCCGCCCTCGACCGGCTCCTCGCGCAGGTCGGCGAGGACGACGCGCGCGCCCTCGCGGGCATAGGCAAGGGCGATCGCCCGCCCCAGGCCCGAGCTCGCGCCGGTGACCACCGCGACCTTGTTCTCGAGCAGCACCATCGTCACCTCCCGGGCAAGGATAGAAAGGGGGCGCAGGCCGTCACGACGCGGCCGCTCGCCGCGGCCACCGGCCCACCCCCGTCGAAGATCGCCCGGCCCCGCAGGAAGACCGTCCGCAGGCGCCAGGATATTTCGAGGCCGTCGAACGGCGTATAGCCCGCCTTCGACAGCTGGTCGGCGTGGCGCACCATGGTTGTCGCCCCGGGATCGAGCACGAGAATATCCGCATCATGGCCGGGGCGGATCGCGCCCTTGCGCCCGGCAAGGCCGAAGCGTGCGGCAGGATTGACACTGCAGACCCGCACCACGTCCTGCAGCCTGAGCTCACCCGCGTCGACGAGATGCAGCATCGCCGCGAGCAGGGTCTGAACCCCGGGGATGCCGCCGGGAATGTCAGCGAAGGCGGGATAGGCGGCCGCCTTTTCCGCCGGGCTGTGCGGAGCGTGGTCGGTCGCCACGATGTCGATGGCGCCGGACCGCAAGGCCTCGCGCAGGTTGGCGACATCCTCCCTGTCGCGCAGCGGCGGCGAGGCTTTCAGGCTGGCGCCGAACCGGTCATAGGCATCCGTGGCGAAGAGCAGGCATTGGGGCGTCGTCTCGATGCTGGCGTCGGCGATATCGCGCAGGCGCTGCCAGGTTCGGATGCCGAGGGCCGAGCTCGTCTGGCGCACATGGATGCGGGCGCCGGTCTGCGAAGCCGCAAGCAAGGCCCGGCTGATGCCGGCCGCCTCAGCGAGGGGCGGACGGCTTCTGCAGAAGGCGGCGGCATCCCTTGGCAAATCGAGGCCGCGCGCCGTCTCCCCCGCGAGGATCGACTGGTCGCCCGGGGATATGCCGACGAGGACGTCCAGAGGCGCCATCACCCGCAGGGCCTGCACGACATCGTCCATCGTCGCGTGCAGGAAAGGCTCCGGCACATCCGCGGTGAAGAGCTCGAAGGAGACGGGATCGAGCCGACGCAGCGCCGCGACGTCGGCAAGATCGCGCCGCAGGGCGACCTGGAAGCCGACATCGACATGGATGCGCCCCTGCGCCGACCGTATCTTGGCCTCAAGATCCGCTGCCGCTGCCGTCCAGGGCTCGTCCGTGGGCATGTCGAGGAGGGTGGTGACCCCGCCCGCTGCCGCAGCGAGCGAGCCGGAGGCAAAATCCTCCTTGTGGGTCAGGCCGGGCTCGCGCAGGTGGACATGGGCATCGACGAGGCCCGGCAGCAGGTGCAGCCCGTCGACCCGGATCTCCAGGCGCGCCGGCGCGCCCTCGCCCGGCGGCATCAGCGCCGCCACCTTTCCCGCGGCGATGGCGACATCGGCGCGGGCGGGCCCATCGGCATTGACCACCGTGCCGCCACGCAGGATGAGATCGAACATCACGGGATCCCGTCGCTTCAGCGCATCTCCGGGCTCAGCCCGGCCAGACGGCTCTCCTCATGGGTGACGACCTCCAGCAGCGCGGCGCGTCCGCCGCGGACCTCGCCGAGGCAGCGCAACAGCGCGGGTCGAAGCTCGGCGGGATCGGTGACGCATTCGCCATGCCCCCCCAGCGCCCGCGCGATCGGGGCATATTCGCCCGACATGCGGTTGGCGCCATATTTGCGGGTGGCAACCGGCATGCTGGCGGCATAGCCGCCTAGCACGTGATTGCGCAGCACGACGGTCAGGATCGGCAGGTTGCAGCGGATCGCCGTCTCGAAATCGATGCCAACCATGCCGAAGGCGGCTTCGCCCATGATGTTGACGACGGTTGCGTCCGGTCGGGCCAGCTTGGCGCCCATGGCAAAGCCGAGGCCGCTGCCGAGTTGCGTGGTCTTGCCCCAGCCGAGATAGAAGCCGGGCGTCACCGCCTGGTAGAACGGCGTGAACTGGTCACGCGGATTGCCGGCGTCATGGGTGACGATGGTGCGTTCCGGGTCGATCTCCTGAACCAGCTCCCAGACGAGCCGATAGGGCGAGATCGGCACGCTCTCGGCTGTCAGCAGCGGCATCCAGCGCTGCATGAAGGCGGCGCGAATCGTGGCGATCTCCCTCTCGACCGCGGCGCGCCTCGCGCCTCGCCCTTCGCCGCCGCTCAGCGCTTCGGCGGCCTCGTCGTGCATCTGGCGCAGCGCCGCGCGGGCATCGCCGATCACGCCCTGAGCGATCGGGTAGTCCTTGCCGAGATCGGCCTCGCCGAGCGTGACCTGCAGCAGGGTCTTGTCGGCCGGAATCGGCAGGATGTAGTGCGAGCGCGTCAGGCTCGAACCGATAGCCAGGACCACATCCGCCCGTGTCATGAAATGATCGACTGTCGCGGGTCGCGCGCGGCCCGCGGTGCCCAGCGACAGCGCATGGGTCTCGGGAAAGGCGCTCTTGCCGTTCGGCGTGGTCGCCACCGGTATCCCGAGCAATTCGGCGAAGGCGACCAGCTCCGCCGAGGCCTGCGACGACAGCACGCCCTGCCCCGCGAGGATCAGGGGATCGCGCGCCTTCAGGAGGATGCCGACCAGCTCGCGGATCTCCCCCGCCCCGGCCTGCGGCAGCGACCGGCCCGGGCGCCGATACTCGGCAAGGTCGACCTCCCCAAGCTCGGCGAGAAGATCGACCGGCAATTCGAGCAGCACCGGCGAGGGCGCGCCGTTGCGCACGCGCGATAGCGCCGCATGCATGAGCCGGGGCAGGTCCTGGATGCGGGCGATCGCCTCGCACCATTTGGTGACATGGCGGAAATTGCGCCTCGCCTCGAAATTGGGCGTCACCGCCTCGTGCCCGCGCGGATAGCCGGTCGGCAGGAACAGGATCGGCGAACGATCGTTGAACGCCTGGGCAATGCCGCCGAAGGCGCTCTCGGCGCCCGGGCCATATTGGACCGTGACGGCAGCGAGCTCCCGGCCCCCCGTGACCCTGGCATAGCCTTCGGCGATGTTCACCGCCACGCGCGGCGTGCGCGTGATGACCGGGGGAATGTCGAGCTCGGCCAGGGCATCGAACAATTCGCTGTTGGGAAAGCCGATGATCTGCTTCAGGCCCTCCCGCTTGAGGATGGCGGCGACGATCTCGGCCCCCTTCAGACGCGTCTTCGACGTGGGAGCCGACAGGTGGGGATCATAGTCGGCGGCACCGAACGACATCGTCAGCCCCTCGGCAGGAAGGAGGCGTGGTTGTCCAGCCAGTAGCGCGCGATGTCCTGGCGCCGCATGAAGATCGCCCCCTCGGTGCGGTTGACGAAGTCGATCACCTCGCGCAGGCCCGAGGCCCGGTTGGGCTGGCCCGTCCAGCGGGCATGGACGGCGATGGTGAGCATCTTGCCGCCCGCCTCCTCGGCGTCCTCGAGGAGATAGCCGATGGCCGAGCGGCAATCCTCGGCGAAATCCCGCGGATTGCCGTAGCCCGGTGCGATCAGGTAGCGGCTGTCGTTGAGGGTCTTCGAATAGGGCACCACGAGGAGGCGCCCTGCCGCGTGCTCGACGAAATAGGGAATGTCGTCGTTGCAGGGGTCGGAATAATACAGGAACTCGCCGTCCTCGATGATGAGGTCCCGCGTGTTGACGCTGGGGAAGGAGCGGCAGTTCCAGCCCGGCGGATGCACGCCGAGGAGCGAGCGATAGAGCTCGTTCGCCCGGCGCATCTGCTCGCGCTCCTCCGCTCGGCTCAAGGTCCAATATTCCGACCAGCGCAGGCCATGGCCGAGCAGGTCGTGCCCCCTCGCCTTCATCCAGGCGACGACGTCGGGATTGCGCTGGAGCGCCACGGCGCAGGCCGAGACCGTCACCGGCACCTGGTGGCGATCGAACAGGCGGGCGAGGCGCCAGACGCCGGCACGGCTGCCGTATTCGAAATGGGTCTCCGTGCCGAGATCGCGCACGGGCGGGCTATTGGGGATATTGTACTCCCCCCAATTGTCGTTGCGGCCGTCCTCGAGCCAGGAATATTCGGAGCCTTCCTCGTAGACGAGCACGAGGTTGACCGCGACCCTGGCGCCGCCGGGCCACACGACGTCGGGAGCGTTCCGGCCATAGCCGATGAAGTCGCGGCCCGGACCCTGGAAGACGGCATTCAGATCATCGCTCATGGCAATCTCTCGAGAGGAAGGACCAGTTCAGGCCTGGCCGTCGGCCGCGGCCGATTCATGGGCGAGGATCCAGTCCATGTAGGCGTGGAAGGCCTCGCGCAGCGGCCGCGGGCGCCAGCCGGTATCGCGCTCGATACGGGCGGTGTCGTAGGCCCCCCACATGCCGTCGCGCAGCGCCGGATCCTGCACGATGTTGGCGCTCGCATCGGGCGTGACCCGGCAGCGCAGGCCCGGCACTTTTTCCGCGGCCCAGCGGATGAAATCGCCGCTGGTGGTGATGGCGCCGCTCGCGACGTTGTAGTGGCGATAGCGCAGGGCCGGCGCCTCGATCAGGCCGAGGATCGCAGCCGCGACATCGACCGAGCTCAGATAGTCGCCGGCGCTGTCCAGGCTGTTCGGCCTGATCTCCTCGCCCGCCAGCGCCAAATGGGCGACCCGGTTCGGCACATGGCGGAAGCTGCGGCTCGCGGTGACGCGGTCCATCGGGCCATAGATCGACGACAGCCGCACCGAGGCGGCCGGAAGACCGAAGAGGTCGGCATAGCGGTTGACCACCATCTCGGAGGCATGTTTGGCAATGCCGTAGAGGGTCAGCGGCGCGACATAGCCGTCCTCCGGCAACGGCTCGCCCTGCCAGTCCGGCCCGTGATGGCGATAGACGGACCCTGAGCTGACATAGACGAAGCGCCGCACGGCGGGATTGCCGCGCGCCCATTCCAGCACGCGCACGGTGCCCATCAGGTTGACCTCGACGATGCGGGCGGGATCTTCCGCCTCCGGCTGGCGCCTGGCTTCCGCGGCGCTGCCGCGCGAGATCGGCGTGACGGTGGCGCCGTGGACCACGGCCGTGATGTCGAGCCCGTCGAGCGCGCTCGCCCAGGTCTCCGCCCGGCAAACATCACCCTCGATGACGGTCAGGCGCTCGCGGACCGGCGCGAAGTAGCGTTCGGCCGCGGCATCGAGCGGCCCTCGGTCGAGGATCGCCGCCTTGTTGGCGGGGTCGCGCGCCAGCCATTCGCCCACGACGACGCTCATGACGAAGCCGCCGCCGCCGGTCACCAAGAGGGTCATGGTCGCTCCCTTCTCCTTGTTGTCGCCGGGTCCGGCCGGCGTGGCTCGACGTCAACGGGCGGCATAGCCCCCGTCGACGAGCAGGTCCGTGCCCGTCACGAAGGAGGCGTCGCCGGAAAGAAGAAAGGCGGCGCCCGCGGCGATCTCGTCGGGCCGGCCGATGCGCCCGGCGAGGTAATGTCCGGCGAGGCCGGCATCGGCCGCGTCGAGATCCGGCCAGCGCTGCAACAGCCGCGTCGTCCGCACCGCGCCCGGCGACAGGCTGTTGACGCGGATGCCCGCGGCGGCGTGGTCGACGGCCATCAGCCGGGCGAGGTGGATCAGCCCGGCCTTGGCCGAGCAATAGGCGACCGAGCGGGCCGTCGCGACATGGCCGAGCTGCGAGGCGACCAGCACGATCGAGCCGCCGCCGGCCTTTGCCAGCGCGGGCACCACATATTTGCCCATCAGGAAGGCGCCGGTGAGCGTGACGTCGATCTCGCGATGCCAGTCCATCGGGTCCAGCTCGACGACATCGCCGTCGCGCGAGGGAGCGGCGGCATTGTGGACATAGCCGTCGAGATGCCCGAAGGCGGCGATGGCGGCGTCCACCGCGCCCTTGGCGGAATGGGCCTGCGTCACGTCGCAATGCACCCCGATCGCCTGCGCGCCCAGCTCGCCGGCAACACGCCGTGCGGCGTCCCGGTCGAGATCGGCGCAGGCGACGCGGGCGCCTTCCGCCACGCAGCGCCGGGCCGTCGCCACGCCGATATCGCTGGCGCCGCCGCTGATCAGGATGGCTCGGCCGGCAAGGCGGCCGGGGGAGGCAGGCGATATCCCGATCATGACGCGAGCACCGGCCAGCCGCGCACCACCCTGCCCTCATGGGGCGTGTGATCGGCGGCGTGGTGCGGCATGGCATTGCCCTTGCTCGACGCCTGAACCATGGCGCTAGTCTCCGATGTCGAGAGCCGGCGCGCTCTCGGTGCCGCCGGCGGGAACTGGCGATCGCAGCAGGTTGAAGCAGGCCGCGACCGTCACGCAGAACGCGCCGCTGCCCAGGAGGACAAAGAGCGCCCCCGGCCCGAAACGCTGCATCAGGTCGGTCGACAGGAGGGGCGCCGCGACGCCGCCGATGGCGTAGAGCAGCAGGAGCCGGCCGGAGACCAGGACCATGAACCGGCTCTCGAGCCGGGCATTGCCGTAGGCGACGGCGAGGGGATAGATCGTCAGCGTTACCGCGCCGTAGGCGAAGAACAGCGCGAAGAGCAGCAGGGCCGGACCGTCGCTCGCCAGCGCGATGGATCCGCACAGCAGCGCCGCCAGCCCGGCGGTCAGCACCAGCAGCAGGCGCCGGTCGACATGATCGGACAGCCAGCCGATCGGCGACTGGGCAAGGAGCCCGCCGATGCTGAACGCGGTGGTGAGGCCGATGACGGTGGTGGCGGGCAGGCCGACCTGCTCGCCATAGAGCGGGGTCATGGCAAAGACGTTCAGATTGGTCATGCCCGCCTGGAAGGCGGCGATGACGGTCACCGGCGCGAGGCAGGCGAGGCGCCACAGGCCGAAGCTTTCCCGCACCCGGGCAGGCTCGGCCGGCAGCGGCGGCTCCGGCACCGGCAAGGCCGGCCACGGGCGCGTCACGAACCTGGACACCAGCACGCCGCCGAGACCGACGCCGGCGGCAAGGATGAACGGCGCCGCGCCCTGGGGATCGGCGAGCCGCACCATGAGCTGGCCGAGCAGCACGCTCAGCGAGGTCATCAGCATGTAGAGGGAGAACAGCGTGCCGCGATTGCGCGCCCCGGCATAGAGGTTGATCCAGCTCTCGGCCACGATGAACAGGATCGCCATCGACAGGCCGTTGACGAGGCGCAGGCCGAACCAGAGCAGCGGCTGCTCGCCCGGCGCGAAGCCGAGCCCGGCCAGGGCGGTGAGCACGGCCAGGGCGCGGAACGTCCTTTCATGGCCGAGGCGCGCCACGATGCCATGCGCGAGGAGGCATCCGAGCAGGAAGCCGGCGGGAAAGCCGGACAGGATCATCCGGACAGCGCCGGCATCGAAGCGGCCGCTGCCGAGATGGAGCGAAACCACCGTGGTGAGCAGTCCATTGCCCGACCCGGCGATGCAGATCGCGGCCATCAGGGGCAGGATCTCGCGCGCCAGAGCAAGCGTCTGCCGCAATCCCGGAGCGGAAGAAGGCATGGCGGTCATGCGGGCTGCTTGTCCCGGTCCGGCTCGGCGAAGGCAGGAGGCAGCCCCGCCAGGGCATCCGGCTCGATATGGCAGGCAATCTCATGCGTCGGCGAAAGGCTGCGGATCGGCGGCGCCACGATATCGCAGATCGTCCCCAGCTTGCGGTGGCAGCGCGAGGCAAAGCGGCAGCCGGGCGGCACGTTGATCGGGCTCGGCGTCTCGCCGGCGAGGCGGATCCGCGCCTTCGGCGCAGCATCCGGATCGGGGCTGTGGACCGCCGACAGCAGCGCCTCGGTATAGGGATGACAGGGCGGGCTGAAGATCTCCTCCACGCGCCCGCGCTCCATCACCTTGCCGAGATACATCACGACGACGCTGTCGGCGACGTGCCGCACGAGGGCGAGGTCGTGGCTGATGAAGACGAGCGTGGCGTGCTTCTCGCGCTGGATGTCGAGCAGCAGCGTGACGATGGCGGCCTGCACCGAGACATCAAGCGCCGAGACGGGCTCGTCGGCCACGATGAGGCTGGGATCGGAGGCGAAGGCGCGGGCGATGGCGATGCGCTGCTTCTGGCCGCCGGACAGCTGGCTGGGCCGGCGCTCGGCCAGGGCCGGCGGCAGGCGAACCATGTCGAGGAGCTCGCGCACGCGCTGGTCGATCGCCGCACGGCCCTTGCGGATGCCGAACTTGCTGATGGTGCGTCGGATCGAGAAGGCCGCGGGATGGGAGGGATTGAGCGTGCCGTCCGGGTTCTGGAACACCATCTGGATCGATTGCAGCATCGCCTTCGAGCGGTGCCGGGCATCGGCCCGGGCAATGTCGTCGCCGGCAAAGCGGATCCGACCGGACGTCGCCTCCTCCAGGCCGACGACGATGCGGGCGAGGCTCGACTTGCCACAGCCGGACTCCCCGACCAGGGCAAGGATCTCGCCCTTGCCCGCCGTCAGCGACACTGCCTCGTTGGCCACCACCGTCCGCGCCTTGCCGCGGCCGAGGACATAGAGCTTGGTGACGTCCTCGACATCGAGCGCCTGCTGCGCCGCCGTCATGGCGTGGGTGTCGTCGTGGCCGACCGGCTGCGGCGCCTCGATCTCGTTCCAGCGCACGCAGCGCACCGCATGATCCGTCACGCCGGCCTGCTGCATGGCGATCGGCGCGCCGCCGCAGCGCGCGGCCTGGAAATGGCCGCAGCGCGGCCCGAAGAAGCAGCCTTCCGGGCGCTCGTGCGGCAGGGGAATCTGCCCCTGGATCGGCATCAGGGCCCGCGAGCGCTTGTCGGCGCGGATATCGGGGATGCAGCCGAGCAGACCCTGCGCATAGGGATGGCGCGGGTTCCGGAAGAGCTGCGCGGTCGGCGCCTCCTCGACGATCTCGCCGGAATACATGATGCCGACACGGGCGCAGGTGGCGGCGATCAGGCCGAGATTGTGCGAGATGTAGAGCAGGCTGGTGCCGTAGCGCCGGCGCAGATCGCCGATCAGGTCGAGGACCGCGGCCTCGACCGTGACGTCGAGGCCGGTGGTGGGCTCGTCGAGCAGCAGCAGCGCCGGCTTTGCCAGCAGGGCCATGGCGATGACGATGCGCTGCTGCTGGCCGCCGGAAAGCTGATGGGGATAGCGCTTCAGGATCTCGCGCGGGTCCGGCAGGCGGACGTCCTCGATCATGGCGGCAGCCATGTCCATCGCCTCGGCCTTGCCGGCGCCGAGATGGCGAAGCGGCACCTCGGCCAGCTGCGCGCCGATCGTCTTCACCGGATTGAGGGCGCTCATCGGCTCCTGATAGACCATGGCGATGCGCCGCCCGCGGATGGAGCGCAGCACGTCCGGCCGGGCGCCGACGAGCTCCTGCCCCTCGAAGCGGATGCTGCCGCCGACGACCCGGCCATTGCCGCCGAGATAGCCCATCACGGCCATGGCGGTGGTGGTCTTGCCGCAGCCGGATTCGCCCACCAGCCCATAGGCTTCGCCGGGCGCGATGCGGAAGGAGACATCGGGCACCGCCAGCACCGTGTCGTCCCGGCCCTTGAACTCGATGCGCAGATTGCGGACCTCCAGCAGGGCGTCGCCTGCCGGGGAGGGCTGGGTTGCACGGCTTCGTTCATGCAAGGTCATGGCTTGAACGCCTCCCGCATGCCGTCGGCCAGGAGATTGAAGCCGAGGACCAGGCTGACGATGGCGATCGACGGGGCCACCGACATCAGCGGCCAGACGCTGATCACGGTGGTCGTCTCGCGCACCATGCCGCCCCAGTCGGGATTGGGCGGCGGCAGGCCGAGGCCGAGGAAGCCGAGAATGCCGATGGTGATGATGGTGTAGCCCAGGCGCAGGCAGGCATCGACGATCAGCGGCCCCCGGCAATTGGGCAGGAGCTCGACGATCATGATGTAGAGCGTGCTCTCCGCCCGCAGGCGCGCCGCGGCGACATAGTCGCGCTCCTTGAGGTCGAGCACCAGCCCGCGCACGATGCGCCCGATGCCGGGCGCCGAGGCGATGGTGGTGGCGATGATGATGTTGAGGACGGAGGGGCCGATATTGGCGATCAGGATGACGTAGAGCACCAGGACCGGGAAGGCGAGGATCACGTCGGACAGGCGGCTGACCAGCATGTCGACGACGCCGCCGAAATAGCCGGACAGCATGCCGATAAGGATGCCGACCGACACGGCGACCGCCACGGAGAGCGGCGCCACCACCAGCACCGTCCGCGCCCCGAAGATCAGGCGGGAAAGGATGTCGCGGCCGAGGATGTCGGTGCCGAGCCAATGGGCGGGCGAGGGCGTGGGATCGGCGATCGCCATGACGTCCTGGTCGGTGGGTGAAGGGATCGGCAGCACCGGCGCGAGGATGGCCAGAACGACCCAGACCAGGATCAGGATGAGGCCGATCACCGCCGTGCGGGAGCCGAAGATCCGAAGCCAGCCGCTCGTCCGGCGGACGGGCTTGCGCCGGGTGGCGGGGAGCGTCTCGATGCGATCGGAGGCCATGGCTCAGGCCACCCTGATGCGCGGATTGAGGGCCATGTAGCCGAGATCGCCGAGGAACTGCGTCACGATGGCGACGGCGACCGTGACGAGCGTGGCAGCCTCCACCGTCGAGATGTCGCCGAACAGGCTCGCCTCCAGCAGCATGCGGCCGAAGCCGGGATAGGCGAAGACGAGCTCGGTGACCACCACGCCGCTGATCAGGAAGTTGAGCTGCAGCAGCAGCACCGTGAAGGGCGCGATCATGGCATTGCGCAGGGCGTGGCCGAAGATGACCTGCCGCGGGCTCAGGCCCTTGAGGATGGCGGTACGGATATAGGGCTTCTCCATCACCTCGATCATCGAGACGCGGATCATGCGGGCGACATAGCCGAAATCGTAGATGACGAGCACCGCGACCGGCAGGACGAGCTGGGAGGGCACCGACCAGCCGCCGCTCGCGTCCATCGGGCTAGTTCCCGGCAGGACCGGCCAGAGGATCACGAACCCGGTGACCAGGAACACGCCGGAGGCGAATTCGGGGACGGAGGTGAAGGTGATCGAGACGACCGACAGGATACGGTCGAGCGCGCCGCCCTCCTTCAGGCCGGACAGGACGCCGACGACGATCGAGAGCGGCACGATGAGGGCGAAAGCGAGCCCGGCGAGAATGGCCGTGTGGCCGAGGCGGTCCCAGATCACGTCGTTGACCGGCAATTTGTAGAGGGTCGAATAGCCGAAATTGCCGAAATAGCGCCGGCCGCGCGGATCGGTGAAGTTGAGGCCGCTGGCCGGGTCCTGGAGCGGGTCGGCCAGGACGCCGGTCAGGACGCCGAGCCAGCGGCCATAGCGGATGAGCAGCGGATCGTTCGCCTTGAGGCGTTCGGTCAGGATGTCGACCTGTTGCTGGGTCGCGAACGGCCCCAGCGATTTCCTGGCGACGCTCCCCGGCGTGAGCTCGGACACGGCGAAGACCACGAAGGACGCCACCAGCATGGTGAGCAGCATCATGATCAGGCGCCGGATGAGAAAGGAGACCATCGAGACAAGCCGATATCCGGTTCGGGTTGCGCCGCCGGCCGCGGCAGGCAGGACGCAATTCCGGAGCCTGCCCTCCGGCTGGGCGGGGGACAGGCTCGCAAAAGGGGCAGGCCCGGCGGGATCAGGCGGCTGCCACCGCGTATTCGTTGGCGAAGATGTACTGCGAGGGATGGAGCTGGAAGCCCATCACCTTCTTGTCCATCACCGTCGAGAAGACCCGCCAGAACGGCTGGACGATCGGGCCGTCATCCTGCATCAGCGCTTCGATCTTCGCCATGACGGCGCTGCGCTGCTTCGGATCGAGGATGCCCTCGGCCTGGCTCAGCAGCTTGTCAAACTCGGGGTTGGAATAGCCCGACTCGTTCCACGCCGCGTTCGAGCGGTAGGCGAGCGACAGCGTCATGATGCCGAGGGGGCGGTGGCCCCAGGCGGTGAGGCTGAAGGGCACCGTGGTCCAGACATCCCAATATTGGGCGCTGGGCAGGGCCTTGATGTTGATCCTGACGCCGATGTCCTTGAACTGCTCCGCCAGGACCTGAACGGTGTTGAGCTCCCAGATCGGATCGGGCCGGGTCACCATGTCGATCTCGAAGCCGTCGGGATAGCCGGCATCGGCGAGCAACGTCTTGGCCTTGTCCACGTCCTTGCCGTATTTCGGCAGGGCCGCATATTCGGGATGCGTCGGGGCGACGTGATGGTCCTCGGCCGAGGTGCCGGCGCCGAGCAGCACGGTCTGGATGACCTTGTCGTGGTCGACGGCGAGGCGCATGGCCTGGCGCACGCGCTTGTCGTTGAAGGGCTTCTGGTCCGGGTGCATGCGGGCGACGGCGGTCTGCGTGGTGTCGACCTTGTGCACCGCGACATGCGGGAAGGTCTTCATCGCGTTGATCTGCACGGCATCGGCTTCCGACAGGCCGTCGACCTGGCGCGACGCGATCGCAGCAATCTGAGCGCCCGGATTGTCGCCGAGATCGACGAACTCGAACGTGTCGAGGTAGGGGGCGGATCCCCAATAGTCCTTGCGGGCCTTGTACTTGGCGCTCTTGCCGACCGTGAACTCGACGAGCTCGAACGGCCCGGTGCCGTTGGAGCCGGGCCCGAACGCGCCGTTCTCGGCGGGATCGATGATGAACATGGGATAGTGGAACAGGTGCTCGGGCACAGCGATCTGCGGCGCGAAGGCATTCAGCCGCACGGTATGATCGTCGACCTTCTCGATCGCCTTGTCCGACCACAGGCGGCTCGACGTCTTCGGCTTGCCGTCCTTGTCCTTCTCGCCGGTCTGGTATTCCTCCACGAGATAGCCGGTGAACAGGCCGAGCACCGAGGAGCCGACCGCCGGATCGCTGACGCGCCTCAGATTCCAGACCACGTCATCGGCGGTGAGCGGCCGGCCATTGTGCCATTTGACGTCCTTGCGGATATGGAGCGTCCAGGTCTTGAGGTCGTCGCTGACGTCCCACTTCTCCAGGAGATAGGGACGGGTGATGTTGTCGCGGCCGGTGAAGGTGAGATACTCGCACACCTGGCGGATGACGTTGGAGCGCTCGGCGAAATCGGCCAGGTGCGGGCTCTTGATCTCCATGCAGCGCATGCCGATGCGCAGGTTGCCGCCCTTGGGCATGTCCGCCGCCTGCGCCGTGCCGACGGGGTCGATCTCCCCGACCGCCTCATAGGCGAGCGCCGCGGACAGGCCCAGCAACGTCGCCATGCGCAGGAATTGCCTGCGGCTGGCCTGGCCGGTCCTGAACTCTTCGAACAAGGTCGGAATATGTGAATGCGGATTCGTCGTCACTGGATGATCCCCATCTCGGATAGCTTGTTCTGCAGGGTATTCTTCAAACTTCCGGCCAATCTCGATGCGAGACGGCATTCCCTTCGGTCTTTTCCAGATTTCTGCTCTTCATCGATACAGCACAACCCGCTCACAACGACTGGAGCAGGATTGTCGTATGAATGAGAACTAAGCCGCTTCCAGAGGCGTGGAAACGCACTGATGCGACATTTGACCTACAATAGGCGACATGACCGGCGCCATTCTGCCCAAATGCCCGGCGTGCTCAATTGCGCGGCAAGATGCCCTCGCTGCGCATGACGCGCGGCGTCACCCCGAAATGGGCGCGATAGGTGCGGGCGAAATGCGTCGTCGACATGTATCCGCAGATCTGGGCGACAGTAGAGATCGAAAGATCCGTCTGCAGGACGAGGTCGCGCGCCCGCGCCATGCGCAGGCCGGTGTAGAAGGCGGAGGGCGTCTTCCCCAGATGCAGGAGAAACAACCGCTCCATCTGCCGCGTCGACAGGTGCACGCGGCGGGCCAGCACCTGGAGGTCCACCGGGTCCTGGATACTATCCTCCATGGCGGTGATCACGTCCGCCAGCTTGGCATGCCGGATGGAGAAGCGCGATTGCGGCTTCATGCGCTGGAAATCGTGCTGCTGCCGGATTTCCGGATGGTTGAACTGGTCCGAGATCGCAGCGGCCAGAGGCCGTCCCCGGCAGGCGGCGACGATGTAGAGCATCATGTCGAGCGTCACCGTGCCGCCCGAGCAGGTGACGAAGAGCCCGTCGATGGCGAAGATCTCGTTGGTGACGATGCAGTTGGGAAACTCCTCCTGGAACAGCGGCAACTGCTCCCAGTGGACGGCGCAGCGGCGCCCTTCGAGAAGCCCTGCCCGCGCGAGGATGAACGGGGCCGTGCTGATGGCGCCGAGGACGCAGCCTTGCCGGTGAAGCCGGCGCAGCCACGTGAACAGCCGGGGGCTGTAGTGGCTGGCATGCTCCAATCCGGCGCAGACGATCACCATGTCGCAGTGCGGCATCGTGTCGATCGAGCAGTCGACCGGCATCGTCAGGCCGGCGCTGGCCATCACCCCGGCGCCATCCACGGAGATCAGGGTCCATTTGAACACCGGTCGTCCGGCCAGGCGATTGCCCTGACGCAACGGGTCGAGCGCCGCCCCGAAGGTCATGAAGGGGAAATGCCGCAGCAGCAGAATGCCGATGCTGATCGGCTCGTCCGCAGCGGCCAGGACCTCGAGGGCGTTCGCGGTCTGCCTCTGTGTCATGGCCGGCGGCGCCCTCTTCCGGATTGTCGCTGACCGAGGATGGGTACAGGGCCGTCGGCGAGGCCGCCGCGGTCAGGCGGCTCCGAAGCGGGATGGGTCTTTGACCGGTACTGCCAAGGTCAGGGCGCAAAGGACCCTCGACCATTTGTGGACCGAACTGAGGTCAGGGCCGGCGGCGGCGAGGACGACGCCGCCCGCGTCGGACAAGTCGACCTGCCCGCCGTCCGGTCGCTTTTCTGGCCGCATTGAAGGCCTCACCCTCGCTTCGATACGGCAACGCAATCACGCTTCGCATCGCAATGCAAATCACCGGGGATCGCGGCCCACGCCCGCCGAAGTCAGGGACCACGAAGCGCAAGACATCTATATGTCACACGCATGCCATCGCTGCCGCCTAGCTTCCCGGGTGGAGCAATGCCGGCTCGCCCGGATCATCGATGGTCTCAGGTGCGCAGATGGACGTGTGGCGATCGCTTCGCGCCGCCGGATTTCCGTGACCGCCGTAAACCAGGACAAATATCAGATGACTGTCTCAGCGTTCGCCGCGCAGGGCCGCTTTTACCGTGGCAACATCCATACGCACTCGACGAGGTCGGACGGCATTCTTTCTCCCGAAGACGTATGTGGAATTTATCGCAGGGCGGGCTACGACTTTCTCTGCCTCTCCGATCATTTCCTTGCAATCTACGACTTCCCTCTCGTCGACACCGCTCCCTATCGCTCGGATCGATTCACGACGATCATCGGCGCCGAGATCCATGCTCCGGCCAACAGCCACGGCGAGATCTGGCATTTGCTCGCTTGCGGTCTGCCGCCCGGCTTCCCTCCGCTCGGAGCGGATGAGAATGCCGTTGCGCTGGCGAAGAGAGCCGTCGCGGCAGGTGCCTTTCTCGGCATTGCTCACCCGCAATGGTCCGGCCTCTCGATCGAGGACGGGCGACAGATGGCAGGCATCGCGCATGCGATCGAGATCTGGAATACCACCAGCGCCGTGGAATGCGACCGCGGAGACGGCACGACGTTTCTGGACGCTCTTCTCAACGAAGGCCACCGCCTGCTCGCATACGCCGCCGACGATGCGCATTTCAAGGCGAGGGACTGGTTCGGCGGCTGGATGATGGTCAAAGCGCAAGAGAACACGCCCCAGGCTCTTTTGAGCGCCATGAAGCGAGGCCACTACTATTCCTCGCGCGGCCCGACGATCAAGCACATCGAAATTGACGGAGATGCCGTCCGTATCGCGTCTTCTGCGATACGAGGGGCGGCGATCCTCGGCCGAGGATCGCGGGTGGAAAATGTCGACCATGGCGGCCGGTCTTCGACGGAAACGGTGCTGTCGCTCGCGCGCTTTGCCGGCGACTGGTGCCGCATCGTCGTCATGGACGACGCCGGCCATCAGGCCTGGACGAATCCCATCTGGCCTGACTGACACCATCCCATAGAAAAATGAAAGTCCCTTCAATGGGATAGATCGATTTCGACCCGACACATGCCGTCCGCCGTCCGGGCCGATACGCGCCTGAACGGCCCTGACGATGCCAGAAGTCCTCGGACATTTGCGAGACATCTATATGTCATGGGAACGTAGCAAATCTTTGCCAAGTTCCGTCCATAGTCGGTGGGCGGAGGCGATTGTGGCGGCGATAGAGCTCAGGCGCATCGAAAAGAGCTTCGGCGACACGCCCGTGCTCCGCGGCGTTTCTCTTGCGATTGAAGACGGCCAGTTCGTCGCCCTCCTCGGCGCATCGGGCTGCGGAAAATCGACGCTCCTGCGCATCATCGCAGGTCTTGAAAGGCAGGACGCGGGTGAAATCCATGTCGCGGGACGGCGGATCGACGATGTGAGAGCCGCCAAGCGCGACATCGCCATGGTGTTCCAATCCTATGCGCTGTATCCGCACATGACGGTGGCGCAGAATATCGCATCGCCGCTGCGCGTGAGAAAGCTGGATGTCTTTCAGCGGCTTCCGGTGCTGGGATCCTTGCTGCCTTCGACGAAGGGCAAGCTTCGGGAGATCCGGCGCGAAGTCCAGGACGTGGCGGCCTCGCTGAAGATCGGGCATCTCCTGGACCGTAGGCCGGACACTCTTTCGGGCGGGCAACGCCAGCGCGTGGCGATCGGCCGCGCGGTCGTCCGCCGCCCTCAGATCTTCCTGATGGACGAGCCGCTGTCCAATCTCGACTACAATCTTCGCGCGCAGATGCGAAACGAGCTCGTCGAGCTTCATCGTCGCCTGTCGGCAACCATCGTCTACATCACCCACGATCAGGCCGAGGCCATGACGATGGCCGACAAGATCGCCGTCATGCACGCCGGCGAGATCCTCCAGGTCGGCACGCCGGCCGACATTTACGCCAATCCCGCCTCTCGCGCGGTCGCCGAGTTTGTCGGGGCGCCGCGGATCAATCTGGTCGGGGGCGATCTGCGCGCCGAAGGCTTCGTTCAAAGCGGCAATCTGCGAATTCCGGTGACGGGACATGCGCCGCCCCAGCGCGTCACCGTCGCGGTAAGGCCCGAGGCGCTCGTCGTCGGTCCCTCCGGCGATCGCGGCTGGACCGGCACGATCCGCCGGATCGAGCATCTCGGCAGCGAGCTCATCCTTCACATCGCCCTGGATCGGCAAGGCGACGAGATCCTCGCAAGGCGCGATCCCCACGATACCGCGCAGCTGCAGGAGGGCTCTCCCGTTTCGGTCAATCCGCGAGCGGGCCATCCCGTCTTCTTCGACGAAAGCGGATTTCGGCTGTCCCTCCACATGCGCGAAGAGCCGTCCGGACCAGCCCGTCTGCTCATGACGTCTTCGGCATGACCGGCCCGTACGGCCGAACTTGACGACATCGCAACCGACCTCATGGAGATCGCAATGAGCCTACGCCGCAAGGTGGCCAGCCTCCTGGCCGCCGCCGCTTCGACATGCTGTCTTGCCCTCGCCGGCGCCGCGCAGGCCGGAGAGCTGACCATGGTCGAAGTGTTGACCAGCCCGGCCAGAACGGAGCTGATCACCAGCCAGCTCGCCGAATTCGAGAAGGCCAATCCGGATATCAAGGTCAACCTGATTTCCCTGCCCTACGACTCGTCGTTCGAAAAGCTTCTGACGATGTACAAGTCGGGCCAGGCGCCGGACGTCGTGGAGCTCGCCGACCGTTGGGGCGGCCTCTACGTGAAAGGCCACCAGCTGGAGCCGCTGGACCGCTACATCGCGAAGACGCCGGAGCTCGCCTCCATCCTTCCCAGCGTCATCGAGCTCGGCAAGGTCGGCACGAAGAGCGTCTATCGGCTGCCCTACGGCTTCGACATCAGGGCTCTCTATTACAGCAAGGATATGCTGCAGCAGGCCGGCGTCGAGCCGCCGAGGACCATGGACGACTTCTTCAAGGCCGCGGCCATCGTGACCGAAAAGCTGCCGGGCAAGTATGGCTACTGCATGCGTGCCGGCAAGGGCGGCGGCTATGGCTGGGGATCGTTCCCCATGCAGTTCGGCGCGACCGGATCCTTCTTCGACGCCGACGGCAACAGCCTGTATGCCTTCCCCGCCTTCCAGGAAGGCATGCAGAAATATGCCGACCTGTATAGGAAGGGTTATTCGCCCAGGGAAAGCATCGCCTGGGGTTTTGGCGACTCCGTCGCCGGCTTCACCAGCGGCCAATGCGCGCTTCTCGATCAGGATCCCGATGCGCTCCCGGACATCCTGAAGAAGATGGACCCGTCGAAGTTCGGTGTCGTGCCGATTCCGACCGGCGCGACGGGCAAGGCCTTTCCTTCGATGGGCTATTTCTCGTGGGCGATGTCGGCGGCCTCCAGGAACAAGGACGAAGCCTGGAAGCTGATCGCCTTCCTGATGGCGGACAAGCAGAACCTCGCGCTGGACAAATACCTGTTCATGGCGCCGGTCCATGTCGGCGCCGAGAAGGATCCGTTCTATGCGGCCGACGTGTGGAAGGCTTTCCTCACCACGCTGCAGCAGCCCCAGACCTATCAGACCTGGACGCAGCCGGCCTATCTGCCCGAATGGGGCACGCTCTATGACAAGACCATGATGGAGGACGGCCAGGCCATCCTGCTCGGCCAGAAGGACGTCAAGGAAACGGCAGAAAAATGGGCCGCCGTCCTGACCGCCGCCCAGAAGCGCTATCTCGCCGATCGATGACATGACGTCCGACTCGGCGCACTTCGCTGTGACGAAAGGGGCCGGCGGTCGTCGCCGGTCCAATTTCAACGTCGCGCCATGGCTGTGCCTTCTGCCGGCGCTCGCTCTGATCGGCCTTGTCCTCTTTGCGCCGCTGGCGCTCGGGGTCTTCCAGGCCTTCATCGGATCCACGCCCGACGATCCCTTTTCGCCGGGAGGCTTCGTCGGGCTTGCCAATTTCCAAGCGCTGATCGCCGACGGCGGCTTCGCCCGCGTCGCCGGCAACACGCTGTTCTGGACGCTGACGACGCTGCTGATCCAATCCACCCTCGGCTTGATCCTGGCTCTCGCCCTGCACGGGAAGAGCCGCCTTCTGAAATGCCTCCAGCCGATCCTGTTCCTGCCCTGGGCCATCCCTTCGATCCTGGTCGGCCTGTTCTGGGAAGAGCTCTTCAATCCCGGCACCAGCGTTCTGCCCGGTCTGCTCGTTTCCGCCGGCCTTCTCAGGCAGCCGAGCGACATGCTGGCCGAACCCGCCGTCGCCATCTGGGGACCCATCGTCGCCTATGTCTGGATCGGCGTTCCCTTCTTCGCCATCACCTGCCTTGCTGCGCTGCAGACGATCCCGCAAGAGCTCTACGAAGCCAAGGAACTGGACGGCGCTTCGGCCTGGGAGCAATTCTGCTCGATCACGCTGCCGCTCATCGCGCCGATGTTTCTGACCGCGATCCTCTTAAGGACCGCCTGGATCGCCAATTTCGGCGATCTGATATGGGTCATGACCCAGGGCGGGCCGGCCGGTGCCACCCAGATCGTCCCGACCTACATCTACACCAAGGCGTTCGTGGAGCTCGACGAGGGCGGAGCCGCGGCGGCGGCGCTCGTTCAGGTTTTCGTCCTGCTGGCATACAGCATCGTCATCCTGCGCTTCCGTCGAAAACTCGGGAGGCTGGGATGAGCCGGCCGATTCCCTTGCTCGCCATCCTGCGGTCGCTGATTCTCGTGTCCTTTCTTGTTTTTACTCTGTTCCCGCTCTTCTGGATTGCGAAGACGTCGATAACACCGACCGCATTGCTGTATTCCGAGGGCGTTCGCTTATGGCCGAGCCGCGTCACCTTCGATCATTTCGCCGAGATCTGGCGATGGGCCTCGTTTCAATCCTATTTCGCCAACAGCCTCGTCACGGCTCTGACCGCCTCGGCGGTCACGACGTGCCTCGCCGCCCTCGCCGGCTATGGCCTGTCGCGTTGGGACTTCGCCGGCAAGAAGACGGTTGGCGTGACCTTCCTGGTCACGCAGATGGTCTCGATCATCCTGATCATCGTGCCGCTGATGAAGCTGCTGGCGACAGTGGGCCTCTTGGATTCCCTCCTCGGATTGAGCCTGGTCTATTCGGCCATCAATCTGCCCTTCGCGATTTTCCTGATGCAGTCCTTTTTCGACGTATTGCCGGTTCAGGTCGAGGAAGCGGCGAGGCTCGACGGCTATGGCCGCTTCGAAACCTTCACGACGATCGTGGTGCCCCTCGCTTTGCCCGGCCTGGGGGCAACCCTCGGATTTGTCTTCGTGGAAGCCTGGAGCGAATTGTTCCTCGCCCTGACATTGCTCAACACCGAAACGGAGAAGACACTGCCCGCAGGTCTTCTCTCCCTCGTCTCGAAGCTCGGCGTCGACTGGGGGCAGGTGAGCGCCGCGGGGCTGATCGCGCTTCTGCCCGCAGTCCTTTTCTTCGCCGCCATCCAACGCTTCCTTGTGGCGGGGCTCACCGCGGGGGCGGTGAAAGGGTGAGGTTCTCAGGTCTCGAAGACCAGTTGCAGCCTTTCGCACGCGCTCCGGATCACGCCATATTCGATCGGCCCGTTGTCCTTGTCGACATTGACGGTCTCAGAAACCAGAACGGGCTTCGAAGGGGTCTGCCGGAGAAGCTTTGCCTCTTCCATGGTCGCGCTTCGCGCCGAAACGCGGGTCGTCTTTCGAAAATATTCCTCCACGCCGCACTCTTTCAACGCGCGGGAGAGCGATCCCTTGCTTTCGATGGCGTCGATGAGGGTCGGAAATCTGGCCTGAACGAAGTAGTGGGATGCAAGCGACACCGGAAGGCCGGAAGCATAGCGCAGCATGTCGATCATGATGCAGGGCGTGCCGTCCCCGACCTGCAGATCGGCGGCCAGCTGCGATTTCGCGGACACGATGGCGGTGCGAAGAACCGTCGAGGACGGAGTCAGATTCTGCCTGGAGATGACTTCGGTAAACCGTGTTCGTCGAGCAACGGGATAATTGAGCGCCCCCGCCGTGACGAAGGTTCCGCGTCCGTGCTCGACCGTCACCAGTCCCATGTCCGACAGGACTGAAATGGCCCTGCGAAGCGTATGCCGATGCACGCTGAAACGTGCCGAAAGGTCCTGTTCGGGTGGCAATTGCGCACCGGGCTCGAGCTTGCCGCTCGCAATGTCGTCCACAAGTTCGTCCACGACGCGCTTGTATATGATCACACCGGAGGTGCGCATAAAGCTTCTCCTACCCCTCGACACTACGCGGATGCGCTCCTCTCGGGACTTCCGCCGCTCGCCACAAGGCTTGCCACGCGTTCCAGCCATCGTGGTCGGCGGCGCAGACGCGACATCCCTGCCGGCGGCCCGGTCAAATCCGCCCGCTTTTCGGCGGGGAGCCGAACGGCGAGCCAAACCGTGTTTCCGCTGCCCAACCTTCGCTTTCACCGATTGCCATCAAAGACATCTATATGTTTATATAGATCTAGATAACCGACTGACGTCAAGCGCGGAAAGAGCGCGAGCGAGGCAGCGCTGTGTAAAGCCCAAGCGCTAAAGTTTTCCCCTCCAGTCCGCTCACGCTGCGGGACGTTTTCCCCAAACGAGAGGCCGTCGGTCCCGTCCGCCCAGACTTAGGCGGTTCGCGATCGAGCTGTCTATCCCGGTATCGATGGCATCGGGCCGTCTTGCAGGAACTCAGGCATGGTAAAATATTCCGCAGCCCCTCTCATTCATCCATCCGCCGTCGTCACGGACAGCAAGCTCGGACGCTATACAGAGGTGGAAGAGGGGTGCCGCATCGCGGAAACCGAATTGGGCGACTATTCCTACGCCATGCAGCATTGCCAGATCTGGTGCTCGCGCGTCGGCAAATTTGCCAACATAGCCGCTTCGACACGAATCAACGCAACCAATCATCCGATCACGCGTGCCAGCCTGCACCACTTCACCTATCGCGCCGGGGACTATTGGCCCGATGCCTCCGACGAGGAGGATTTTTTCTCGAATCGGCGGGAAAACGCCGTCGTGATCGGTCACGACACCTGGATCGGGCACGGTGTGACGATCATACAGGGCGTAACGGTCGGCGATGGGGCGATCGTTGCGGCCGGCGCGGTCGTCGCCAGGGATGTTGCGCCATACACGATCGTCGGCGGCGTTCCGGCCCGCAAGATCAGGAACCGCTTTGCGCCCGAGATCGGTGAAAGGCTTCGAGCCCTGGCGTGGTGGGACTGGGATCACGCCACGCTCAGGGCGGCTCTCGAGGATTTTCGCAACCTGTCCGTCGAAGCTTTTCTCGAGAAACATGCAGGCGGACAGTCGGCAGGAGCACGGCGCGCTTTCGCAAGCGACGGCCAGAAGCCCTGATCGGCCAGCGATCCACGGCTTTAAAGAGCACGCATGTCCCGCGCAAAGCCGCGGCGTGGCGCGACGGCCTGGTCCGTTCGCAGCGCACCCAGCGCTCCAATTTGCCGGCATATCGCCCCGGACCCACTCTCGGCTATCGTGGCCGGTGCGGTCGGTGCCTTCGCCGGCCGTTCGGATGAAGGCAATGAAGACATCGACATTGATGATGGTGGCCGAGCGCGCCGGGGTGTCGACGGCCACGGTCGCACGCGTCCTCAAGGGCAAGGGCTATGTGTCCGAGGATGCCCGCAGCCGCGTCGAAACCGCCCTGCGCGAGACCCGCTATCGCCCCAACGCGATGGCGCGCGGCCTGCGCCAGCAAAGGAGCTTCACCGTCGGGCACATGCTGACGGCGATCACCGCCAATCCCTTCTTCGTCAACGTCGCCCATTGGGCCGAGGAAGAAGCGCTGGTGCATGGCTACAAGACCTTCCTCTTCAACCACAATGGCATGGCCGAGCGCGAACGCCTCGGCGTCGAGCACTTCATCGAAAGGCGGGTGGACGCCGTGCTGTTCACCAATGCCGTCGATCCGGCAAATGTCCGCCTGCTGCAGGCAGCCGCCATTCCGGTCGTCCAGCTCGAGCGCGTGGCGCTTGCAGAGGCGCCCGCCATCGTGGTGGACAACAGGGTGGGCGCCCTCCAGGCGATGCGGCATCTCATCGAGCTCGGGCATCACCGCATAGCCTTCATGGGCGGCGATCCCAGCCTGATCGCGCCCTATGGCAAGCACGTCCCCTCCGTGGAGCAGGAACGCCTCGGCGCCTATCGCGACGCACTCGCAGCAGCCGGGCTCGAACAGCCGGAGGGCGCGGTGAGGCTTGGGCGCTACTACAATATCGAGGACGGCGGCTCCGGCATCGAAGGCTATCGCCATATGAAGGATCTTCTGGCGCTGGCCTCCCGCCCCACAGCCATCTTCGCCACCTGCGATATCCTGGCGGCCGGCGCGCTGCAGGCGATCTATGAGGCGGGTCTCAGGGTTCCCGACGACATTTCCCTCATCGGCTTCGACGACACCATCGGCATGAACCTCACGCCGGCGCTCACCACCGTGGCGCAGCCGATGCAGGAGCTCGGCCGGGCCGGCTTCAGGGCGGCGCTCGCCGCCATCGAAGAGCGGACACTCGACGCCGCGCCCCCTCTTGCGAGCCGCCTCGTCCTGCGCCGTTCCACCGCTCCCGCGCGCTGACGCCCGCCACGCCGTGTCGCCCTGGAGAGGTTCAGAATTGACGGATAAAACTCACTGTGTTATCGATGACATATAGAGAATAAAGCAAATTTGGCGGAAAACGCGCCAAAACGAGCCTGGTTCACAGGCCGAGGAAACGGTCCTGCGCCGGCATGGCGCCCTGCAGAGCTTCAGATTGGGGAGGGTAGACTTGCGCATAGCCAAGCTCATGGCGGCAACCGCGATTGCCGCAGCGACGCTGGTCGGTCCGGCATTGGCCGCGACAAAGGTGACCTTTTGGCAGTTTTCGACCCGCGAGGCGGATATTGCCTCCTGGAAGGCCGCCATCGCCGAGTTCGAGAAGGCCAATCCTGACATCACCGTGGAGATGGAGCTGGTGCCCTGGTCCGAGCAGCAGCAGCGCCTGGTCAGCGCCCTGTCGACCGGCGGTCTGCCGGACGTATCGATGCTCGGCAACAACGTCGTGGCACAATTCCAGGCTGCCGGGGCTCTCGCCCCGCTGGACGACTATTTTGCGGCTTATGACAAGGAGCACGGAACCAATGTCGCCTCCGAGATCTGGCCGGGCGACAAGGGATACTACAATATCGCCGGCCACTGGTGGGCTTCACCGATCGCCGTTGAAACGCGCGCCCTCTATTACCGCAAGGATCTGTTCAAGGCTGCCGGCCTCGATCCCGACAAGCCGCCGCAGACCTGGGCTGATTTCGCCGCCGATGCCGACAAGCTGACCAAGGCCAACAAGGACGGCATCTATGGCGCCGCCCTGCCGATGAGCCTCGACTATGCCACCGTGCAGAACTTCATGGCCGCCTATCTCGGCTATGGCGCGCGCATGCTGGGCGATGACCACAAATGCGGTTTCGACACGCCGGAGTTCACCGCGGCGCTCGATGTCTACACCAGCGTCTACAAGGACAAGGCGACCCATCCGGATGCGCCGACGATGAACGGCGACGTCTTCCGCAAGGGCTTCCGGGACGGCAAGTTCGCGATGATCCTCTCGGATCCGGGGTTCTACACCGACCTCAAGACGGATAATCAACCATTCCTTGGGGATATCGGCATCGCCATGGTGCCTGCCGGACCGAAGAACCGCAGCGGCTTTCTCGGCGGCTGGCCGCTGGTCCTGTGGAACGCCTCCGAGAACAAGGATGCGGCAGCCAAGTGGATCATGTTCGCCACCCACGGCGAGCCCTTGCGCCACCTTGCCCAGGTCGCCGGCGCCATTCCAGGCAGCACGGCCCTGGCCAGGACGGCGCCCTGGACGGACTATCCCTATCCGCTCTTCGTGCAACAGCTCAGCGACGCCCGGCCCTACCAATATCCCAGCGACGCCATCCCGCAGATGGGCCAGCTGGAGGTCGACACCATCCAGAAGGCGGTTCAGGCCGTCGCGCTCGGCCGTCAGTCGGCGGACGAGGCGACAAAACAGCTCTGCACGACCATCAACGACGTTCTATCCCGCTGATCCCGGCGGGAGACGATCATGGGCGGTAGCCTGGCCTTGTCGTCGACCCAGCCGCGGCCGGGTTCCCTGCGCCGGCCAAGGGCGCGGGAAGCCTTGCTTGCCTATGGACTGATCGGCCCGGCCGTTCTGGTCGCCCTCCTCGTTGCCGTCATACCGCTCTGCTACGCGGTCTGGCTCTCGCTTCAGGACTGGTATCTGCTGCGCAGCCCGGTTCCCCGATGGGGCGGGCTGATCAACTACCGTCAATTGCTCCAGGACGGCACGCTATGGTCCGCCTTCGGCCGCACCTGGGTCTGGACGCTCGGCACCGTCTTCGTCGAAGTGGTGCTGGCGGTGCCGCTCGCGCTGCTGCTCAATCGCGATACGCCCATTGCGCGCGGGGCCTCGGCGCTGATCCTGCTGCCCTGGGTGACGCCTTTCGTGGTGCTGGGCTTCGGTTGGCGCTTCCTGCTCGACAGCAATGTCGGCCCGATCCATGCCGCGCTTCACGCCGTCGGCATCGCCGGCTCCAGCTCCGTGCTGAACGATCCAGTCCTGGCTTTTGCAACCATCATCTTCATCTCGGGCTGGAAGGGCACCCCCTTCCTCGCCATTGCGCTGCTGGCGGCGCTGAAAGCCATACCGGACGAGCTCTACGAAGCGGCCGAGGTCGACGGCGCCGGCTGGCCGGCGCGTTTCTGGCACATCACGGTCCCGGCGGTGCGCAACACCACCGTCACCATGGCCCTGGTGCTCGGCATCCTCGCCTTCTACTCCTTCGACCTGCCCTGGATCATGACCAAGGGCGGCCCGCAGGATGCCACCACCGTCATCGGCATCGCGATGTACAAGGCGATCTTCCTCGACCTCAGGCCGGCCTATGGCGCGGCGATCAGCGTGGTGATGCTGGTCCTGCTCGCCATCGCCTCCCTGATCGCGCTCGGCGCCCGGAAGGAGGCGTGATGCGACGGACCTCCGCCTGCCGCAGCGCCGCCCTCGACCTCATCACGCTGATCTGCGTCGGCCTGCTGCTGCTGCCGATCCTCTGGGTCTTCGCCGCCTCGCTGAGGCCCGAGACCGACATTACCGGCGGCGGCCTCATGCCGACGCGCCTGACGCTGGAGCACTACGCCGCCATCATAGGCCGGCGCGATTTCATGATCGCGCTCGGCAACAGCCTGATCGTCGGCATAGCCGTCACGCTCGTCACCACGGCGCTGGCCGTGCCCGCCGCCTTCGCGCTGAGCCGACTGCGCTTCGGCGGCAAGGGGTTGTTCGGCTTCCTGATCCTGGGCACGCAGATGCTGCCGAGCCTCGTGGTCATGGTGCCGCTCGTCGTCATCTTCCGCAATCTCGGCCTCAACAACACCCTGACGGGCCTGACCATCACCCATCTCGCCCTGGGCATGCCGATCGCCGTCTGGATGCTGAAAGGCTATGTCGACGCCATCCCCCGCGAGCTCGAAGAGGCGGCGATGATCGATGGCTGCAGCCATGTCGGCGCCGCGCTGCGCATCGTCATCCCGCTGATCCGCCCGGCCATCGTCGCGGTCGGCACCTTCGCCTTCGTGCTGTCCTGGGGCGAATACATCATGGCGCTGGCCCTGATCACCAAATCCGAGGTCAAGACACTGCCTCTGGCGCTGCAGGCGCTGTTCGATCCCTATTCCTTCTCCTGGGGCCAGATCATGGCCGGCGGCAGCGTCATCGCCATGCCGGCGATCCTGCTCTTCCTCCTGTTCCGCAAGCAATTGGTCGGCGGCCTCCTGGCCGGCGGCGTGAAAGGCTGATGTCATGGCGTCCACACGCTCTCTCTACTTCACCGGCCCCCGCCAGGTGGCGGTCCACGAGGAGCCATTGCGCGATCCCGGCCCCGGCGAGGTGCTGCTGGAGGCCGTCACCTCGGGCATCTCGGCCGGAACGGAGCTCAATGTCTTCCGCGGCCTCGCCCCGCAGTGGCGCCAGCACATGGATCCCGCCACGCGCCTCTTCCTCCCCGACGGCCCGTCGGACTGGAGCTGGCCGCAGCGCTACGGCTACGCCATGGTAGGGCGGGCGTCCGCCGTCGGCAGCGACGTCACCACGCTGAAGCCGGGAGATCTCGCCTTCGCCTATGCGCCGCACGGGGACCATGCCGTGGTGGCCGAGCGTACCCTCGTGCCGCTGCCCGGCCTCGACGACGCCGAGATCGGCATCTTCTACGCCAATCTCAACACCGCCTATAACGGCGTGCTCGACGCCAACCTGCCGCTCGGCTCGGATGTCGTGGTCATGGGCCTCGGCGTCATCGGCCAGATCGTGGTGCGCCTGCTCAAGCGCGGCGGGGCACGCACCATCATCGGCGTCGATGCGATCGAGCCGCGCCGCGCCCGGGCTCGAGAGGGGGGCGCCGACCACGTGCTGCACCCCGGCAGGGACAAGGTGGCCGAGACGGTGCGCGGCCTGACGGGCGGCCGGGGCGCCGATGCCGTGATCGAGGTCTCCGGCGCCGCGCCGGCCCTCAACGAGGCGATCCGCACCACCGGCTACAACGGGCTGGTGGTCGTCATGTCCTGGTATGGCGGCAGCTTCG
This sequence comes from Labrys wisconsinensis, assembly GCF_030814995.1. GTDB lineage: Bacteria > Pseudomonadota > Alphaproteobacteria > Rhizobiales > Labraceae > Labrys > Labrys wisconsinensis. The sequence goes on along the minus strand of NZ_JAUSVX010000011.1, from coordinate 6,904 downwards.
AGACCCTCAGCCTGTCGGGCGAGTTCCACCACAACCGGCCGCGCATCGTCTCCTCGCAGGTCGGCCAGGTGAACCCCTTCCTCGGCCCTCTCTGGTCCACCCAGCGGCGCGGCAGCATCGCGCGTGAGTTCCTTGCCGCCCTGTCGCCGGATCTCAAGGGCTTCATCTCCCATCGCGTCCCCCTCGCCGAGGCGGATCGCGGCTATGCCCTGCTCGACCAGGGTTCGCCCGACGTGATGCAGGTTCTCATCGACTACAGCGCTTGAAGCGACAGGACGCCATGCCCCTCCCCTATTCCGCCTGCATCGAATGGCTGTTCGCAGCCGAGGCCCCCGACTTCGCCGACCGCATCAGGGCCGCCGCGCGTGCCGACCTTGCCGGCGTCGAGTTCTGGCTCTGGCGCAACAAGGACATTCCATCCATCGAGGCCGCCCTTGGCGAGACCGGGCTCCGGCTGACCGGCTTCGTCGCGGAACCGATGGTGCCGCTGACCGACCCGGCCTGCCACGCAGACTTCCTCGAAGGGCTGAAGGCCAGCATCGACGTCGCGCGCCGGCTGAAGGCCCCCACCCTCATCGCCCAGGCCGGCGCCGACCTGCCGGGCCGGAGCCGGCCGGAGCAACGCCAGGCTCTCGTCGATTGCCTCGGCCGCGCGGCGGAGGTGCTGGCGGGCTCGGGCGTGCGGCTCGCCGTCGAGCCGCTCAACACGCTGGTCGATCATGTCGGCTATTTCCTGCCCTCGACCTTGGAGGGACTCGATATCGTCGACGAGGTGGGGCGGCCCGAAATTCGTATCCTCTACGACATCTACCATTCGGCCGTGATGTCGGAAGACATCGCCGAGGTCCTGGCCGGACGCGTCGACCGCCTCGCCCATGCGCATCTCGCCGACGCGCCCGGCCGTCACCAGCCGGGCAGCGGCAAGCTCGACTGGCCGACACGCATCCGCTGGCTGCGCGAGAACGGCTATCGAGGCCTGGTCGGGCTCGAGTACAAGCCCACGGGCTCGACGCTCGACAGCCTCGCCGCGATCCGGCACGCAACGACCATCGCCTGAGAAGACGCCTCGCTCTGGTTGTCGGAGGAATAACGGGCATGGAGCGCTGCGCGGGTCATCCGATCCTTCTTTTCGTCTGTCGGATGCTCCTGCCCCGCCGGCGAGCTTCGGTCTCCACGGCAATCAAGTCGCGAGAGCGGATTCGATGTCAGTCAGAGCGAAGTCGTCGCCAACATAGAGGAGCGGGGCTGAATGGCTCTTCGCCAGTGCATAGGCAAAGCAGCCGCCGAAATTCAGCCCTCCCCGAGTACCAAAGCCTTTGCCAAAGGTGAGACGGGCCTTCATCGCCGAGCGGGCGAGACTTTCGTCAAGTGGCGCGATGTCGATACGCAGAGTAGCTAGAAAATCGTCAAGGATGTGGATCGCCTCGGGCCGATGTTCGTTGCTGAGCCTGCCAGCAAGAACAGTTCCGGTTTCCACATAGTTGACGGCCGAAATCGACCGGGACGATGCTGCCTCAAGCGCCTTGGTGCAATCCGGTCCTTCCAGCTCATCGAACAGAATGGCGATCAGAGCCGAGCTGTGGACGACCATCATTTCGACAATCCCAGGTCTTCGGGCGTGTCGCCCACGGCTTCATCCCACTCCTGCTTCGTGACCGGACGGCGGTCGAACAAATGGGCATGTTCGCGCACGAAAGCCTGAGCGCGCGTGACATAATCGCCCTGCGCCGCCTGCTCGACACGGAGGCGTTCCAGTCGCTCGCGCATAGCTCGGGTGATGGCGTCCGTCATGGTTTCGCCGGTAAGGCGGGAGAGCTCTCGTGCCAGCCGGTCCGCCTCCTCCGTTTTGATGCTCAAAGCCATCGTCGCCTCCTTCGCAGATTGGCTTTCTAGATAGCATTTCTATACGACCCTTTCAACGGAAGGGCACAAGTCCAGGTGCCAGCTTCGTCATCAATGCTGCGACGATCTTCCTTCGGACCGTGGCAATCAGGGTGCTGTTTGTTGTCGCTGGCAGCGTGCAAGGTCTTTTCGAAGTCCTCGCGCACCATCTGCCTGCCGATCAGGCGCAGACGATGGTCAGCACAACCGCCTCCGGTCGCTCGGACGCATCAGCCTCGCCTATCCCGCCCCCTCTCCCAACGAGTCGTGATCACTGCGACGCGACACGAAGGGGAAACCGAGCGCTCGTCCGCCTGGCGTTGCGCTGCTTGAAGGGAGAGCGCGCTAACTCCCGGCTCCAGTGGCAGCGGCTGGGATCCAGATGGTGACGCGCGCACCGCCCGCCGGGCTGTTGCCCGCTACAACTCGACCACCGTGCAGGTCCACAATCTGCTTGACCAGATGCAGGCCCAAGCCGGTGCCGCGCGAGCGCGAGTGGAGCCGGTGGAACGGCTCGAAGATGCGCTCGCGCTCCGCGGGGGGAATACCGGGGCCGTCATCGCTGACTTCCATCATGCCGGGAGCGGCGACGCGGACCCTGATTGTGCCCCGCCCCCCACCGTGATCGATGGCGTTCTGGATCAAGCTCGCCAGAGCCCGCTCCAAGGCTCCCTCATCGCCCCGGACGATTGGATCGGCCCCCTCCGATGCGAGGTCCAGCTCGTAGCCGGAGGCGAAAGCGAGCGGCGCCATGTCGCAGACGACACGCTTGGCCATATGTTGGATCGGCACCGGCTCCGAGGCCCTCACCTCGCGTCGCAGGCGTTCGAGATCGAGCAATTGCTCCGTCAGCACGATCAATCGGGCAACATCGGCGACGAGGCGCGTCCGCTCCGGCATGGGCGGCAGCGAAGCGATGCGGGTGTCGAGGATCGCGATCGGCGTTCTGAGCTCATGCGCGGCATCGGCCAGGAAGCGCTGCTGCCGCTCATATCCCTCGTCCAGCCGGCGGAGCGCCTCATTGACCGCCCTGATGAGCGCGGCGATTTCGGGAGGCGTACCGGTGGTTTCCAGCCTGACGCCGCGTTGGCCGATGTCGATCAGGGCCGCCTGCTCCTCGGCTTTCGCGATCCCGGCGACCGCTGCGCGGACGACGAGCGGTGTCGCGATGACGATGCCGATGACGATGACCAGCAGGATCGGCATCCCGATCTTGACGAAGACGAGGACGGCTCCCAGAGCCACCATGCCGAACGGAGCCCGGCTTTCGGTTCCCGTCAGGATCTGAAGCTCGCCGACCGGCGTCGTCACCTGACGCATGCGCGCTTCCGGATTGTCCATGGCCGCGCTGTCGACCGTCGAGCCGAAACGCGCTTGACCGATCCCCGACAGCATGTCGGCGATGCGGGCGAAGGGCGGCGGAACCGGCCCTTCGGCGATCCGGCTACCCCTCTCGTCGCGGATGACAAACCATAGGCCGGCCTCGGCCGCGCGCAAGGCTCTCAGCTCGGACGTCTCTCGCAGGCGCAGCGCGCCCGACAGGTCGCGCTCCACCGCTCCCCGAAGGGCTTCGATGGTCCGGTCGGAGGAGCGGAAGGAGAACAGGTCACCCTTGAGGAACAGGCCGCCCAGCACGGCAAGCAGGATGAGACTCTGCAGGATGACCAGATGCCGAACCAGCTGCCATTTCAGGGAGCGGCCCTCATCTCCCTTCATGGACGCTCCATCAACACATAACCGACGCCGCGGATGCCGTTGATGACGACATCGGCATCGGCGTCGGCCAGCTTGCGGCGCAATCGGGAAACGTGAGAATCCAGCGTGTTCGACTGAACCTCGTCCGCGAGCCCGAAGACCGCCTCCATCAGGACCTCGCGCGTCACCATGCGGCCCACGCGCCGCATCAACGCCTCCAGCACAAGCAGCTCGCGCCTCGGCAAATCGAAGCGCATTCCCTCCACCTGCGCCTCGCGATGGTCGAGATCCAGCGTAAGGCGCCCCAGCCGGACCACCACGGGCCGCAGCTGTTCCGGGCGCCGCATGACCGCCCGCAGTCGAGCCAGCAGCTCCGCGAACGCGAACGGCTTGGCCAGATAGTCGTCCGCCCCGCCATCCAGCCCCGCCACCCGCTCGGCGAGGCGCCCGCGCGCAGTCAGCACAAGAACGGGGATCTTGATGTCGCGACGCCTCAGAGTCGGAATGAACGATAGGCCGTCGCCATCCGGAAGCCCGCGATCGAGAACAATGACATCATAGGTGCCGGCCTCGATCATCTCGGATGCGGTTGCCAGCCCTTCGGCGTGATCGGCAACAATATCGTGCCGCCGCAACGCCGATTGCAAGGCCATCGCCATTTCGGGCTCGTCCTCCACCAACAAGAGCCGCACCGGCTGTTTCCTCGCTTCTCGGTCTTCCCCACCGTCTCCTGCATCAGCCGCCTTGCGGCAACATGACGTTTTTCCGCAATGCTGACATCAGCCGTTTCCGCCAGACCGTCGGAGACCAGAGACCGACCGATGGCGGCACCGCATGAAGAATGCCATGTTTTTCTTGAGCCAATGGATGGCGGCTCCCCTGCGCACAGCGGCCGTCGCGCCTTCGAGCCGCACGCTGGCGAGGCTCATGACCCAAGACATCACGCCGCAGACCGGACCGGTCATCGAGCTTGGCCCGGGAACCGGCGTGTTCACGGCCGCGCTTTGTGAACGCGGCATAAGGGAAGGCAGCCTTACCCTGGTGGAGTTGAACCCGAAATTCGCCGAACTGCTTCGGCGCCGTTTTCCGGCAGCGCGGGTGCTGCAGATGAACGCTGCCGATCTGCGTACGATACCGGTCCTGTCCGGCAACTGCGCCGGTGCCGTCCTGAGCGGCCTGGGACTTCCATCGCTGCCGACCCGACAGGTGGTCGATATCCTTCGCGGCTCGTTTCAATGTCTGAGGCCAGGCGGCGCATTCTATCAGTTTACCTACGGGCCACGCTGCCCGATCGCGTCCAATATTCTGGGTCGCTTGGGTCTTGAGGCTGAGAGAGTGGGCGGAACCCTGTTCAACCTGCCACCGGCTTCCGTCTACAGGATCACGCGCCAGGCAGCTTGACCAACTCTCCTCAAGTCAGGAAGCTCCTTCCCGATGGAGTACGACCATTGTGTTGGAAGCACAACACAATGCATTGAACCAACTAGGGTTCCGGGCTGACGGTTCGGAACGAACCGTTAGAGTCGGAACACTAGAGCGTGATCGCTTCAAGTTGAATCGGTCACGCTCTCCATCTCCTTGTTTCGACGCATTGTCTTCACGCGAACCGATAACCGGTTCGCTGGACGACGTTTTAGGCAAATAGCCACGCGTTGTCGCCCGCTCTGAAGCAGGGCCGCGATTGAACGGGCCTGTGCCGCGAACGTCGGTGTCGACAGCGCCCGGGACCGCGTCGGCGAACCATGCCCGCCGTTGGGTAGGACGATCGACGCAAGGCTCCTGCCCTGGACGAACTTCCAGGAGTTGCCGCGGAAATCGACGGTGGAAGCCCCCGCGGCAGGTGGCACCCGGTCCGGCCGCGCAATCATTCCAGCCCTTCAGCGCAACACCGAAGCACTTCTCCTCGTGAGCGACGGTCGCAGCGCCGGCTTCTGTCGGCTTGTAACGTTGCGCCCCCGTTCGACGAAGTAATCGGTGCGCTCTCCGAAATTTCACCCGAAGGCAAGACCCGTAAGCGCTGTGCGCCACTTCCGAACATCGGCCGTCTCGCTCCCCGTCTCGATGCATGTTCTCCCGGCTGGTCTTTCGAGGTGATTTTCCGTCGTGTTTCCGCTCTGGAGCGCATGGGCGCTCTGCGTTGGGCGGCGTTCCACAACGACGTCCGTCCCGTAGCCAGGCCAATTCATGGGTTCCGTCATGACCCCGGACATGATCTACCAATACCCGACATGGGCCATTGGCCTGCTCGTCATCGGTGTGGCCGTTGTCGGCTCGGTCCTGATCGAGCTATGTGCCCGCCGCCTGCTGCCGCTCGAATTGCGCCGGGGGCACAACGATGTTGCAGCGGCGATCTTTTCAATAATCGGCGTGACCTATGCCGTCCTGTTGGCGTTCGTCGCCATGCTCGCCTGGGAAGGGTTCAACAGGGCCAAGGCAGCCAGTTACGCGGAGGCTTCCATTGTCGGGGACCTCTACAATCTGACCGCGGGATTGACCGATCCGGAAAAGATGTCGGTTCGAAAGGAGGTCGTGGCCTATGCACGCCATGTCGTGGCAGTCGAATGGCCGCAGCAGGCGGAAGGACGCCCGCCCGATCTGGATTCGGCTCATCTCGACGACCTGAACAGGATGGCTCTGAACCCTCCCCTTCCCAACCAGGCTGATCGCGATGTGCGCCTCCTTGTGTTGCAGGCGCTCGAGCGCCTGTGGAATGCCAGGCACGAAAGACTGCTCGCCGCGCAATCCACAATTCCCGATATTGTCTGGTTCGTGCTGATCGCCGGCGGTACTTTGACGGTGTCGTTCGGCTCTTTCCTCGGCGCTCCCAGTGTACGGATGCAAATTGCGATGTCCGCCGTGCTGGCTGCCTCCGGGGCGCTGGTGTTGATCCTGATCGTCGCCCTCAGCAACCCGTTTCGCGGCGACTTCCGAGTCTCGACGGCCCCCTTCGAGGCCGCGCTGTCGCGCATGGAGACAGACGCAGCACGGCAATAGGCCCGGAGGGCGTCACAAGATGGTCGCGTTCGAGAAGCGTAAGATAGACTTGGCGGCGCGGTGGGGCGGGGGGTGTCAGACGCCGGAAAGCCCCGGCCGCGTTGAGCGGACCGGGGCTTTTGGTTGAGATGGTTGCGGGGGCAGGATTTGAACCTGCGGCCTTCAGGTTATGAGCCTGACGAGCTACCGGGCTGCTCCACCCCGCGGAAGTGGCTTGCGCGTGTTGGGCGCTATGCGGTGCATTGTGAGGAGGACGTGTTCTTGGCAGGCCTGGCGACGACCTACTCTCCCAGGTCTTGAGACATAGTACCATCGGCGCGGAGGAGTTTAACGG